>JAWXCN010000042.1:0-13360 GCA_034408725.1 Candidatus Hydrogenedentota bacterium
AACTTGGCCTGGACCGGTCCGCGCCGGCCAATCAGGTGAATCTCCCGGACCTTGCTTTCGGACAGCGCATCCAGCGCGTACGCCGCAATGTCCGTCGCGCGCAATTCGTCCGCAGTCTTCGCGAGAATGCGACTGACGTCCATTGCGACGTTTCCCTGGCCGATCACAACCGCGACTTCCTGGGATAAATCGAACACGCGATCGCGATAATCGGGATGTCCGTTATACCAGCCTACAAATTCGGTCGCGGTGTGGCTGCCGGGTAAATCTTCGCCCGGTATGCCAAGCCGATTATCGGTTTCCGCGCCACACGCCAGCACGATGGCGTCGTAGAAACGTTGCAACTCGACAATTGAAAGGTCGCGCCCAATGGTGACGTTTCCCAGAAATGCGAACCGTTCGTGTGCGGCGATCTTGTCGTACACCTTCGTGACGCTTTTGATCTTCGGATGATCGGGCGCGACGCCACCGCGTACGAGGCCAAAAGGCGTTGGCAACCGGTCGAACATGTCAACCTGCGCCACGAGGCCGGCCTTTAGCAGCGCCTCCGCGGCGTAGAAACCGCTCGGCCCGCTTCCCACAATCGCCACGCGCAACGGACGCGTCGCCGTGCCGATGCTGCTCATGCGCCTCCCACATTTCGGTGCCCGCCACGCGAAACCCCGAACTTTATTATCCCAGACTCCGGCGGGAACCCAAACGATACGGAGCAGCGTGTGTCAAGTCAAGGCATTGCACCCGCTCCAAGTGATGTGCAAAGATTATTCTATGGTACCCATTGAACAGATTCGCTCTTTTATATCGACTCTCAGCGAAGCTGAAAAAACTGATCTGCTCCGGGTAGTTACGCAGGAACTGGTTAACGGCTTTCCTGGCGTCGAATCCACGCCGGGAATTTGCGGGGGTGATGCCTGTATCGTACGCACGCGAATTCCTGTTTGGGCGCTGGAACAATGGCGAAGACTTGGTAAGGAAGAAGCGGAAATCCTTCAGATGTATCCAACGCTTCGCCCGGAAGACCTGCTTCATGCCTGGGCATATGCGGATGCCTACCACGATGAGATAGACGGGCAAATTCGCCGGAACGAGGACGCTTGATTGGCGCGTTTATTCGTCGATGAGAATTTTCCCGCCCCGACAACAATCCTACTTCGCAATTTTGGGCATGATGTCTTAACAATCCAAGATTGGGGATTTGCGGGGGTCGGACGATCTGATGAAACCGTTTTGGCCAAAGCCACCGCTGATCGGAGAGCGGTTCTGACGTTGAATCGGTGGCATTTTGTTCGTCTGCACCAAATATCGAGCGATCATGCCGGAATTATTGTATGCTCGCAGGACGCCGATACTTCTGGGATGGCAGGGCGGATTGACGATGCGATCCGGTCCGTTTTGGAATTGAAAGGTCAACTTATTCGAGTCAACCGGCCTCCCCGGGGCTACATAGAAAGGCAACGAAATCAGGCATGACGCAGGCACTTCTTCGTACCGTTGACATTTCGAACGCCACCTGGTTTCAAGGTTCGCGCTATAGCTACCCGCTTCGCACGGAAGATACAGGTGGCAGGATCGCCTTCGTAGACATTTACAAGCGCCGGGGCACCGAGCCGCCGCCGCACATTCACCACCGCGAACATGAATTGTTTGTTGTGTTGAACGGGTCATCGGAGTTTCAGGTCGCTGGCGAGATTTCGCTTTGCGACGTCGGCTCGTTTGCGTTCTTGCCGCGCGGAATCCCGCACCGGTTTGCGGTGCAGAACCCGTGGGGACATTTCAATGTCATCGTGGCGCCGAGTGGCTTCGACGAGTATCTTCAACCGTTCAGCGAGGCAGCGACGCACCTGGGCGAACCGCCAGTGTCTACGGGTCCGCCGGATGTGGCGGGGATGATTGCGCGCGGGGCCGAGTTCGGCATCGAGTTCGTTCCGCCGGGCGTGGATATTGCCACAGTGGACCATTCGCAACCCGATGGCCTGAAGCCTATCGTGCGCCAGTATAACGAAGGCGAAATATTAAATGTGCTCGGCATTACGATTCGTGTAAAACTGTCCGCGGCCGAATCGGGCGGCGCGTTGTCGGTGTTCATGAGCGAGGACCCGCCACGTGTCGGCCCGCCCATGCACGCGCATGCAAACGAAGATGAAACCTTCCTCGTGATCGAAGGTGAATACCGCGTTCAGATAGAAGACACCATTTATCAGGCGAAGCCGGGGCAAATTGCCCATTTTCCGCGAGGCGTCGCGCATGCCTACATGAATGCGGGGGATTCTCCGGGCAAACTGCTGATCGTGACCAATCCGGGCGGATTCGAGGCGTTTTTCCGGGATGTCGACGCGCTGTGCAAACACGGCATGCCTTCCACAGATCAGCTCATGCCTATTGCGCAACGGCACGGCCTCGACATCGTCGGGCCGCCGATAGCAGTGTGACGTGCGTCTCGCTGCAATGATGCGCCGCGCCGTGCGGCACCCCGACGAAATTCTGCCCGCGGTCGTATGCCTGTTCACACGGTCACAGGTAAAAAGGATTGTGCGCGGTGGCGAAATTTTTCACGTCTATCGCGGAGAGATTTATCCGGATATCATCACGCACGGTAATGCGTCCGCGCATATTCTTGATACAGCCACACGCTATTGCGCCGGCGCGGGCATCGATATCGGCGCGAATCAGTGGCCTTTTCCCGGCGCAATCCCGATAGACGATGCCATCGGCGAGAACGCGTACGCGCTGGTCCGCATTGCGGAAAGCAGCCTGGACTACGTCTTTAGCTCGCATTGTCTCGAACACCTTGCGCGCTGGCAGGACGCCCTCCGCCTGTGGATTGGCAAACTGAAACCCGGCGGTATACTGTTTATTTATCTGCCGCATGAATCCTGCGCATTGTGGCGACCCGGCGCGCCTTGGGTCGGCGGCACGCATAAATGGTCGCCAACGTGGCAGGTACTGATTCCATTTCTCAAAGGCTGCGGAATGGAAATTCTCGAGTACAACGCCGAGCATGACGACTATTGGAGCTTTCACATCGTTGCCCGCCGCACGTAAAAAGTCCTCGCGCCCGTCGCGAAAGCCGGCGTTGCTCGTTTCCGTCGTCGTGCCCGCGTACAACGAGGAACCGAACCTGCGATTCCTCTACGAACATCTCGATGCAGTATTCGCGACACTTGACGAATCGCTCGAACTCATCATCGTCGATGACGGCAGCACGGACAAGACGCGCGCGCTACTTGAGAGATTGCACGCTGAAGATTCGCGCGTCAAAGGCATTTTCCTTTCCCGCAACTTCGGCCAAGCGCCGGCATTGAGCGCTGGCATTCAGGCCGCCAGCGGCGACGCCGTTGTCGTGATGGACGCGGACGGACAGGACCCGCCGGAAATCATCCCCGCGCTGATCGCGAAGTGGAAAGAAGGCTATGAGGTGATTGGCGGACGACGCAGCAACCGTGAGGCGGACCCATGGTCGAAGCGGATGAGCGCTTATATTTGGTACCGCGTGATGCGGCTGCTTGTTGGTTGGGAAATGCCGATGGACACCGGCGAATTCCGCTTGATCGATCGGAAAGTCGCGGATGTATTTTGCGCATGTCCGCAATTGCACCGGCTGGTGCGCACGTTGACGTCCTGGCCGGGTTTTCGCCAAACCACAGTTGACTACGTTCACGCCAAACGCCATGCCGGCGTGACAAAGTATACGTTCCGCGCGAGCTTGCGCCTCGCGATTATGAGCATCACAGGGTTTTCCCTCGTTCCCCTGCGCGTTGCCTTTGGTTTGGGCGCCCTGGCCATGCTGTTCGCATTGATCGCGTGCGCCGCCATCATCGCGCCGATATTCGCCGGTAAGCCGGTGAATCTTCTTGCACTAGCCGTTGCCGGCCTCTGGCTCTTTGGCGGCGCGCAATGCATTCTCCTCGGCATCGTCGGCGAGTACGTTGGCCGCACCTATATCGAAGCGCAACAGCGCCCGCTTTATGTGATTCGAGACAGAATTGGCTTTGAAGATGATAGGTATGGAGTACGGGAACGCTAGCTGCCGCTTTTACTTCGAGTGGGCAGCGGGTTGTTGTACCGGTCGAGACTACTTGCAATCCGAATTGAAAGCGGTAGCTGCGTCCGAAGCGGACTTCGCTACCGCAGTCCAAGGCTTGGACCGCTACTTGACGCCACATCGGCCGCACATCTTCAAAAAGTATTCGCTGTCCGCGTCACTACGAATGCCGAGTCGCGTTAATGCGAAATCGTAACGCACAGGGTCGTCTGGCGCGATAATGCGAAACGCCGCGGTGATCTCGCGCGACATGCGCAGGTCCGCCGCACAACGCGCAGTGATGCCCAACGCCTTCGCGATACGGTGGACGTGTGTGTCCACAGGCATGAGCAACATGCGCCGCGGCACAAAATCCCAGCCACCGGGGTCGACTTCGTCTTCCCGCACCATCCAGCGCAGATACAAATGCAGCCGCTTGCACGCGCTTCCAAGCGCGGGTTCCGGCACCAGATAGTTCTTGCGCGCACCACCATTGATCAAAGTAACGAAACGTCCCAGCGCACCGGAAATATCCGCATCATTATTCGTGCGCGCCCGACACCGGGGAGGGCGCGCGTCCTCGCGCGCTGTCTCGTCCGTATCACCACTCATGCAGGCGCAAAACCCTCCGCCAACGCTCCCGTATTCTTCGCGAATCCGTTTTGCGCCCAGCAACATCGCGCTGAGTTCCGCGCCGGTAGCGTATCGGTGCCGGAACCCGGCAAACGACGCGCGCACTTGCCGCGGAGTCGCCGTGTCGATCCACATTGCCGGTCGTGGCAACGCATCCAGGACGCTTCCAATACTACGCACGATCTGTTGCACATTGCCGAATGCGAGACTGGATGCGATCAATCCCACCAACTCCCGGTCTTCGGGGTCAGGATAGGCCGACAGAAATTGCAGCGGATCTGGCGCGATGTATTTTTGACGCGTCCATCGCGCATATAACTGTTCGAGATGCGGATGCAAAGCACGCATCCGCGCGATAAGGAAATCTGATGAAGAATCTTCGTTCATGGCGCAACATCGTAGCGTGCAGACACATCAATTCCCATTTTAGGACGCCTTGGAGTGCGGTAGCGGAGTCCGCTTCGGACGGAGCTACCGCTTTGGGTTGCTGTTATTCGAGGATTTGACCATGCACGGCAAGGGTAGATTGTCCGTGATGAACAGCCAAAGCGGCGCCTTAGGGGCCGCCGCAGTCCAAATAGGCTTCTTGATAGAGCGTGGTTTTGGGTGGAGGGCCACTTTGGACAGAGGGCTATTCGGACTGCGGTGGCGGAGCGGGTAGCGCAGACACTGCTTTGGCTGTTTAGAGGCGACGGCTTGGTGCGCGCACGTGTTGAGGGGCAGACCATCTGTGATAAACAGCCAAAGCGGCGCCTTAGGGGCCGTAGCAGTCCTGATAGGCTTCTTGTTTGAACGTGGTTTTGGTGTCCAATGATCAGTAATCGATTGGAAAGTGCCGGTTAATGCGTTCGCCTTCGACGTGAAGCGTGCCGCCACGCAGGCTGAACCGGATGGCTCCAACGCGATCTGTGCGGAGTACGGGGATTTTATGCGCTTCATAGCGGTCGACAATTTCAGCGTCCATCACTTGCCGGCCGCGCGGGCCCGTCGAGATGACTGCGTAATCCGGTTGCACGGCGTTAATGAATGCGATGGTGCTCGAGGTGTCTGCGCCATGATGGGGGACTTTCAACACAGTGGACCGCAGGGTATCCGGATCAAGCTGTCTTTCCGCCGCTTTCTCAATATCGCCGGTGAACAGAAATGCGTGCGGACCGAACAGGACGCGCAGCACCAGGCTGCGATCATTTGGTTCAGTTTGTTCCGGCAGATCGCGCGGCGGGTGCAACACGTCAATCGCTGTCTCCCCGATGGTGATGGTCTCGCCGCGTTTTACGCGCAGTACCGGGACGCCGCGCGCGGAACATTGCGCAAGCAATTGCGTTTCGAGCGGACGCTCATCGTCGTCTTCGCTGAGAATCAGTGTGCCAATGTCGATGGCATCTACGATGTATAGCAACCCGCCCATGTGGTCGCGGTCTGAATGTGATGCGATAACCACGTCCAGGCGCGTGATGCCGCGCGCCCACAGAAATGGCGCGACGACGCGCTCGCCGTAATCGTATTTGTCCGATGCGTTGCCGCCGTCTATCAACATTGTTTGGCCTGATGTAGTTCGCACGAACGCGGCATCGCCGTGCCCAACGTCCATGAACACGACTTCGGGTTCGTGAAACCGGAAGTTCCAGGCGATCATCGACAAAACGAACGCAGCGCATGCGGCGCGGATGACGGTTTTACGCCGTTCTTTTCTCACAAAGTAGAGCAGGCTCAAGAATCCAGCGGCAAGCCAGTACAGCGTAAATGCGGCGCCGGTTGGTGTCACCAGCGCCAGCGTCAAGAAATCCAGCGACGATGCAAGCGCGGCCACGCCACGAATCAACGTGACCGGGAGCACGACCGCATAGCCGGCGATGCGCGCAAGCGGCATCCAGACGAATGACAGTAGCGAAGTTGCAAAGCACAGCCAGAGGACAACCGCGAGAAGCGGTATCACCACCAAATTCGCAAGCATGCCCGTGAACGCGAACACGTGAAAACTCGCCGCAACGATGGGCGCGGGCAGAATTTGCACGGCGAGCGAGGTCGCAATGCTGGGACGCAGCCAGCGATGGATGCGCGCTAGTCCTGTCATGAACAGTGGCGCAAAGACAAGGATTGACGCAATGCATGTGAACGACAACTGGAAGCCTACGTCGAATATGACGTGGGGATTCCAGAGGATAAAGGCGATGCCGGCAATGCTGAGCGCGGTCGGCGCGTCTGGCTCGCGGTCGAGCAGATCGGCGGATAAATACAGGCAGACCATCGCCGCGGCGCGCATTGCGGGGATACTCGCGCCAGCGACCAGCGCAAAAGTGATTACGCCGAGCATACAGGCTATCGAGCGTCTGCGGCGCGGCACGTGCAGAACGCGCAATGCAAAATTCAGGGTAAGGAAAATCAGCGCGGCGTGGACACCGGAGACTGAAAGAATGTGCGCTGTGCCTGACCCGACGTAGGCGCGATATTCATCCCGGTCGAGCGCGCTCTGTTGGCCCAACCACACGGCATAGATGAACGGCAGGATGGATGGAGGCATTGCCTCTGTAAGACGCCGCGCCTGCGCATGACGTAGACGCGCGGTATAGTACGTGGCCCTGTACCACGGCGCGGGTCCTTGTTGAACGACCGCGCCGGGACCAGACGTTTCGAGGACAGACTGGATGCCGCGGTTGCGCAGAAAGTCTTCATAACCGCGGATGCCGGGGTTCACTTCGCTCAGCGCGAGGCGAGCATCGCCGTCAACGGTTACACGCTCGCCCGGAAAAACTGCGCGCGGCGCCTGGTACCAATTCACGTATACCAGCCCGTCCACCGGCGACAACTTTTCACCGTCGCGATACGAATCGACATCCAGCACGAAACCGTGAAAATCGCTTCCGGGTAGCATCAAGCGTGTTGAGCGGACAGTGCCGCTGAACTCGAAATTTGCCTCTTGATGCGCCTGGAGCAGAGTGCTTACACCGTCGCCGTGGAATTCGCCGGTCCGCAATCCCCACCACGCGCCGCCCGCGCCGATGAAACACAGAACGAGCGCGACGGGTCTAATCCTTGGAACACGAGAGGCGAAAATGGCGATGGTGCAGCCAAGTGCTGCAATGCCAAGGGAGAATAGAGGATTTGGCAGGAAGCCCCAGGCGGCGGCAACAGTTCCGCAAAGCAACGCGATTGCGGCCCACGCCAGAGGGCGATTCATGTACAACGCCATAAAATGCAACACGCCCGTTCGCGATTGGCGAACGGGCGCGTTAGAATCGGATCAGAAATTTCTCAAACCGAGGCTTAGATAACACCGCCAAGGTTCAGGAGCCAGATCAACAGCGTGTAGCCAAAGGTACTCGCAAACGAGGTAACTTGGCCAGCGATGTCAAGACCGACAATCCCGAAGATCAGATTCAGAATGCTCGACAGATCCATGTGCGTATCCTCCTTCTCGACGTGCGCTTAATCCACGTGGTAACGCGCCGCCATGCTACAGAAACCCCAAGGGATTTGTCAAGGCAGAGTTCACCGCCCAGCGCAGGGGTGGTATGCCGTCGCCAAATTCCCTGCTAGATATACGGGCCAATCGAGTTTTCGTTACTATTCGCCTGCTCGTGTATCATGCCTGCCTGCGAATCAAACAGCGAGGGAGCGGGCATGGGCAAGCGGTATGTCCTGGCCTTGGACCAGGGGACGACGAGTTCGCGATCGATACTAGTCGATGAAGAAGGCCAAATCCGCTCGTCCGCCGGGCGCGAGTTTCCCCAGCATTATCCCAAACCCGGCTGGGTCGAACATGACCCCGAAGCAATTTGGCGATCGCAAATTGAAACGGCCCGCGCGGCCATCGTCAAAGCCAAGATAACAGCGGATGAAATCGCCGCAATCGGCATCGCCAACCAGCGCGAAACCACGATCGTCTGGGACCGCGCGACTGGCCAACCCATTCACAACGCAATTGTGTGGCAGTGCCGCCGCACGGCGGAGTTCTGCGATAGCCTGAAGGCCCAAGGGCTATCCGAAGAATTTCGCGAAAAAACCGGCCTGGTTATTGACGCTTATTTTTCCGGCACCAAAGCGCGCTGGCTGTTGGATCATGTTGACGGCGCACGCGCCCGGGCCACCCGTGGCGAGCTATGTTTTGGCACCATCGATAGCTGGTTGTTGTACCGGCTGACCGGATGTCATGCAACGGACTATTCCAATGCTTCGCGAACCCTGATGTTTGATATTGGGTCATTGCGCTGGGACGATACGTTGCTGTCTTATCTCGATGTTCCGCGGGAAATACTTCCAGAAGTTTTGCCGACCAGCGGGCACTTTGGGACGACGTCCCTGTTTGGCCCTGACATTCCCGTCATGGCGCTTTGCGGTGATCAACAAAGCGCCCTTTTCGGCCAGGCGGCGTTCACCGCGGGAGAGTGCAAAAATACCTACGGCACGGGGTGTTTCGTACTTATGAATACCGGTGACCGGCTGGTCCGCTCCGACAACGGGCTCCTGACCACAATTGCCTGGGGGTTGGACGACAAGGTCACTTACGCGTTGGAGGGAAGTGTGTTCATCGGCGGTGCGGTCGTGCAATGGTTGCGGGACGAGTTGGGGTGGATTACCTCTGCCGGGGAAAGCGAATCTATCGCCTCGCAAGTAACTGATAGCGGAGGGGTTTACGTGGTTCCAGCCTTTGTCGGGCTAGGCGCTCCATATTGGGACATGCATGCACGAGGAACAATTACCGGGTTGACACGCGGATCCGGAAGAGCGCACATTGTGCGCGCTGCCTTGGAGTCCATTTCATTTCAATCGTCGGATGTAATTCACGCAATGGAACAGGACCTCCGTGAGACCATTCCTTCGCTAAAAGTGGATGGCGGCGCCTCGACCAACGGCCTGTTGATGCAACACCAGGCGGATGTCCTTGGCATACCGGTAGTTCGCGGAAAAATTACCGAAACGACGGCGTTGGGAGCAGCGTTTCTGGCGGGGCTCGCAGTGGGTGTTTGGAAGAGCCAGGAAGAGCTTCGCGGCATCTGTAAACTGGATCGGGAGTTCGCACCGGCATGGAGCGAATCGGCCCGTGAATCGGCCTTAAGTGCTTGGCGCAATGCTATACAACGCACGCTGTCCGGGACGTAATTTTCGAGGAGAAAAACACCAATAAAGTGTTTGCGTTCTACTGGGACTCGTGCTACAATCATGACGGTCAGCGCCACATGTGGCGTTTCTCCTTCCGCGGAGGCCACGGTACGAAAGTTCCGTGGTCTCTAAAACGACTCGCGGTCTGGAGTTATCCTTTAGGCTGCGGAGTTTCGATAGATTCGGACCGAAACCGCGCTCGGTTTCGGTCCCTTTTTATGCCTGTTTCACGGCTTTCGCCCACAGGTTCATACCCAATTCAAATGAGCCAATCGTGATTTCTTCTGGCTGAAACCCTCCCGCTAAAAACAGCCCCCGCAGCGATTCCCGGCTATAGGTCTGGGCGTGCTCATCGATTTCCTCGGGACTGACCAACCGCAATCGCGCCATTGTCCGCAGTATGCCGTCGGTCCACGCAGCGGGAGTGGTAACGACGAATATGCCTTCACTGTAGAGCACGCGGCGCACCTCACGAACAAGCCGCACCGCGACGTCGAATGGCACATGTTCTATCACGGCCAACATCGTCACCGCTTTGAAACTGCTGTCCGGAAATGGCAGAGGATCCGTCGAAATGATGTCATGCGCGATCAATTGAATCCCTCTGGTCCGAAGTTCCGCCTCGACGTGGCGCTCAAGGCCGACCCGTTTTTCCACGTTGACCTTCGACAGAAACAGTGGAAACGACCCGCAACCAATATCCAATACGCTGTCGATAATGGCCGTTGGATAAAGCAGCGATCTTGCCTTGTCGCTTCGTGCTCGCGCGAGGAGGCCTTCCAAAATGCCATGCCCGCGGGTGGCGCGGGGTACAGGGCTATTCATTTCCAGCACTCTGGAGGTTATAGAGGTACACGCTGGATTCGGGAAAAAGCATTGAGTCGATGCGTTGCCCGTGTGAATCAAGGTGGGTGAGGAAAAACTTGGGTTCTTCACCGACAAGTTGGGCAGGCGTGGTGGCGATCAGAATCCACGCGCGCGGGTTGCCGTCTATCGCTTCGAGTTCCCGGATGTAATGCGACCAGTCGGCGCGCGAGGATACACCCTCGATCTCGGGGAAATCGCGGCCGTACGCGATCTCGTAATATTGAAACGGCGCAACTGCCCAGGGATAGACGTAGAGGCCATCGGCATCGCGCCAATGTTGCGACAAATACTGGAACGCGGGCCGAACGCCTTCCGGCGGTGGTTTTACGATGCCGCGAACGACAGCGGTTACGGGTTGCGCAAAAATAATTATCAACAGCATCACCCACACAAGCGTGCTCCGCGTTTGCGCGCGAAATGCGTCCCAGCCCGCGCCGGCAACTATCAAGACCAGCGGCGCGAGGAAAATAAGAAACCGTCCCATGAACGGATAGCGCTGAAGGCCGCTGACCAGCAGCGTGACCGCGATGGGCGCGAGCACGCACGCGAGCAACATCCGGTTGCGATTCCATAACGTATGAACGCCGAGGACAAATAGGAATGCGCCAACGCCGGCCGCGGACATACCCACGGGTTCGGCGAATAGTTCGTAGTACGTGCGAATAAACCACGCGCCATCGGCAGCGGACGTAGGCGGGAGCGGCATGAAACGATCAAGCCACCAGGTTCGGACTTCCGCGTTCTCCGTGTTATGACGAAGCATGAGCTGGTAATTGATAGCGAAGCTTGCGAGCCACGCGACGCCGGCCGTGGCCAACGCCGCCGTTTGTTTTCCATCGCGCGCGCGCAACGCCGCCACAAAAAGTACGGAGCCAATACCGATAAGCACGAAGATCGCGGGAAACGCGCTCCAGACCGCGAGCGCGCCGGCAAGTATGGCCAGGATCGTGCGGGCGACCGTCATGCGCGTTCCGTTGCGAGGAATCAATAGCACATAGAGCACGACTGCGACGAGCAGGTCCGTGGCATAGGCCTTGACTTCGCTCGCGTAGCGAATGATCGGCGTGGAGAGCGCGAACACGGCAAACGAAAACAGCGTCGCGTTGCGCGAGAGAAACCGCGACAGGAAAAGATACACAACGATGCAGGACGCAATCGATGCTAGAACCGGCACAAGCCGAAGCGCGTATTCGCTCGTGCCCATTGATTCGACGACAAACCGCTCGGCCCATAGGAACGCCAGCGGAGCGCCCTGTCCGTAATCCAACCGTTCGGTGAGTCCACCGTAACTCCTGCGAAGAATGCTCAATGCGAGATGCGCTTCGTCGAGCCAGATGGCTTTGTTGCGCGCGTATTCAATAATGCGAACGACAATCGCAATGGCGATCAAGGTAATTTCCGCTTTTCCCCAACGGGCGCTTCCCGCATTATTCTCGGCGGCTGTCATGCGGTCTCCATTCGAACTACCGTTCCCCCAACTCTTTCGACTCGATATTGCCCAGCCGAGTGAAAGCCATGAGTACAGTACCGATCATAGACGCAGGAGTTCTATTTGCATAGTCTGCGCATAAATCGTTTGGCGTTGATTTTCCCGTGCATGGTGGCGCGTTGCTTTTCGGCGGCGGGATTGTTCGCACCCTCCGCATGTGTTATGATAGTGGATGCTGAAAGCGAGTATTTTTCTCGGCAGAACCTGAGGGCTTGGTTTACGTTATGAATGGTTTTTTCAAGCAGGTCTCGCTATGGGTCGTCTTACTCATAATTTTGGTGCTCCTGCTCACCACGCTCCAAAGTGGTCAAACCGGCAAGCTGCCAATCGGCGCTAACGATTTCGCCAAACAACTTGAGTCGGGCAACGTCAAGACTGTCCGCATCACTACCCCCGAAACCGAAAAGGGGACGTATACCTTCAAGGGCGAGTTGAAACAGGAAATCGAGGGGCGCGGAAACAAGTTCTCGTTCCAGAACAATGAGATTCCCGAGGACTGGAAGCAACTGATGGCCTCGCAAGGCATCGAACCGCAGTGGACCAAGGGAAATGGGCTGCTCGGCATCCTGCTGGTCAACGTGATCCCGTTGCTGCTGATCGTGGGCTTGTTCTGGTTCTTCATGTTCCGCCAGATGCAGGGCGGCAGCAATAAGGCTATGTCGTTCGGCAAGAGCCGGGCGCGCCTGGTGAACCACAGTGACAAAGTGGTTACGTTTGACGACGTGGCCGGCGTGGATGAAGCAAAAGAAGAACTTCAGGAAATCATCGAGTTCCTAAAGGAACCGAAAAAGTTTTCGCGCCTCGGGGGCAAAATTCCCAAAGGCGTGTTACTCGTTGGCCCTCCGGGATCGGGCAAAACCCTGCTCGCGCGCGCGGTCGCGGGCGAAGCGCACGTGCCCTTTTTCAGCATCAGCGGTTCGGACTTTGTCGAGATGTTTGTCGGCGTTGGCGCGAGCCGCGTGCGCGATTTGTTTCAGCAGGGACAAAAGCACGCGCCGTGCATTATCTTCATCGATGAAATTGACGCGGTGGGCCGCCAACGCGGCGCGGGTCTGGGCGGTGGACATGATGAGCGCGAACAAACACTGAACCAGTTACTCGTCGAGATGGACGGCTTCAACACGAGCGAAGGCGTCATCCTTATGGCGGCAACGAACCGGCCCGTCGTGCTCGTCCAGGCATCGCTGCGCCCCGGCCGCTGCGACCGGCAGATTGTCGTAGCAAATCCGGACATCAAGGGGCGTGAAGAC
>JAWXCN010000043.1:0-29243 GCA_034408725.1 Candidatus Hydrogenedentota bacterium
CATATATGGGCATTCTGGGATTTCTTGCCGACCGCGTGCGAACTTGCCGGTGTGGCCGCACCCGCCGCGATTGACGGAATCTCAATCGTTCCGGCGCTCGCTAAGTATGGCGTCCCCAACCCGGCCGGAATCCAACAAGAACTTCACGAGTTCCTGTATTGGGAATTCCACGAACAGGGAACCCGGCAGGCCGTGCGGACCGGCAACTGGAAAGCCGTGCGCATGCGTCTGGGCGCGCCCCTCGAGCTGTACGACATCGTCACCGACCCCGGCGAATCCCACGACGTCGCCGCCAATCACCCCGAAGTCATCGCGAAAATCGAAGTTTACCTCAAGGATGCGCGTACTCCGCATGAAAACTGGCCCCTGAAAGCACGTCCCGCCGGCGCGACTGACCGCTGATTCGGGTTAATGCACTGCGCTCCATCCGGAGGGATTATTGCGCCCCGCCCCCTTTTCGTGTAAAATACCCTGTTTGCTCATAGAACAATTTTGCCCAAAAATAGGTAGTTTTACGACCCATGCGAGACTCCGGCCAGATTCGAAATGTAGCCATTATCGCGCACATTGACCACGGGAAAACGACGTTAATCGACTCGATTTTCCGTGCCGTACACACGTTTCGCGACAACGCGCGGGTGAATGACAGGGTCATGGACAACAACGAAATCGAGCGCGAGCGTGGCATCACGATCCGCGCAAAGCATTGCAGCGTCGAGTGGAAAGACTACCTTATCAACATCATCGACACCCCCGGCCACGCCGATTTCTCCGGCGAGGTCGAGCGCGTGTTGTCGATGGTGGACTCAGTGCTGCTGCTGGTCGACGCCAACGAAGGACCCATGCCACAGACGCGGTACGTGCTGATGCGCGCACTCAGGCTCGGCCTGAAGCCCATCGTCATCGTAAACAAGGTGGACCGGCCGAACGCGAACCCAGCGGACGCGCTGGACAAGACCTTTGACCTGTTCATCGAACTGGGCGCCAGTGACCAACAGGCTGACTTTACCGTGCTCTACGGCTCGGGCCTGCACGGATGGATGGTGCGCGATCTTGATACGGACGCGCGTGATGGCATGGATTCACTGTTCGAGACGATTATCGAGAAAGTACCCGCGCCGATAGTGATTCCCGACGCGCCGTTTCTCATGCAGGTAAGCACGCTGGCCTGGCGCGAGCACATCGGGCGCGTGGGCTGCGGCAAGGTATTGCAGGGCGTGCTCCGCAAAGGACCGAGCTTTCAGCGCATCTCGACGCGCTGGAAGGGTTACAACACGAACGAAGGCTGGGAAGTCGTCGACGTGCAGGACGAGCGCGCCACGCACCTCTGGGTGACGCGCGGCCTCGACATGATCGATGCGGACAGCGTGTCTGCTGGCGATATCGTGTGGGTCGCGGGTCCAAAGGACATCATGATCGGCGATACCTTTGCCGCGCTCGAGATGGAGAACGCCGCGCTGCCGCCGCTCGATATCGAAGAGCCGACCGTGTCGATGCTGTTCCTGGTGAATAGCGGTCCGCTATCGGGAAAAGAAGGCCGCGCAGTCACTATTCGCCAGATTCGCGATCGGCTCGCGCGCGAATTGCGCACAAACGTAGCATTGCGTGTTGAAGACATTGATCGCGCCGATGGCGTGAAGGTGAGTGGACGCGGCGAACTGCATCTCGCGATTCTTATCGAGGAAATGCGGCGTGAAGGCATGGAACTTTGCGTGTCCGCGCCGGAAATTATCACGCATACGGATGCGAACGGCAAACTGCTCGAGCCGATGGAAGAATTGCTCATCGACGTGCCGCTGGATTTTCAGGGTGTCGTGATCGAGAAGATCGCCAAGCGCAAGGGCGAACTCACGTCGATGCACAACAGCGGCACCGGCATGCTGCGTCTGGAATTTAACATTCCCACGCGCGGCCTCATCGGTTATCGCAACGAATTCCTGACCGACACGCGCGGACTTGGCATTATGGCGTCGCGGTTTAACGGTTACGGCCCGTGGTGCGGCGACGTGGTGTCGCGCCAGCGCGGGTCGTTGTACAGCACCGATGCGGGCGACGCGACGGGCTACAGCCTCGCCAACCTGCAACAACGCGGCCTGATGTTTATCAAACCGATGGACCCGATCTACGCGGGTATGGTCGTGGGCGAGAATTCGCGGCCAGGCGATCTGCCGTGCAATCCGACCAAGCGAAAAGCGCTTACCAACCATCGCGCGGCAGGCAAGGACCACGAAGTGCAGCTCGACGTGCCGCGCACGCTTACACTCGACACCGCACTCGAATGGATCGGCAATGACGAACTCGTAGAAGTGACGCCGAAGTCCATCCGGTTGCGCAAGACCATCCTCGACCTCGAAGAGCGAAAGAAAATGGAAAAGCGCGCCGCATCCGCCGCCGGGTAGATTCCGGAGCGCGGGTTTTCCAACCCGCGATTGAATTATCTTCTACGGAAATCGCGGGTTGGAAAACCCGCGCTCCGGGTCAATCGTCTGGCAGAAGCCCAAGGTAGACTCGGGCAGATGCGCGGAATGCCGTGCATGCTTTGATTGCGTCATGCGCCATTTCTTTCGTAGAAGTTTCACCTGGATACCGAAAGGTTACGGCGTAATCAGTGATCATTGCGAGCGACGATCTAAATGGCTCGAGCAGCGGTGCAACATGGACAACCGCATCAAGCAGCACGACAAGATCGTGTATCTTGGCAAACGGGATTTCGTTTTCCTGAAGAGTGCCTTTGAGGTATTTCTCCGCGCACTGCTGGGGTGTGAAAGCTGACGGCGTCGTAGTTTGGAGATTTTCGCGCGCGCACTTCACGGCGCGCGACTACGAAATCGCCTTCCGCCTTGTCAATCCACTCGCGCGTAAGCGGCTTCATAAAGTATTTTCCCATTTGTGACAATGTCGCGAACGAAGTAGTCGTTCCAGGCAAGCCGCTGTGCGACTTGTGCGGGAGAACGTACGATAATATCGAGTGGGAAGTGCGCTGGAACTGCCTTGCGGATTTCGACGGAGGTTCTTATCTTCGACTTCGTCTTGGGCATGATCACGAATAAATCCACATCGGAGTCGTTTGTAGCGGTTCCATGCGCATACGAACCAAAAAGTATGACTTTCTCCGGTTCGTAGCGTTGGACCAGGCGGTCCACAAACATTTTGATTTGTGACATGGATACCATGTTCATAGTGTAGCGCAATTTGCCGTACTTTGGGAATGCAGGGTGCTGACCCGCGATGTTGGCACTCAGCCGCCGCCAGGCACGACCAAACAGCAACTTGCCGACATATGATCGGAACGGTAGTCTCATTCCATGAATACACTGCTATTAATCTTGGCCCTTGTGATGGCGGCCGCGTTCGTCGTCACGTTTTCACTTGTGCCCTGGCGCGCGAGAATTTCCGGCTGGCGGCGCTGGGTAACCGCGATTGGTTGTGTTTTTGTGATCGTTGGCGCGCTCTGTTTTTTCGCGCCGCTGATTTCCTGTTTGGGCGGGCTGGACTGGCTCCCTTCCACGTTTGAATGGCCCATCGGTTTGGCAAAAGGTGTAATAGCGACCGAGTCGGGCTTGCGCGTCGTGCCGCATGCGCCGTCAAATCGCGTCCAGGTGTACGAAGCGGACTGGCGGTATCTTCGCGGGTGGCGCGTTGACGCCGCGGGTGGCGCGATAGCGTTGCGCCCTGCGGAGGACGGCAACTTCGACGTATTCACCGCGCGCGGAAGCAGGCACTATGTCTACACGGTTGATGGCGCGCTGCTGTCGACGGGTGAATCTGCGAAATACCCCGGTGATTTGGGATTGTCCGTATTCGTCCCAACACCGTGGTGGGCGGTTCCATTGACGCATCCGTTTGGTGGTTGGGCAATTGCCGCGGCGGGATTGATCGCCGTTGTAATCGCGGACCGTGGCGGGAAGAAGGACGCCGCTGATGCGCGGAACGAATCGAAATTGTTGAACAGGTTGCTGGCATATGTGCAACGCGAAACCGGCAAAGGATCTCATTCGTGAAGGAAACGTGGAATACGCGCAATGTCCAGTTCGAGGGGAAGATTTTTAAGGTCGAAGCTGGCGACGTGCAATTGGAAGATGGCATGATCGCATGCCGCGAAATTGTACTGCACGGCGGCGGCGTAGGTGTCGTTCCTGTCCTGAATGACCGCGTAATTCTCGTGCGGCAATTCCGGATCGCGGTCAACAAGGAAGTGCTCGAAATTCCCGCGGGACGCCTCGAACCCGGCGAGTCAAATGAAAATCGCGCGCGCGCCGAACTCGAGGAAGAGACCGGCTACTGCGCGGGCCGCCTCGTTCACGTCGCGTCATGTTACTGCTCGCCAGGATTCACCAATGAGCGCGACCACATCTTCCTCGCGTTTGATTTGGAAAAAACCAGACAAAGCCTTGAGGAAGACGAACGCGTGGAAATTGTCGAACTGACGTTCGATGCGTGCAGGGCAATGCTGGATCGATGCGAAATCGAGGACGCGAAGACGATTATTGGTCTGCGCGAGTTGTTCGCGCGCGGTCATAAATAACCCGTCCCCTTCGATGGAAATTGGAAAGCCGGCTGCCATTGCATCGTGCGCCTGTTGTGACTACGCTGTTTGGAATTGTTTGAAGCACGGGCAATGCCACGACCGCGCGTGACCGCGCATATTGGAAACATGGTGAATAAATCTGAATCGAGCGAACTCGCGCGGGATTTTGCCGGCGTGCTGGTTGATCCCATATCGCGAGGAGAACTTCACCTTCGCGATGGCGCGCTGGCGTCGGGAGATGGCGTTCGCACGTTTCGGCCCGGCACGGACGGCTACTTCGATTTCACGATCGGAGACCAGTTCTACGACATGGAATCGACGAGCGAGGAATATGCAGGCGAACAGCAGGAATCCTGGCGGAGATTCTACGAGGCGTATTTGAAGCCGTGGGTAGACCGCGAATCGGCGCAACGCGTCCTCGAAGTCGGTTGCGGCATGGGTCTCGGTATCCGGTTTCTACGCGACGACGGTATCGAAGCGTACGGAATCGATATCCCATGTCTTGCGCGGTTCTGGGCACGCGCCGGAAATGACCCCGCGCATTTCATCAACTGCGACGGCGCGCGCATGCCGTTTCCCGATGGTTACTTTGACGCAGTGTATACCCTGGGAACGATTGAACACATTGGCACAAAGGCCGGGCACTACACCCTGAAAGACGATTACTGGGACACGCGCGTTGCGTTCGCAAAGGAAATGTTGCGCGTGACGAAGAAAACCGGGCGCCTGCTCGTGACCTGCCCGAATAAGTCGTTTCCGATCGATATTCATCACGAACCCACCGACGCCGCAACGCCGCCCGGAAAAATGAAATGGCGCAGACACATTTTCGACACCTACGGCATGACACTCCACTGGCCGTTTGGAAAGTATCACCTGTTTTCATATTCGGAGTTAAAGGGTCTCTTTTGCGAGTTCAATCAGGCGGCGTCCATTGAACCACTGCCATTGAAAGATTATTTCGCATTCAAGCGCACCGGTTCGCTGGGCATGTTGCGCCGATTAAAAAACGTAATCACGCGCTATATCGAGACCATGCCCGCTGCGTTGCGCAAAAGCCCGCTGAATCCGTTCCTGGTGGTGGAAGTGCGGAAATAACGCCGCTAAACCGCGCGAAGTACTTTGGAGCGCGGCCGCGGTAGAAAGCAGTGTCTGCGCTACCCGCTTCGCCACCGCAGTCCAAATAGTCCTTCTCCCCAAACCTCCTCCTAACAAGAAGCCTATTTGGACTGCGGCGGCCCCTAAGGCGCCGCTTTGGCTGTTTATCACAGTTGGTCTACCCTCACCGTGCGCGCACGAAGTCCTCTCCCGCAAACAGCCGAAGCGGTGTCTACCGCTACCGCGCTTCAAAATTGTTTTCGCACAGCAGCAACAGTCCATCCACAAACGTCGAGCGCTCCGGCATTCTCCACCACTCCGGGTACACAACTTGATTCAATCGCGCAATTTCACTGTCAGCGAGATCACGAGCGCGCTCGATGTGCTTCGCATCACTCGTCGCGCGAAACAGCGCGACAGACGCTTTGATGTACTGTCCGCTGGCGCGAAACGTCCACCGGCCCTCATCGGTAAACGCAGCGGATTGCGCGCGCGATTCGGCTAATGCGTCGTCGAGAATACGCGTAACCCGCCCGATAAGTTCCTCGTTGTTGGTGATGCGGGCGGTCTCCGCCAATTCGTAAACGATGCTCGTGCCCGCGCAATGCTCCCAATACGACGGATCGCGATACAGCCCCGTACCCGTGTAAACCGCGACTTGCGCCATTGCCGGGTCTCTTTTGATCGCCTCATCCTTCTCGGCTTGCGTCCGGAAAGTGTAACGCGCGGTGGATTCGTAGGGCTTCCCGTCGAGCTGTAAGTGTTCGATAAAAAGTTTCCGCGCGCCGTCGTATGCGTGACGGGCAACGCCCAGCGCCATTTTCTCCGCCATGCTGGTGAGTTGCTCTGCCAGCGCCTCACCCCCGGGACGTTTCCGCAGGGCTGCCGCGGCATCGAGATAGCCAAGCGCGGCGAGCGATACTCCGCGGCATTCGGCCCATTCGCCCGGTGGCATCGGTGCGCCCGGCTGCGTCGCGACCGCGCCGAAGAAATCCGGGACCAGTCCCGATTCGGGATGCTGTACCGCGCGCCACTTGTCGGTCATGCGTTGCGCGTAATCGAGGCAATCCAAGTCACCGGTGCGCGCGAAACATTCCGCCCACCAATGGATCATTCGCGCGCCAACCGATTCGAATGCGCAATGCGCCGGGTTCTGTTCCAGCACATGCTTATCATCCGCGTCGTTCCAGTGATAGTGGCAGTACCGGTTGTAGTCCATACTCGCAGGATCGGTAATCAGACCGAAGTACATGGAACGGCACATGCGGCGCATCTGTTCCGGCTCGTGTTGCCACAGCAGGTCCATTGGCAAGCGTGGATCGTTTCCGGAGTTCTTTGGTTTAAATTGCGGGTCTTCCACACCGTGCTTCGTTGAAACAGCGCGATTACGGCGAACGTCAAGCCCCGCCTCTTCACCGAAATAGGCTAGACCATTGGCGCCGTCAAACCCGGCTTTTGCAAACGCGATGGCCATCGCGTTGGCCGATGCACTGTATTGTGGATCGCCCGTTGCTGTGCTGGCGCGGACCAACAATGGCCAGAGGTCAAGATCGGCCACGAATGGTTCGTAATCCATAGGCGCTTCGGGAAACCAATAATGTTCAAACGTGCCATCACCCTTTTTGAATCCTATCGACCGATAGCTGCGATACACAGGCCGCGTGACGGAGAGGAATGCGGCGCCATCACGAGTGTCGCCCAGGCGCGTTGTCTGGTGCGTGGAGATTTTTTTTAGCGCGTCGATTAGAAATGCGCGGTAGCCGTCAATTGAAGGCGTTTCGGTTTTTGGTGCGTTGTCATTCAATTGGCGGACGCAAAACACCGGACCGGGTTTTGAATCCATTTCATTCTCGAACGCACCCGAAAGCGTGTGGTGACCTCCTGGAAGCGCGCCTACTGGCACTGCGAACGTCGCGGCACCATCGGCGCCAAGTTCGACGTGCGCCGTCCAGGGCGTGCTCGCGTCGTCTATGCGCGTCGCATATACGCGTATTCTTGTGCCTGCGGGCAAAATGCCCGCGCGGGGAAGAATTTTGCCTTGCAATTCCGCGCGCGTATCAAGTACCTGGTAGGTGTCCAGTTCGAATCGCAGGGATGCGTTGAAGACTTCGCCATGTGCCAGCGCCGATACCGCCGCGCACAAGCACATACAGACGGCGGAACGTACCTCCAAGATCATTTTTCCAGGAACTCCAATATCGCTTCGGCTGTTTCCTGCGGCCTCTCGTATTGTGGTGAATGGCCGCACTCCTTGAACACGACGTATTTCGATCCATTGATTGCCTTGTGATACGCCTCGCCGACCGCAATATCGATTAATTGGTCCTTGTCCCCCCACAACACTAGTGTGGGCGCAGTAATCGCGCTGATCCGGTCGTTTAGAATCGCGTCCGGGCTCTTGCGAATGTCCGCGCGAATACGGTTCTGCCACTCAAAGTTGCCCTGCGCCTGCTGCACAAAGTATTGCTTGAACGCGCCGGGTATGGGCGGTTTCTGTACAAATACTTTGTCCATGTACGCGTCAAATTCCTCGACGGTCGTCACCGGTTTCGCCGCGTCCTGATAGGGCACGTCATCATTCACCGTGATACCCGCCGCGTCGATAAGAATTACGCTCTTGACATCTTTGGGATACAAGAGCGTATACGCCGCGGTAATGTGGCCGCCCATCGAGTTGCCGGCGAGATGGAATGAGGTGAGGCCAATTTGATGGAAAAACTTGTGGAAACGCTCCGCCTGCGCCCGCGCGCCATAATCGAGCGTAGCATCTCGCGCGGTATCGCCGAACCCCGGCACCTCCGGCATGATTACGCGATACTTTGGCGTCAGCCATTTCGCCGATTGCACAAACGAGATCATGCTGTCGCCAAATCCGTGGATCAACACCAGCGGCTCGCCGGTCCCGCCTTCGTAATAGGGAAAGGTATAGCCGTCCACGACAGCGGCCTTCCGGGTGACATTCGCGTCACGCGCGTACTGCGCGCGCATGACATCGAGAATCACTTGCGGGAAATAGGTGAAAACGATAAACGCGGAGGCTGCGACAAGCAGCACAACTGAGAACAGTCCGATAAATATTTTGCGCTTCGTGCTCGCGGGCATTCTAGTTCCTCCCAACCGGATAGCTATCATGCCGGGTATGCGCGGCGAGAGCAACCCATCATCGGAAGAATCCGTCGAATCGGCATTCTGGCGCTGCAATTAATACCTTGGCGCCAAACTTGATTCCGGCGGGAGCGCGCTCAATTGGCAGGCGCGAATCTACCCCTGTTTCGCGTTCAGATTCGCGTAGGTTTCCCGGATTGCGTTCGACTTGTCCAGCGCTTCTTTGGCTTTTGCGGCGTGGCCGAGTTTTGCGTGCAGCAATGATTCGGCGTGCAACCGGATTGCAACGTCAGGATGTTCTTCGCCGAGGACTTCATCCTGGACGCGCTTTGCTGTCGCCAGCGATACCTTCGCTTCGTCGTATTTGCCTTGGTCTGTGTAGAGAATGCCGAGGTTGATCAGCACGGTTGCCATGTATGGGTGTTTGCCGCGGTTGCCGTGGAAATGCACCTTGACGGCGCGCTTCAGCAGGTTCTCCGCCTCCGCGAGATTTCCAGCGTCCGCGGCAACCAGTGCAAGGCCGTTCAGGCTGCGCCCCACTTCCACACTGTAGGGATCGTGCTCGTTGATATCCAGCGCTTCGCGGTAGAGGCATTCCACCTTGTCCAGATTACCGGCGATATAGTGCAGGTCTGCGAGGTTGTTCAATGTCGAAGGAACGAAGCGGCTCTCTTCGCCGCATTCTTCCTTGCGCAGGCACAACGCGCTTTGGAAGCACTTTTCGGCATCCGCATATTCGGTGAGCGCCATGTGGTTCATTCCCATCGTGTCGAGGGTGAACGCTTGCCGGTACGCCGCGGACGTCTCGGTGTGCGCTTTGGCCAGCAGGGCCTGCGCGTCGCGGTACTTTCCGGCATTGTACGACTCGACACCCTGATAGTAGTACGACACCCATAGGTGCAGCTCCGCATGAGCCGCCAATGGGCTGATCGCCAATGCCATGAGGACGAAAATGATCGGCTTCTTCATCGAAAAACCTCCTGGTGCTCCCGCACGACGGGCCTGTTCATACTACGAAGGATAATAGGACGGAATTGTTTTGTCAAGAGTTAACTTTGCTTGCCCCCATTTCGTCGCTATCGTCCGACACCATCAGTGGCGCCGCAAATGTCGGATCCCCGAAAAGCTCCTTCCGAATCCGGTATTCTTCCCGGTCGATCTGATCACCGACCGCGCCAAGCTGGCGAAGGATGAATTCGGTCATCGTCAGCGCGACCTCTCCTTCGCCCGAAAACACGACGTCCGCGCCTGCTTCCTTCAGACTCGGCACATCTTTAAGGAATGCCGTGCGCGCGATGACGCGAATTTTGGGGTTAATCTCCCGGCATTGCCGGATCATTTCTTCACGCCCGTGTACGTCGGCGGTGCTGAGGATCAGGGCCACTGCGCGAGAGACGTCTGTCTTGTCGAAGGTGGCAAAATGGGTGGCGTCGCCGCAAATCGCGTTGATGCCATCTTCCTTTAATTGGCGTACCGTGTCTATGTTCAGTTCCAGCACAATGGGCTCGACCCCGTTTTCGCGTAGCAGCCGGGTAACTGTTCTCCCGACCGGGCCATATCCCACGACGATGGCCGCCGGCTCGTTCGAACGCGAGCGCTTGCGGCTCTGATCTTCAATACCGTCCGCCAGGTGTTTGCGGTCTCGCGGCGTGCCAAACCAAAGCCAGAATCGGGGATGTTTCCGCGCCCAGGATTCGAGACGCCTGTTGAGGCGGTATAGAACTGGATTGATGCTGATTGAAATAATCGCGGCGGCCACGAGCGCGTTGGTCGCCGTGTCCGGCAGAATACCCAGGCTACCGCCGAGCGTGGCGAGAATAAACGAGAATTCGCCGATTTGCGCCAATGCGATCCCGATCGTGAGCGCGGAATGGACTGAGCAGCCGAGAACGGACACAATAAGAATCGCGGCAAGCGGTTTTCCAATGAGGATGATGGCCAGAGTGCCAGCAATTAGCCACGGGTTCTCGATCAAATACCGCGGGTGAAACAGCATCCCGACGGAAACGAAAAAAATGACGGCAAACGCGTCGCGCATCGGCAAGGCCTCGGACACCGCGCGGACGCTGAACTCGGACCTGCCGACAACCATGCCGGCGAGGAAGGCGCCGAGGGCCATCGATACGCCGAAAACTTTCGCGGAGCCTATGGCGATCCCGAGCGCGATAACGAGGACTGTCAACGTGAACAATTCCCGCGAGCGCGTGGCCGCGGCGTGTTCCAGCAATTTCGGGATAACACGGCTACCGGCCGCGAGCATGATCACCATCAGCAGAATGAGCTGTCCCACTGCCCAGGCGACCGACGTCGCGATTGCGCCCGCGCTTTGCGTCTCGCCACCGAACAATGCGGGAAGCAGCACCAGCACGAGAACAGTGAAGATGTCTTCGACCACGAGCCAACCCACTGCGATATGGCCCACGGGCGTATGCAGATCGTTGCTATCGGAAAGAACCCGGATGAGCACGACGGTGCTCGCGACGGACACCGCCAGTCCGAATACGATGCCCGTTGACCAGCTCCATCCGAATTGAACGCACAGAAGTGCGCCAAGAGCAGTCGCCGCGAGGCTCTGGCAAATCGCTCCGGGGATCGCGACGCGCCTGGTCTTGAGCAGGTCTTCGAAATGGAATTGCAGGCCGACGCCGAACATCAGCAGGATGACGCCTATCTCCGCGAGTTGATCGGCAAGTTCCTTATTCGCAGTGAAGCCCGGCGAACCCGGTCCGAGAGCGACGCCCGCCAGCAGGTAACCTACAATGGGTGATAGACCGGCGCGATGCGTGACGTATCCGCAAACGAGTGCCGCAGTTAGCGCTGCCGTCAATGTAATTATAAGATCGAGATGCATGCGCCACACTATCCACTATTTATACGCGCGATAACAACGCTTTTTCGCGCGCGAATGTTCCAATCGCGGTGATGCCAATTCGCTTGCGCTGTTTTCCCCACGAAGCATTCGGAAAGAAGCGCCTTGGAGTGCGGTAGCGGTAGCTACCGCCTTGGGGAAGCAGTGAGACTTGCCCTGCGCGCGCGATAAGAAGCGCTGAAAGTCTCCGAATAGAAAGCGGCAGCTACCCGCTATCGCACTCCAAGGCCAAGACCTATTGCGGAACCATTGTTACGGTGCCCACTGTCGGCCCTGCGGTTTGGGGTGTCCGTGTCCGATACCACGCCGCGAGTGCGGAAGTTTCCGGTCGCGGTGCAGGACCAGCTAATACATGACCACCGGATTCCGGTTCCGGACTAAACCCGCCATGCACGTCAAACGCGAGGATATCGTTTGCGCTATAGCGCACCGGTACGCGCACAGCTCCGGTTGGGCTTGTTTCACCGGTATTCACAACCCAAACCTCGAACAGTCCGGGACTCGGCGCGCGCAGTTCCGCATTGATCGCAGTAACTGGGGTGCGGCCTTCACGAACCGCTACCAAGGCGGGCCATGTCCAATTGAGCGTGTCCGTCGCGACGGGCAGACGAAACCATGCTATTCCGCGCAACGTCGGCGGGTGCATGCGCTGCAATGCACGAACCACCTCCGCGACGGACGCGGCGTCCGTCATGACGGTGCGTATTGTGTAGCCAGGCTGCAGCTCAGGTTGCGGGCCTTCGGCGAAAATCGCCGTGAACTTCCCATCGCCGTCGAACACAAACCGATACCCATACGTGGGCAATGCTATATAGAAGGGGACATTTAACGCCGCGGCGCGCCGGAGATAACCGGGAATGAGGGTGGTATCGCAGAGTATCACGTCGTCATCAATCGAAGCGGGCGCATCGAGTGAATGCACCTGAAGCACATAGTACGAAAGTTTTCCGGCGAGCTCGGAGAATGCGGCCCATTTGAGCCAGGTGGGTAACGCCGTAATGGACAATTCGTACGCGCCAAACCGCGCGCGCCACGCATCCACCAACGCGGCATAGGACTCCAACTTCGAGCTGGGACAATCGTAGTCCAGTTGCAATCCCGCGATGGACACACCCTTCGCCTCGGCTTCTTCAAGGACGCGGGCAAAGGTATCGCACACGAATGCCGCGGCGCCGCTTTGGGCGTCAAACTCGAGCGCGTCGCCAAGCGCAGCGTTCGCGCGGACAACCAAAGTAAGCGGCGTGCGATACGCCGCAAGCGCATTCCAGCCGGGATACGCGGGATCAAGCCGCAACGCGCCATTTGCCGCTGCATTAATCTCGCCGGCGAGCACCATGAAAGCGTGCGCATCCGCGTCGGCGCGCGACACGGATTCGCGCACATCGCCGTTCCACTGTTTTTGCCATACGTAGTATGCGTGTTCGAGTGGCTTGGGCACGACCGCTGGCGGCGCGAGCGCCCACAATGCCGCGAAAACGCCCGCGGCAATCGCAACAGCCGCCGCATACCACAGGACATCGCGCGACTTGTTGTGCGTTGCATTCAATGTTTCGCGAGACATGATTCGGATCAGTGTATCGGATTGGTCAGCCGAACGCGCTTGATGCGCCAAAATAAACGAGGCCAACGGCGAAAAGTGCGGCGGCGAATACCGCAAACAGAATGATAAACTCGGCAACGGCAAGCTCATAGTATTTGTAGAGAATCACAATCGAAGCAATGACGCCGATACACGTACTGTTCAGCAGCGTCACGGCGACGGACATGAACACGGTGTTGATGAGATTGTCGGTCAACGAATCATAGGGCAGTTTGCCGCGGAGGCGCAGCGTGAAAAACAGTGCAGCCGTCAGGGCCACGACCTGCATAATCAATGTTATCCCCAACATCGTCACCAGGCTCATGTCCGCGCCAAGCGGAACCGCGGCTGCGTCAGGGGCCGGCAATGGCGCGCCTTCCTGCCGCCCTCCAGAAAAGGCAAAGAACGCGCCAAGCAAAACCACGAGAAGGACTGCCGCGGCGCTGCCGATGATCACCCAGTTCGGGCGGCGCGATTCCTTCCCCGCGGGCAACGGTGGCGGTGATTCGGGCTGGCCCAGCAGGTCGTCAAGCACGCCCGCATGCGCATGCTGGTGAAGTCCTTCAAGGACCATGGCGGACGCTGGCAGTGGCGTCGGGTCCGTCGCCGCGTTCCGGTGGGTGCGGATGAACTCGCGCAGTTGGACCGCGCGAAGATCGCCGCAGCGGGTAATAAGATCATCGCAGATGGAGAGCGCCTCTTCGTGGCGGCCCAAACGGCGCATGCACCGCGCCAGTGGAAACAATACGTTGGGCGTGTTCGGGAATGCTTCGTCGAGTTCGATCAACCGATCAAGCGCCTCGTCGTATCGGCCCTCGCGGTAGAGCGTGTCAGCATCGTTGAAACGAAGTTCTGCCGTTCGGGCGTCCATTGCACCTATCCCCCACCGCTAGGTCAGTGGGCTGGATCGAGTGTGGCGTAGCAGGGGTATGATGTCAAGCAGCATAATGACAAGGGGCGGATATGCAAGGACTTTGTGTCTATTGCGCGTCGAGCAATAATGTTGACGCAGTGTACTTCGACGCTGCGCGCGCGCTCGGCCGCGAAATGGCGCGGCGAGGCCTGCCGCTGATCTATGGCGGAGGCAACGTAGGACTGATGGGCGCGCTGGCCACGGCGGTCCATGCAGGTGGCGGCCAAGTGATCGGCGTCATTCCTCATGCGCTGCGTGATCGCGAACTTGCATACCTGCTCGCGGACGAACTTATCATCACCCCGGGGATGCGCGAGCGAAAAGCAGAAATGGAACGGCGCGCGCTCGGGTTCGTCGCGTTACCCGGAGGACTCGGCACGCTGGAAGAAGTTTTGGAGGTGTTGACCTCGAAACAATTGCAGTATCACGCCAAGCCCATCGTGTTTCTCAATACTGCCGGGTTCTTCGATCCGCTGTTCTCCCTGTTCGACCACATGCGCGAACACCGGTTTACGACGCACCATTCCGTTCCGCTGTACCAGATTGCAGGCGCGCCTCTCGATATATTCGCGCATCTCGATTCGTGAGATAAGTTTAAAATCCGCCTTGGAGTGCGGCAGCGGGTAGCTGCCGCTTTCCATTTCCCGATCAAGATCGCTTCGCAATTAAGCGCGATTGGCCTGGTTTCGTTCACGTGAACCAGAAGCCTGCGTATTAATTGAAGCATTCGATTATCCGAAGAGAAAGCGGCGCTGACACGCCGCACTCCAACGCGATCACTATCGCCGATAATTGATCCACGCGCCCGCGCTATACTGTCGACACGCCGGGAGGAATTCCATGCTTCTAGCCAAACTTGTGCGCACGCAAGGGCCGCCCGCTGTCCTGCTGGTGCGGCTGATGGTTGGCGCGGTATTTCTTTCCGAGGGCATACAGAAATTTCTGTTCGCCGAAGCGCAGGGCGCCGGCCGGTTTCACCGCATAGGCATACCCGCGGCCGATGTCATGGGACCGTTTGTAGGCGCCACGGAAATTATTTGCGGCGTGCTGGTCCTTGCCGGACTGTTCACGCGCGTAGCTGGATTCGCGCTGCTAATTATCATGTCAGTCGCGATTCTTTCCACAAAGGTTCCCATTCTGCTCGGTCACGGGTATTGGACTTTTGGCCTACCAAAAGTCTCGCACTATGGATTTTGGAGCATGGCGCACGAAGCGCGCACCGACTTCAGCATGTTGCTGGGGTCCTTGTTTCTGAATATCGTGGGGGCGGGTGCGTGGTCGTTCGATGCCGCGCTCGCGCGACGGCTTGACACAAACGGGTAGCGCGCCAGCGATGCGCTGCGCGCGTTGATCAGGTACAATCTAAGTGGAGGCCGGGCGCATGGATTCGGCAATGGCCGAATGGGTTTTGACGTTCAAAAATCTCTGTTTCCCGATTTTTTGCAAACAATGCGGTGCCCGCTTGTTGACCGAGGAAAACAGGTTTTTTTGCCCAACCTGTTGGGACCGAAGCCCTCGCATCGAGCGGCCCTTTTGTCCGTCCTGCGGGAAACCACACCCCGCAGGCGTTGGCCTTGGCACACGGTCCAATTTTTTTTGTGGGCCGTGCATCACTTCGGGTGTCTCGCGCCCGATGCGGCGGGTGCTCGCTGCCGCGCGGTATGACGAGGCAATCGAATTGGCGGTGAAACTGCTCAAGTTTTATGATAAACCACTATTGGCGACGCCGTTGGGCGAGTTATTGCGAACGTGCGCCGCGCAGGAACTCGATTGCGCGGAGTATGATTTCGTCATCCCTGTCCCGTTGCATCGGGTCCGGCAGCGCGCGCGCGGGTTTAACCAGGCTGAGTTGTTGGCCCGGGAAGTCCTGCCCGCATTTTCCAACGCGCGGCTGGATGCCTCCCTCGCGCGCATTCGTCCGACCCGTGTGCTGAGCCGGTTGCACACGGACACGGACCGTAAATCAAGTGTGCGCGGCGCATTTCGCGTCGCGCGCGCTCCACACCTGGTGGGCGCGCGCGTTTTACTGGTGGATGATGTGGTAACCTCGGGCGCAACAGTCTCGGAGTGCGCAACGGCATTAGTGAAATCGGGGGTCGCGACGGTAGATGTGCTTGCCGTGGCGCTCGCCTTGCCTCGGTCGCATGACACCGTTCGCAATACTGCATTCGATGACCTGGCCTAGCCCCGGGCGAAGATAAAGGAGTTGTACATGCCCCAGCTTAAGGAATGCTTTGGCCAATGCGGGAACCTGACTATAAAATTCCGTGACCATTCCAAGCAGCACTATCTACGTGTAGACGAGGAAAAACTCAAGGAATGCGATGTATGCCCCCTGTTCTCGAAGTGCATGTTCCTTCGATACAACGAGTTGATAAAGGAGCTTCTAAAACTGGTAGACGGCAAGGCCGCTGCCGATCCCTCCGGAACCCGGCTGGGTTAAATTCCCCCACGAATTTATTTGACGGAAGCGGTGAACCCCATGAAAAAGCCGGATTGACCCCGGATTTTCTGCAGCTTCAGGTTTTCCACCCGGTACTTGCGGAGTTTTTCGGCTGCCTCTTCTTTCGTGTCGGCGACGACCGTCCCGTGCTCGACGCAGTCGTCTTTGTAGGCAATGGTGCCTTTGTAGCGATAAACGGCCACGGTGATGGGTCTCCTGTGAAAAACTGGCATGCACAAAAACGTACTGAAACAACCACTCGATTACTACGCAACTGCCAGCGATACACGTGCGGTCAGCCCACGCACTTGCATGATAGGGCGAATCCTTCCGCAGAATTCACACGCCTGTATAGTAGCAAAAGGAATTGCCAGGCGTCAATAGATTTGAGAGGCCTATCCGGACGAAACTAGACGTGTGTCGCGTGTAACTTAACTAATTACAGCAGGTTAGATGGTTTATCCGCTTCTGGCGCCACCTCGGCGGTCATAGCCTTACCGCGCACGCGGATGTTAATGACCTCGACAAATAACGAAAAGGCCATTGCGAAATAGATATACCCCTTCGGGATATGTTGTCCCAGACCGTCGGCTATCAGCATGACCCCGATCAACAACAGAAACGATAGCGCGAGCACTTTGATAGTCGGATGGCGAGTGATAAATCCACTGACGCTTCCAGCGAATACCATCATGGCGCCAACCGCAATCATGACTGCGAGTATCATGATTGAGACCTCCTGCGCCATTCCCACCGCCGTAATCACCGAGTCGAGCGAAAATACAATGTCGAGCAGGACAACTTGCACGAGTATTGACGCGTAGGAGACTTTACGGATGCTCTTCCCGGTATGGTCAGTTCCTTCAACACGCTCGTGCAGCTCGAACGTTGCCTTCGCGACAAGAAACAATCCTCCCAGCAGCAGAATCAAATCGCGGCCGGAAATCTCCGCGCCGAGCACGGTAAACAAGGTTTGCGTCAGTCCCATAATCCAGGTCAGGGTGAGAAGGAGGAGAATACGCATGATCATCGCTAGCGCCAGGCCAATCCGGCGAGCGCTGGCTTGCTTTGATTCATCGAGCTTCCCGGTAAGAATCGCGATGAACACAATATTGTCGATGCCCAGCACTATTTCGAGCGCGGTAAGGGTCACCAGCGCGATGAGGTTGTCGAATGTCAGCAGCGCCATTAAGTTGTCAGAGGAAAAGAATTCGGTCACCGCAAAGATCTCCCATCATGTAGAGCCATCAACAATATTTATCGCAACCTCATTCGGGGATTGCATTTTTAGTTATTCACTAACCGGATCGAGATCAGATTGGGACGGTCTTTACCACGGATTTATACGAAAGTTCGATCGGCAACGATTGGCTGCCCAACTGGGGCGCCTTTACAGAAATATTGCCGGGAATCGTGCCAGTGCCCGTCCAATCTTTCAACCAACCGGTGGTTTCGTCGAATTGCATGGTCCCTGCGCCTTGGCCGGAAATTTCAAGCGTAACGTCGAATCCATTGCCCCCGCTGCCCAATAAATCACCGTGTGGGCGAATGTCCACCTGGGCGAGTGAATCAACAGTGACGACGCCGCCTGCCCGTTCCTTTACAGTAAAAGTTGTGGCCTGCGTCGCTTCGACAAACGCGTTGGCTCTGGTCATCGTTCCCTGCCAGTTGTCTCCGGCGCGAAGTTTCTTGTCGGGTCTGGCGACAAAGACATGCGCCAGTGTATTCTTCATGGCGTCGTCGCCGAGTGATTCGCGGAATGTCGTCCGGATAGGCACGGGTGGTGAGGGCAAGCCCTTGGGCGCTTTATATGCAGCAGCCGCCTTTTCCGAAAGCGCATCGGCGCCACGCACCTCAAGAACTTCGCCGAATTTACTGACGGTAGCCGTAAACGATTGTCCCTCGACGGTCTTTACCGCAGCGTGCATCGCCTTCAAACCCTGAGGATCGTCCGTCGTGACGGTTGCAGAGGCGCCTCGACCCGGCATGCTTCCCATCAGGGCATCAAGGCCGGTCAATTCGACTTTCATGGATTTGAAGATGACCTCAAGGGTGACCGTTCCCGATTCGTCCACACTTTGGGGTATCATTTCGAAGCTGCTTTCGGTCGCGGCGCCAAAACCCAATTGAACACCCATCAAATTGATGGAGAAATTCATGACGTCTTCGGTATCGACACTTTGTTTCGCGTTTGGCTGGGGCTTGAACAGGAGCTTGTTTTTGTCGGGATTACAACCGGAACCAAGCGTGGTGGCCAATAGCGTCGCGACGATTAAGCCAACGAACCTGACGCGCATTTTATGCTCCTCTTTCTTTGTCTGATTTGAAATGATCAAAACCGGAACTGTCCGCGGCCACCCCATCTACGCGCACGCCCAACCATTTGTCCGTCACGATGCCGATGACGGTGGTCTCCAGCCGGAATTCGTGGTGAAACGCCTGCAACAGGGCATCAATTTCGCCCGCCGGCGCGGCAAAGGCCAGTTCGTAATCTTCGCCCCCGTTCAAATACAACTGTTGCGCATTCAACCCGTGCTGCTCGCAATACTCGCGCAAGGGTTCCGCGATGGGAATCCCCGCCAGATTGATATCAATCCCAAGATAACTGAACGCTGCGATATGTCCCAAATCCTGCAATACCCCGTCACTAATATCAATCATCGCGTGTACACCGCGCCGCGACAACCATTGCCCCTCGGAGATTCGCGGCGCCGGGCGTTGGTGCGCGGTTATCAATTCCGGCGCGTCGTGCCGATGGCGCAAGGCGTGCAAACCCGCCGCGGACATTCCGCACCGGCCTGTGACAACGATAGCATCGCCTAATTCGGCGCCATGCCGGGGCACATAGCTTTTCCCCGGAGCTTCGCCCAGCACGATGACATCGAGCATGATCCCCGAGGCCGCGGACGTGGTGTCTCCACCGACAATTACCGCGCCGAACCGGGACACCGCACTGGAGATTCCCTGATAAATTTCTTCAATGAGCGCACTGGGCGTATCCGCCGGGCACGCGATCGACGTCAGACAAAACTGGGGCGCGCCACCCATGGCGGCAATATCACTCAGGCTGGCTGCCGCCGCTTTCCAGCCGATATCTTCGGGCGTGGACCAGTCGCGCCGGAAATGGGTGCCTTCCACAAACAAATCCGTGGACGCGAGCAGCAGCCGATCGCCCACGCGCAATACGGCACAGTCATCGCCAATGCCTTCGACAACGAGTGGCGAGGTGGGTAGGAAGCGTTCGAGCCGGTCTATGAGTCCGAACTCGCCCAGTTCCCGCAACGTGCGCATGCCTTATTCTCCCTCGATCTGCCGCCAGGCGCGGGGTAACGCTTCCAGCAGGTCCCGCGCAATCATACCGCGCCGGGAACGTTCCTGTGCGGCAATATCACCCGCGACGCCGTGTGTGTACACGCCGGCGCGAGCGGCATCCGCCGGGGATACCCCCTGCGCAATCAGCCCGGCGATCAAACCGCCGAGCACGTCGCCCGTGCCGCCAGTCGCCATGCCGCTATTGCCCGTGGGATTCACGTGGCATGAGCCGTCCGGCGCGGCGATGACAGTCCGATGACCCTTGAGCACGACGATGGTCTTATACCGGATCGAGAACTGGATCGCGACTGCTTCCCGATCGCGTTGCACATTTTCAACCGGCATCCCCGCCAGGCGGGCCATTTCGCCGGGATGCGGAGTAACCACAATCGGCGCCAGGGCATTGGCCAATACGCCGGGATTGATTCCGGCAATGTTGAGCGCATCAGCGTCAAGCACCATCGGCGTGACGCATTGTTTGAGAAAGTCCAGCACGAACCGGCGCGTATCATCCTGCGTCGAGACGCCGGGGCCGATTACGACAGCCTGCCGGGCAGCGGCAGCGGCAAGCGCTGGCGCGGTCGCCTCCGCTGCGAAGGTATCCAGCTTTGTCGCGGGCAAGCCGATCCACATGGCTTCGAGCAGTTTCGATGCAATGATGCCAATGACCGGCTGGGGTGACGCAACAGTGACGAGGCCCGCGCCGGAGCGCCCTGCGCCTTCGGCGGCAAGTATGGCCGCGCCGGTGAACCCGCGCGATCCGGCAATCACAAGCACATGACCAAACGTGCCCTTGTGGCCGGTGTCCGGGCGCGGCGACAGCATGCCGCGGATATCGTCGAGTGTGAGTTCGGTTGCCATGTGCGCCAGCGCGCATCCTAGACGGCGGCATCGGACAGTTCAACACAGCAGGGATGTTTGGGTCTGGCGACGGCAAGGTAACTGGGCTGGGGCAACTGTGCGTCACGTTGCGGCCTCGAAGACAGCGACCGCTGCCGCAAGGCCTTGGACTGCGGTAGCGAAGTCCGCTTCGGACGCAGCTACCGCTTTCACTTCGGATTGGAAGTGGTCTGGACTGATGCGTGGCGCTGCTGCCCTCTTGACGTCAAAGCGGCAGCTACCGCCACCGCACTCCAAGGCCTTGACTGCGCAAGGACGTGTCCAATCCCGGAATTGGTATACTGTCGCCGGTAATTGCAGGGAACTCGCCGGGGCGTTCCATTTCAGTCGGGTTGCAGGATAGATGATTTGGATTCGGAAGTCGTAACAGAAATACCCGAAAATACCGATGCTGGTCTCTGCCCGCACTTTCCCGAGTGCGGCGGGTGCACCACGCAGGACGTGCCGTACGAGCAACAGCTTGCCCAAAAGCAGGCCGTGCTTGCCGCGTTGTTCAAGGCGCATTGGGCCGATTCCATTCCTATCGAGGCGTCCCCGTCGATTTGGAACTATCGCAACCGCATTGACCTCACGTTTGGCCGCCGGCAATACCCCGAACCGCCGCCAAAGGATTTCGTCCGGGAAACCGTGCTGGGCTTCAAGCGCGAAGGCAAATGGTTTTGGACCATCGACCTTTCTGAATGCCGCATCGGGCCGAAAGGGAATCCCGCGCTTATCGAGGCGGTGCGGACGTGGGCGCGTGAACGAAACCTGACGGCGTTCAGTTCAAAATCGAAAGACGGTTTTCTACGCGTACTGCTCGTGCGAGAGGGAAAACGTACTGGCGAGCGCATGGTCGTGTTGGTCACGAGCGACGGCGATATGGACGAAGCGTCATTCGTCGATGTCGTCCAGGCGGCATGGCCGTGCACTAGCATTCAGCACGCGATTTTTCGCGGCAGGGCCGAGATCACTGCCGCGGACGAAATCCGTGTGTTGTATGGCAACCCCTACATCATGGAAGAATTGCATATCCCGGACGGCAACTCGACGCGAAGCATCCGCCTCCGGATTTCGCCTTTCAGCTTTTCCCAGACGAATTCCGCCGCAACAGAAATTCTCTACGGCATCATTCGGCAATGGGTCAAAGAGGGCCGTCCCCGTTTTGTGTATGATTTGTACGGAGGCGCGGGCGGCATCGCAATCAGTGTCTCGGACCGGGTAGACCGCGTGACCTCCGTCGAAAGCGAGGAAGGCTCGTCCATCGATGGCACGTTTAACCGTGAGATGAATGACGCGGACAACGTGGTTTTTTTGACGCAGCCCGTCGAGGACTATCTCCGGGATTCGATTTCGATGCAGGGCGGTCTACTGCCACAAAGCCTCGTCGTGCTTGACCCGCCACGCGCGGGACTCCATCCGAAGGCTATTAAACGGCTGATGACGTTGCGCCCACAGGAAATTATCTATGTCTCGTGCAAGCCATCGGCATTTGCAAAGGAATTGCCGCTGTTTCTGGCCGAGTATGAGATCACCGCGATGCACGCCGTGGACCTTTTTCCACACACCGAGCATGTTGAATTGCTCACGAGATTGCGCGCAAAAGATCCGGTTTAAGAAGAACGCGAACGACGCAACAGTCCTGAATGTCGTATTGCCTTTAGCAGGCTCATCCCAATATTCCGAGCACCGGCTTCCCACTTGTAGCCTGCCACAGAAGCAGCGCGAACATGAGCAAATACACCGCGGCGAAAACAACAATGGCCGCCACCTGATTGCGTGCCGGCATGCGCGCGTGCCGGCCGATCAGGAATCCCGCGAACGGAATGATTTGAAGCGCGTGCAGGCCCATGAAATGCGCAACGCGCAAATCACCGGCTTGCGTGCTCCAGTTTACGATGGGAAGTCCCGGCCCTCCATCGGGAACGCCAATGGCGTGCGCGTCATTCGCGACGATGAATCCACCTTCCGCGCTGCCCGCCAACATCATCAGCAGTCCCATCCGAATGCCCCAGAGATACGCCGGCGGAAGATCGATGCGCGCGCAGAACAGGATGAACAACAAAAACACCATGACCGTATTTAACGCGATCATGTTGCCCATCAGACTGAAGACCGCGCCGTCAAACGACGTGGCGTTGTTGAAATGCGACGTAGTGCCGCGAACGGCCTGCATTACGATGCACACAATCTCGACGGACATGGCTACCGCAACGCCCCAGGTAATCACAAGCAGGGTTTTTCGGAAACGCGCGACGTAGCCGGAGAACCATGCAACGGTCCACACAAAGATGAAGATCGACACCGCGAATTTCATCGGCTTGATCCATGGGTCGATTCCCATGATGACCCGGTCGTCGAAACGCGCGATCAGTAGCATGCCCGCGAATGCCGCCAACATGCCCCATCCGGTAACCGCGAGAACGGGATTGCGTGAATAGACTGCGGCAAGAAATTCACGCAGCTTCGTTTTCAACGATAAACACCTTTCGCTTGATCGCCACGCGAAGCACGAAGTACGCGAGCAGACCTATCGGGCCGAGCATGAACGTGAGGAAAAGGCAGGGGATGACGAGCAAATGGTGAATACCGAGACGTTGCGCATCGCGCACTTCCCAACTGCCGATGAACAAGTCGAATGCGAGATAGTGTATCCACCCGGCAAGCAGCATGCCCGGATTGCGAAACATGGTTCCCACGTCTGCAAGCGAGCCGAAACCGCCTTCAGCGCCGCGAAAATATAGCGCGATTAGAACGAGATACGCGACGCCCAGTGCCAGGGGAATGATAACGCCGCAAATAAGACTCGCCGCCCACTTCCAACGCGGCAGAAAGACCAAGAGCAACCAGCCTGCCATCACAAGCGTGCTGCATGCGGAGAAAATACCTTCGAGTGACATGGCGCACCTTTCTCGAACAATCGGCGCGCGCCGGCTTGAGCACGCTCGCCGCGTCAAACTATTTCGCCTTCTTGCGGCGCTCCATCATCTCGCGCCACGTAGTGAGCACGAATTTTTCGTCTTCTACAAATTTTTTGAATTCCGGATCGGTCATCAAGCGCATGTCATTCAAGCGCGTCTCGCTCGAACCCGTAAACAAGGGCCATTCCTCATTCGGCTTGGCGCAATGCAGAATGCACATGGTCACGCCGGGCTTCATCGTGCGCAGTTCTTCCATCAGCTTGAACTTTTTTTCTGTGAACGTTTTCCAGCCATAGGTGCGGTTGTGCAGATCGTCGAGCACCGGCAACCCGCCTTCCCACACCTGTTCGGCGAGGTTCGTGATGGCCAACTGCCGCGTCGCGTCGGGTTCATCGCCTGAAATAAACTGCATGTGACCGCCCATGATCATGATCGGAATCTGTTTCTCGATGCCAACTTTCACGTACGCCGCCGTATACTCGGGCTTGGCGTAGAGCGTGCCCATGTGCGTGTCGAGATGCGTGATGGGCATGCCAAGCGTCACAGCGCGGTCCAGTTGCGCGCGAATTTCCGTTTCCACTTCCTCCGCGCTCGCGTTCGTGGTGACGGAGATGACGTTTGACCACAGACACCCGGCCGGGTCGACAAGGCCTGGCACGGCTGCTTTTCCCGCGAGCGGTCCCCAACGATAATTGTGCCATTCCGCGGTGAGGGTCAGGTGCAGACCGTTATCGACGTTTGGATGGTCCTTGAGATAGTCCGCGAACTCCGGCACCCACGGGCACGGCATCATCGTGCTGACCGAGGTGAGTACGCCGTATTCGAGCGCGGCAATAGCCCCCTGGTTCTGTCCGTGCGACATGCCGGCGTCATCGCAATGAAACATGATGACGCGCGCGTCCTTGGGCCAGCCAAGGCGTTCGGCATAGGTGGGCTTTTCCTGCGCGTGCGCGATGAGCGCCGCGCACGGAATCAACATTAACGAAGCCAGTCTGCGTAGTATCATTTCGTGGTCCTTCCCGTGTATTTTTCATCCAATGTTTTCGTGGCCATGATTTCGCCAGTCTCGACAAATGCATTCAAAAGCGAGCGGCGCACTTTACCCCCGCCTTTTTCACCCGTGACGGCGTCAATCGCGCGGATGTTGATGTATCCCCCCGCATCAAAGTAATAGACCCAATAGGGATAGTGTATCAACCGGACGCGGACGGTGTCGCGCGGTTCCGGTTTTGCAAGAGAGCCGCGCTGGCGGAGAATGAACGCGAGCAACCCCGCGCGCGCGTGCGCCTCCGCTTCGGATTCATTCATGCTGGCGGAGAACACCGGCCCGGGCGCATCGCCATCGACGACCCATGCATCCATTTCGAAAATCGTAAACATGCCTGAATACGAATCGACACACGCCGTCAGCGGGTGTTCATCTTTGCCGAGCACACAGCGAATATCGAAGAGGTGGCGCGGAAGCCATACAATTTCCAGCTTTGGCAGCGCGGCAGTGCCGGGCATCCGCCGGAAATTCAGCGCAATACGCGCGCGGCGAAAGATTCCGGGCGACAGCCGCCGCATCGCCACCGTTTCCGGCATTCGCGCGGCAATGTGCATGGCGCTACCGGAGGCGGCCGCGGAGTTTCAGGCCCCAGAGGAACATGCCCGCGCCGATGAGGAACAACACCAGGCCCGCCACGCCATTCACAACCCGGGCGTGGCCAGGGTCCTGAACAACAGTGGCGATCAGCACAATGATTGCGAGGATGGCCAGGAAACCGCCGAGCATCAAAAAGGTTTCCGAATCGCGTTGTGTATGGTCTACCGGCGGCGGGTCTTGGCGCTCAGACATCAGTCACTCCACTTTGCGAAATAGAGGTAGACAATAACGTGCGGCGTCATCGAGATGACGGTCCAAAGCCGGAGGTCGTACAGAATCCCCTTGCCGGGCGAATCAAGATTTACATATTCCTTCTTCAACAGGAACACCCAGAGCATTCCGGCGCCAAACAGGCCCAGGGAAAACAATGTCGCCCAGGGCATATAGACGGAATTCAAAAAGTTGTTGATCGGATCGAATATCGGCGACAAGATGGGTTTGAATACGGCGGTAATTCCGTCACTGACCGCCGTGCTGACGCGCTCCATGAATGCGCCAAACGCGGTGCTGGCGCGTTCAATGAATGATGGCTCGGCTACTGCTTCAGACATTACGACACCCTATCCAACAAGACACGCTGAATCTTGCCGTCCTTGATCACCTGGCCAAAGATCAGGCCGCGCAGTTTTTCTTCCGGCTCGGGCGGCGTACACAGGCTCACGATGACCGTTACGCCCACGGTAAACACAAACGACCACATGGCGACAAAGAGAAACGGATCGGATATCGTGAACAAGCCTTGGGTATTATGCAGAACGGTGCTAAAAGCCACGCCCAGCAACAGCCCAGCTAGCCCGCCCCATTGCGTCGCGCGTTTCCACATTATGCCAAGCAGCAAAATTGCGAAAACGGGCCCCTGGAACATGGACAGCGCCTTTTGTATGAACGTGTACATGCTCGGCGTCTGGCCGATGGGATACGCCATCAGTACCGCGAATATCAGGAAGACAATCGTAAAGATCCGGCCAACGATCAGGCCGTGGCGCTCGTTCAACTCTTTTCCGAATCGGAATTTATAGAAGCGCCCATACAGGTCCGTCGTCCAGATGGTTGACGCGGAACTGAGATAGGTGTCGGCGCTGGACATGAACGCCGCGACCAGCGCCGAGAAAGTCAGACCTCGAATGCCTGCGGGCAGCAACTTGTTGATCATTTGCGGTACCGCGTCGTCGCCCGTCGCCAAACCCGGCACGATGACGACCGCGGCAAGCCCAGGCACGGCCACCATAAACGGGATGAAGGATTTAAGGAAACCACCAAACAACATGCCGGCTTTCGCGTCCCATTCCGTGCGGGCCCCAAAGCAACGCTGTACGATGCCCTGGTGTCCACTGAAATAGGCAGTGGACATGACAAGTCCGAGACCAAACACAATGCCGGCCCAGGGATACGGCGTCGTCGTATCGTTGGGCAGCATGATCGTGAAATGATCGGCATACTTCGGGTCAACGGTTTGCGACATGACGCCGATTTGTTCTTTCAGGCTTTCCCAACCTCCCACTTCCCACAAGCTCAACACCAGTAGCGCCATGCCGCCGACAAACATGACTATCAACTGTATAACGTCCGTCATGACCACCGCGGCAAGTCCGCCGGAAAGCGTGTAGATTCCAACCACGACGACAGTGATCGCAATGGAAACGGGAATGGGCCAGCCGACCGTAGTATTGAGAAACTTCGCGGTCGTCCAGAAAATGACCGCGAGCATGACGACCATGAAAACGCCCCAGATTCCGGCGTGAATGATCTGCACGGCGGTGTTATAGCGTTTGCCGAGGAATTCAGGAATGGTGTAGACGCTTGAGCGCCAGTAGTACGGCATGAATACAAACGCCGCGATGGCCATCGCCGGCATCGAGCCCATCCAGTCGAAGTTCGCCGCCGAAATGCCGTAGGAATACGCTGCGCCGCCCACAAATATGAAATCGGTCGCGCCGATGTCGCTTACGACAATCGACATGCCAATCGCCCAGAACGGCAGCGCGCGGCCCGCGAGGAAAAAGTCCGTGGCGGATTTTACGTATTTGCCGAAGTATGTGCCGATGGCGAGAATGCCCGCCATGTACGTGATGATGATGGCGAGATCGAACCCCGAAAGACCAGTGGTCGCAACCTGAGCGGCCCCATCCATGCGCTATGCTCTCCCCTATGTGTCTTGATCCCAAGCAAGACACCCGCGGCCGCTACGATAAACGATGGCGCGGCAGGGGTCAACTACGATGCAATTTCGACGGTGTCCGCCCTCTCGGCCACCAGGGATTCGCCTACCATCGTGAGGCACATCGCGGATGGTGCGATTAGCCCGCACGAGACTACGGCCTTGATCGCGTCTTCAACGCTGAGTTCGCACCGGTGGACACCGCCCGACGCGAACAATTCCAGCAAACCCACGGAAATGTTGGGTGCGGTCGGCACGAAAACCCGGTGGTATACGTCGCCTGTCGTGCTGCGCGACTGCCCTACGAGAAAGCCCACTGCAAACACGCCCGGATACGGAAATTCGACCAGCACGGCTTCCTTAAACCCCATGCCGTCTTTCTTGAACAACAATGTCTCGACGATCTGCTTTGATGCGCCGTATACCGTCGCGATGAGGGGTATGCGGTTCAGAATCGCCTCCCCAATACGAATGATGCGTCCACCCACTACCCATGTTGCAATATAACCGGTGACGTACAACGCCGTGAGCATGAGGAAAATCGATACCACCGCCGTCACTACGGGCGATACCTGTGGCGACAAGTAGGGGGCCAGCGGCCGGAGCAAACTTTGAGTCACCGGTTCAATACGGCCCGCGGTGAAGTCATACAGGAATTGGACGATGAACGCCGTTATCGCCAGGGGCACCAGCACAAAAAAACCCGCTAATATCCGTTTGCGGAAGACGTTCTTGGTGAACTCCCAGAGTGTGGTACGTTTGGCGATGGCGACCTGCGCGCTATGTCCCGCCGCCACAGTGGCCTGTCCACTGGGAACCTCGGCCTTCCTCGCATCAACCGTTGTGTCGATCACCTCTGGAACGAGAATTCCCGCGGACATAACAGCCTTTACCGCGTCTTCGACAGTCAAATCGGACTGCTGAACCGCCTCCGCAGGCATGAACTCGAGGTAGCCGCTGGTGGGATTCGGCGTCGTGGGAACAAATATGCGGTAGTATTCGCCACGTCCGTCGATCTGCGTGCGGCCTACTACAAACGCAATTGTCTTAATGCCTGGACCAGGGAAATCAACGATCACGGCCTCCTGGTAAACCGGCCCGGCATCCTCCTTGGGCTGAAGCACATCCATGACCTGTTTCGACGCCGCATAAATGGTCTTCACCAGGGGAATGCGCCTGAGAAGTCCTTCACCTACCCCGATAACCCATCGGCCAAGGACTACAGCCGTGGCCAAGCCGATGAGATAGAGCATCGCAAAGAACAGGACTACTGAAATCAGCGCAACGGCAAACGGCACCGCGCGATCCGGAATTGGAATTTGAAATTTGGAGACCCACGGCGCGAGATTCGCCGCTGTGAGCCGATAGCACAGAATCAGCGCGTAAGCTGTCACGCCAAGAGGGACAAGCACCAACAAACCGCGCAACATATAGCCCTGCACGGTCGTGCGCAGGCGAACCAACAGTGGTTTCCGCGCGGGGCGGTGGCGGGGGATTCTCAAAACTACTGCACCTCCGGAAACCAAAATCGTTTTTTTACGGAAACCAACAAGCCAAACACATCAATAAACCCATTCTACACAGTTGAAATGCCATTCGCGATTCCACATGATTTCAAAGCAATAGCACTTTTTTGAACTACGGTAGCGGCGCCGCCTTGGACTGCGGTAGCGGAGTCCGCTGCGGACGCAGCTACCGCTTTCACTTCGGATTGCATGAAGTCTCGACCCGTTGCATCGCGCTGCTGCATTCCTAAAGTGAAAGCGGTAGCTACCCGCTACCGCTTTCCAAAA
>JAWXCN010000044.1:0-3198 GCA_034408725.1 Candidatus Hydrogenedentota bacterium
GCCAGCATCGCCGCGAGATGCCCGCCCGCCGACGCGCCGATTGCGCCGATGCGTTCCGGGTCAATACCGTGAGCATCGGCATTTGCGCGCAACCAGCGGATCGCCAATTTGCAGTCTTCCACCGCCGCGGGAAATACCGCCTCGCCGGAAAGGCGATACCCAATCGACACGGCCACATAACCTGCATCTGCGAATGCTTGCAGCATTGCGAAAGTTTTTTCGCCGCCCTTGCCACCCGTATACCAACCGCCGCTATGGATGTGAACAATCGCTGGCCGCGGCTGACGAACGTCATCCGGATGGAGAATGTCCAGGCGCTGACGCTCCGATTCCTGGCCATACGCAATATCCTCGATAAAGATGACTGTTTCCGGAGTCGAGCCCGGCCCGGCGTCCTGAGCGGAAGCGAAAATGGATGCTGCAATGAGCGTTAATAGCATGTGCGCAGTTTCCCATAGATGCAGGTGTCGGCGCCAGCACGCTGAGTCTTTCGGAAAACCGACTCAAGGAAAACTCCCGGCGCGGGCTACGACCCTACCCCCGCGTCGTTTCGAGCGGCCAAGGACGAATCAACGCGCTGATCGCGATGTCATTCGGGTGGAAAGTTTCGTCCGCGAAGAGATCGCGCGCACGGACTTTCGCTGCTCGCCGTGTCCCGCGACTCACGCCTCGGCTTCCAATTGGAAACTGATTCCGTGTTCTGGCCGTACTCGCTTGGTGAGAAATTGGAGAGTCTGCGGGAAACGCTTTTGCCGGAGTTCCGCAACAGCCGACCAATCCGTAACGACTGCGAATTGTATCGAGACCATTTTGGGGAGTGCGGAAGCAGAGTCCGCTTCGGACGCCGCTACCGCAGTCCATATGAACAGATAAGCGTTTTCGATATGTATTAATCAATGCGAGTGAAACGTCCATTCTTACGATTGCATTTTTAGGGGTATGCGCATAGCGACTGTCGTGCCTGTGCCGAGCGTGCTTGACAGCGACAACTCGCCACCGTGCGAAGAGAGGATTGCCCGAACCAGCCCTAGTCCGAGGCCGTTCCCTTTGAGAGACCGGGACTTGTCAGCCCGAAAGAAACGTTCGAATACGCGGGGCAAATCTTTTGGCGCAATGCCGCATCCAGTGTCTGTCACGGTAAGTTCGGCCATGTCCGACGAGGAATTTATGACAACCTTGAGCGCGCCGCCGTCATCGGAGTATTTCAGTGCGTTGTCCAACACATTGCAGATTGCCCGGCGAAGCAGTTGTTTGTCGGCTTGAATGGGAACAGCACCGTTGAAATGGCAGGACAGCACTACGCCTCGCTCTGCCAGCGCGGGAGAAAACAATTCGCAGGATTCCTCGACAAGGTGCCGGAAGTCGAGGTCTTCCAGAGTCAGCTTTCGAACACCCGCTTCCATCTCTGAAATATCCAGCATCGTATTTACCGCGGAAAGCAGGTTGTCGCATTCCTGGACCGAGTCAGCGGCAATCTTGCGAGTGCCTTCGGAAGCGTGCGGGTCCAGCAACAAAGTCTCGGAAGCCGCGCGAATCCGTGTAATCGGAGTTCGCAAATCGTGGGCGATGTTGTCGTTCGTTTCGCGTATTTCGCGGAATACTCTAAGCAAATGGTCCACCATGGAGTTGAATGCATTCGCGAGATTGACAAGTTCCCGGCCTTTTCCGACCACCTCGACGCGTTGATCCAACTGGCCAGAAGCAATTCGAGTGGCTGTTTGGGTCACCGCTTCCACGCCACGCATTGTGTGGCGGGCCAGCAGCCACGAACCAAGCAGTATCGGCACTGAAAGCCCGCCCAAAAGCAGGATGAATCGATATCGCACGGCGGCAAGTACTGCGTAGTTGTCTTCCTGGCTATACGCCATTACAACGCCAACGCCAGGCGCTACCAAGCCATGCAGACGGCGAACCCGGACTTGGTTGCGTTGACCCCGCGCATCGTCCAGGACGGGAGAATCAACGTGTAGCCCGCGAATGGGCATAGACGCAACCGCGACCGCTCCCCACGGCGACAAATCGGCGGAGGGAACGTCGAGTCCGTCGTTGTCATACACGCGCATGAAGCCTCCGTTTGGACCAAGCGTGTGTTGTTCGAATCCGAGTTCCTTTTCGAGCGCGCCGATACCTCCATCCCGATAGATGCTTTGAAATTCCCGCCATTCGCCAACCAACGCACTTTCAAGCCGCTGGTCCAATGCTTGCCGCAACTGTGAATAGACGAGAAGAATCACAATCGCGGCAACGATCATCATGACTGCCGCCGAAACGGCGGTTAGCCGCATCCGGACGGTATTCAAAATTTCAATTTTTCTTTTGAAGGACATAGCCTACTCCGCGCATCGTATGAATAAGCGGCGTCTCGAAATCTCGATCTACCTTGGTTCGCAGGACACTTATGCGGGCTTCAACCACGTTGGTTTGGGGATCGAAGTCATAGCCCCAGACGTGCTCCATGATCATTGTCTTGGTGACGATGCGGCCTGCGTTGCGCATTAGATACTCGAGTAGCGCGTACTCCTTTGGCTGCAGATCGATATGCTTTCCATTCCGCGACACATCGCGGGAGAGAACATTCAGAACCAGATCGCCGACCCTGTGAACCATCGGCTCGGGAGTGTTGTGCACCCGCCGGGTTAACGATTCGACCCGCGCCAGCAATTCCGAGAAAGAAAAAGGCTTAACAAGATAATCGTCGCCGCCAACACGCAATCCCGTCACGATGTCGCTTACATCACGCTTTGCGCTCAATATAAGGACAGGGGTGAGTACGCGTTCCTCCCTGAGTTTGCGAATAAGCGTGAGCCCATCCATCAACGGCATCATTATGTCAACGACCGCGACGTCAAACGTCCGGCCCAGCAACTGGTCCCATGCCTGTTGGCCATCATGGACAATCGTCGGCAGATGGCCCTCTTGCTTCAAACCGTTTGCGATGAACGTTGAGACCTTGAGGTCGTCATCCGCAACGAGTACTTGCATGCCCATTCTTTGTTTCCATTGCCTGATTTTGCATGAGTATACCAGTCCTCCAATAGGCCCTTCTCCCTGTTTTTAGAACATTACGAAACGGTAACGTGCCCGTAATGACGTATCAGGGCGTTAAAAAAGAGAATGGTGCTTGACAACATTTAGGTAGTTCGTGAACAACTAAGTATCTTTAAGGGGGTCATTATGAGAAGTGCAAAAGATATATAC
>JAWXCN010000045.1:0-17139 GCA_034408725.1 Candidatus Hydrogenedentota bacterium
CCCCAGCAGTTTGCGCCCTGCTCGAGTTCGCTCCAGGTGTCGCGGCCATATTCGCCGTCTTGCGGGATGGTATTGAACGTCCACAGCGGCGCGCCGCTGACCACATCGTAGCCCGCGACACCGCCTTCATAGCGCGCGATGACTAATACGCTCTTGTGTATGGCGCACGCAACGCGGACTTCGCCGGTCACGACCTTGCCGTGATCGCCGAAGTCCGCGATGGGTTTGCCCGTTACCGGATCGAGTGCGTAAAGCGAATCGCCCGCGTTGAAGTACAGGCGCGGCGATTCGGCGTCCGTTCCTTGCCAAAATGTAAGACCACGAAATGCGGGTTGGCCTTCCGGTTTGAACCGCCAAAGCTCGTTACCGTTCGTTGCGTTCACGGCGACAACGTGTTGGCCCGAAGTCGGCGCGTACATAACATCATCAACGACGATCGGGTTGCATTGTATGTTTGCCGGGCCGTCGCCCGAGCGGTATTCCCACGCGCGCTTTAGATATTTTACGTTGTCGCGCGTGATCTGTGTCGCCGCGGCAAAGCGCGTGTTGTGGTCGTCGCCGTGCGAGCGGGACCACACAGCGCGAAAGTTATCCGGCAACGGAAGCGCGGGCGTCAACGAGTCGGGTTCCGCCGCGGGAATGACTTGAAACTCCGGGAGCGCGGCGCGACGTGCTGGATCTTCAATCTCTATACGCGATGCTTGCGAAGTTGACAGCTCATCGAAGTTCCAGAGCGCGAGGGTCGCGTCATCGCGCGATACGGGTGTGTTCGTGGGCGCGATATCGCGAATTCCCTTTGAAATGCGCACCTCGTCGATCTCACCGTCGCAGAAGAATCCGCCTTCCACGAGTCGTCCTATCGCCAAGCCGCCAGGCGCAACAGGCCGGCCTCTATTCGTGTAGGCCTGGTCCGCAACCTGCTTGCCGTCGACGTATACTCGCACGTGGTCCGTGCCGTACTGCACCGCGACGTGATGCCATGCGTCATCGCATACGTTTATGTCCGTGCGCGTGTGGTCGGGGTCGAGTCCGGGCGTATAGACAGCGAGTTTCCCGGAGCCTGCTTCGGTGAATACTTCCCAATGCGCGCCGGATGCTTTGGTGTCGTTTGCCACGAGGATGTTGTAGCCGGTTGCGCTATGCAGCCGCGAGCGACATTCGATCGTGAGCGGCGGTGCGCGGAATGCGTCTTTTCCCGGCTCGACGATGCTCCCGGAAAGTGCAAGGCCGAATGCGTCGGATATGCTTGGCACGCCGTGCGCCGCGCCTCTGCTGCCCACGCCCAATGGGGGACGCGGCCCGGCAGGCGGTTTTCCATCCAACTGCGGAATCAACCACTCGAGCCCGTCAAGATTGTCGAGCAGGGTTTCTTCCGCATCGTCCATGGTATGGCCGAGCACGCCGATTGGTCCGGTGTATCCGCTGTCGCGGATCGTGCGCAGCAAGGCGAGATCAAGATCGCCATTGCCGATCGGCATGATCTTCTCGCCCTTCGCTTCGCCGTCCTTGGTCATCCCGTTTAAGTTGATGCAATAGAGGTGCGGCATCATCGCTTTGAGGAGTTCAGGAAATCGATCCAGGTGCGCGTGGCCGTGGTGCAGGTTATAGACAATGCCGACGTTCGGCGCGTTGAGCGCCTTGATGATCTCGATCTGATTTTCCGGTTCGCCGAACCATCCACCATGATTGTAGAGGCCCACCTTGCAGCCGATTTCAGCAGCGGCATCGACGATAGGTCGAAGTGCGAGCACCGCGGCATCAATGCGTTGTTTGTGTTCCTCCGGCGTGCATTGGACATCGCCGAAGCCTTGCGAAACCCACAGCTCCGTCTTGACGTTGTGGCGCTTGAGCACATCGAGAATGGTCTTTGCCTCATCGTTCAACGCGCCGGGAAACCAGAACGCGCTCAACTCGATGTTCCACCGCTTCAACGTCTCGATTTCTTCGTCAAACGCCGGAATGTGCTCCGCGCGCCAGTCATACGCAAACTTGAATATGCCCATCCGCGCCAGCATTTCCGCCCGCGCCTCCGGCCCGCGCTTCTGCGAATCGAACGGAACAATGCACCAAGCCACGAGGTTGGAGCGGTCGAACAAAAAAGCGCGGTCGCGGACGGCCTCCCCGGTTGGCTGCGCGATTCCCGAAATCATGACTGATAAGCAGATCACTGCCGTTGCGGAGAAACGGCGCGCATTTAATTTCATGTATACACCCTTTTTGCGTCCAGGTTGTCCGCGCAATCTAACAGAATGTATTGTCCGAATCACCATCTGCACGGACGATCTCATGGTTAATTCCCGATTTGAACAGCATCACGCGCCGCGTTACTATGTGCATGTGATCGTCTCGTACAATTGCGCGGATACGGAAACCCTCGCTAACGGCGACAGGGTGAAACGTTTCGCGGCTTTTGAGCGTGTCGCAATGCGAAAACTCCGTCAATTACAGATCGCGGGACGGCTTGAGGACTTGCGCGTTCCGCCGGGAAACCGGTTGGAAGCACTTCGTGGAGTCCGCGCGGGACAGTACAGTATTCGAATCAATGATCAATACCGCATTTGCTTCAAATGGACGCTTGCGGGCGCAGAGGACGTAGAAATTGCCGATTATCATTAGAGGATTTGACTATGCGCAAGCTTAAACCCGTCACCCCCGGCGAACTTCTGCGCGAGGAGTTCCTCGTGCCGATGGACCTTTCACAATACCGTGTGGCCAAAGAGATCGACGTGCCTGCGCAACGAATCGGCGAAATTGTAGCGGGAAAGCGGACCATTACAGCCGATACGGACTTGCGACTCTGCAAGTTCTTTGGGTTATCGAATGGTTATTGGCTACGGGCTCAAGCGGCGCATGATATCGAAGTTGCCGAAGCGAATCTATCTGAGGAATTGAAAAAGATAACTCCATTTCGCAAAAAATATGCCGCAAAACGACGACTTGCCTGATCGCACCTACTTACGCCATCACCTCCACATACTTCGTCGTGATCGTTTCGTTCTCAATGTGAAACAGCCGGTACCCCTTCGACGTCGTTCCGTCGTGGTTATCGCGGGTGGACGAGCAGCACGCGGTGGTGGTGAAGAGAATGCCGTCACGCGTTTCTTCCTGATTGCCGTGGAAATGGCCCGCGGCGACAAGTTTGAGGTTGTGGCCGGAGAAGAGCCCAATCAACTCGTCGGCGTTCTGCACGCGATAGGCTTTTGAATTCGGGTTGAAAGGGTGGTGCGAGAACAGCGCGATGGGGCGATTCGCGTTCGTTCGTTTAAGTTGTTGCTCGATCAATTCGATCTGGTCAGGTCGAATCGACACATCGGACTTCGCTTCGTTGGTCGAGTCGATCCCCATGAACAACCAGCCTTCGTTTTCCGTATGCCACTCGGCTTCGTCGAATTGCTTCCGGTAGTTGGCGTAAATGTCTTTCGCTTTCATGCACACGTCGTGATTGCCGGGGATCGCGAAATAGGGCTGCCCCAACCGGTCCAGCGACGACTTCGCGAGTTTCAACTCAGACCAGTTCCCATCCGTCGCGATGTCGCCGCACATGACAGTGAACCGCACATCGGGGTTTGCGTTGATCGATGATGCAGCCTTATTGACAATGCTGGTGCTACGCGCATCGAGCACATGGATGTCGCCAATGACCGCGAAGGTGAGTTTGCCGGGAGCACCGGGCATCACATCGATTGCCTTAACCTTGTCGGCGACCTTGTCGAGCCCGAGTTTCGCGCAACCTGAAAGGCCCGCGGCGCTGATGAGTCCTACGAATTGGCGGCGTGAAATTCGCATGATGATGTGTCCCCTTTTCCGGAAATATACTACGAATTTTTCGGTAACGCCATTTAATGCAAAAAACTATTCTTGCGCAATCGACTTCAATAACGCGCGCGGAGCGTCTTGGACCGCGGTCGCTATGTGCGAGCGTACGAATGTTTGTGCTTCCCCTACGTCGTATCTGAAACATGCGCTATTTGGACTGCGGTTGCGTAGCGGACGCCGGAGCGGTCGCTATGAGTGTAGATACGAAGAATTGTTCTTCCAAACAGTGAGCTGCACGGAACCTAAGCGCAGCTACCGCTTTGGCTGTTTACGGGCGACGGCTTCGTGCGCGCACGCAAGGGTAGGCCAACTGTGATAAACAGCCAAAGCGGCGTCTTGGGGGCCGCCGCAGTCCAAATAGGCCTCTTCCCCAACATCGTTTGGAACAAGCGTTATTTGAACCGCGGTGCGCCGCGCTGTGCTGGTTACTGCGCGGGATTACAACGTTTTTGGTTGACGCTACTGTCGGGCGAATTTGATATTCTTAGCGGCATGCGTGTTGTCGTTGCCCCCGACTCGTTTAAGGAATGTCTGTCCGCCGCTCGCGTGGCCGCGGCGATTGCCGCCGGCGTACTGCGCGCGGTTCCAGCCGCTGACGTCGTGTGCATGCCGATGGCCGATGGCGGCGAAGGTACGGTCGATGCCCTGGTGAATGCAACGCGGGGAACTTTCCACACCACGCGCGTGAGCGGGCCATTGGGCATGCAGGTCGATGCCATCTGGGGCATGCTCGGTGATGGCGATACAGCGGTTATCGAAATGGCTGCGGCATCGGGCCTCGCTTTGGTGGCTAGAAACGAACGCGATCCGCGCATTGCCAGCACGCGCGGCACCGGCGAACTCATGCGCGCGGCGTTGGACCGCGGTGTGAGCCGGATGATACTGGGTCTCGGCGGTAGTGCGACAAACGACGGCGGCGCGGGCATGGCGCAGGCACTGGGATATTCCCTGCGCGATGCGTCCGGCGCGGAACTTTCCCCCGGCGGCGCCGCGCTCGCGGAACTCGAAACTATCGATGCTTCACAAGTGCATCCGCGGTTGGAGCGATGCCAGGTGCATGTCGCGTGCGATGTGACGAATCCACTCTGCGGGCCAAGTGGATCATCACGCGTGTACGGTCCCCAGAAAGGCGCGACGCCAGAGATAGTGGAACAGCTCGACGCCGCGCTCTCGCGGTACGCGCAAATTATTGAGAGGCACTTCGGGTTGGACGTTGCGCGGATTCCAGGCGCGGGCGCCGCGGGCGGAATCGGCGCGGGGCTGATGGCTTTCGCAAACGGCAGGCTTCGCTCCGGCCTTGAGCTGGTTGCGGACGCATGCGGCCTCGAAGACGCCGTGCGCGGCGTCGATCTCGTCATCACCGGCGAAGGTTGCATCGATGCGCAAACAGTCCATGGCAAGACGCCGGTAGGCGTTGCCCGCATCGCGAAGCGGCACCGTGTGCCCGTAGTCGCGGTCGCGGGCGCTCTGGGCGATGGGTATCAGGCGGTGTATAGCGAGGGCATTGACGCGGTGTTCAGCATCGCAACCGGCCCGATGCCGTTGGAGGAGTCGATTGCGCGCGCGGAAAAATTGCTCGAGTTTGCAGGCGAATCCATTGCCGGAATGGCGCACGCCTTGCGGAGCAACGCGTGATACCCGCGTTCGCCCTTGTCGCGTTCGCCGATCCAGACGCCGCGCAGGCGAGGTTGTCGCTGTTGATCGACGGCGAGCGTCCCAATTTCGCGACCCATCTTGCGGCGGCGCTAATGGAAACGCCCGACGCGGACCTTGCACTACTCCGGTTCGAGCGATTTATTACCGCATCGCGCACCCCGGGCGCTGAACTCGATATCATGAACGCCACTCCGCGCTATGCGCGGCTCGTGCTGACAGTTCTAGGCCACAGCAGTTTTCTGACGGATATTGTCTGCCGCAATCCCGAATACATGCTCTGGCTTTGGGAGGAAGCGGACCTTGAGAATACGCGTCCGCGCGACAAAATTCTCACCGACGCCCTGCACAGTATTGATACATTTCCCACGTTTGAAACGCGATGTGACGCGCTGCGCCGGCTGCACCGCCGGGAAATACTGCGCATCGCCGCGCGGGACATCGTCGCGCATTGTCATGTGGCCGCCGTCGCGGATGATTTGTCGAATTTCGCGGATGCGGTGTCCGAGGCGGCGCTTTGCGTGGCCGAACTGGATATTGCTCCGCGTTTCGGCGCGCCGCGCGCGCAGGACGGTGCGCGCGACGCGAAGTTCGTCGTGATTGGGATGGGGAAACTCGGCGCGCAGGAATTGAACTTCAGCTCGGACATTGATTTGATTTTCATGTACAGCGAAGACGGCGAGACCTCCGGCGGGACATCATCCATTGGCAACGCGGAGTATTACCACAAACTCGGCGAACGCATGATTCGCGCGTTGTCCGAGCATACCGCGGAAGGGTCCATTTTTCGTGTCGATATGCGGCTGCGCCCGCACGGAAAAAATGGTCCGCTCGCCGTCGATCTCGATACTGCATTGCGTTATTACGAACGCGAAGGCCACGCCTGGGAACGCCAGGCGCTCATCAAGGCGCGGCCCATCGCGGGCGACTTCGCATTGGGCCGCCATTTCGTCGAAAGCACACGCGCGTTTGTGTACCCAAAATTTTTCGACGACGAAACCCTCGAAGACATCCGAAACGCCAAGCGGCAGATGGAAACGCAGATCGCGCAACGGGGTGAATCGGATATCGAAGTAAAACTCGGGCGCGGTGGCATTCGCGACATCGAGTTCACCGTGCAGATGCTGCAACTGCTGAACGGCGGGCGCATACCAGAACTTTGCGTGGCGCCGACGTTGCCCGCGATTCGCGTGCTGGGCGCACAGGCATTGCTGAAGCCACTCGACGCGCAGACGCTCGCAAGCAACTACGTTTTCTTGCGACAAGTAGAACACCGTCTCCAGATCGAAGGAAGCAGGCAGGTCCACTGTCTGCCATCTGATCCGGTCGAACTCGACGTGTTTGCCCGCAGGCTCGGTTATGCAAATGGACGGTCGTTTATGAATGACTACTCCGATCGCGCCGACGCGACGCGAAAGATTCTCGATCAGTTTCTTGCGACCGAAGGCAGCGGCAACTTGTGGGTAACCGATCTGTTGAATTCCCGTTCCGAAGGAGATGTGGGCAAGGCGGGATTGCTGAATCTTGGTTTTCAAAATGTGGACACGGCGCGCGATGAATTGCTTGCCCTATACACGGGCCCGCGCGAGCGTTCGCACACGTTGCACGTGCGACAGCAGTTCCTGAAAATCGCGCCAGCCCTCCTGAAGGCGCTGTCCAATGCTTCCGGCCCGGATACGGCGTTGCGCCGGCTTGGCCAGATTCTGGGCACTGTCCGAGCGCCGAGCGTGGTGTACGACACGCTTATAATGAACCCGAACTTGTGCCAGCATCTCGTCACACTGGTCGAGAACAGTCCGTATCTTGCCGACCTGATGGTTCGCGATCCGGGATTATTCGATACATTTGGCAACACGCGGACGTTGGCGCGGGAGGCGACGCGCGAAGACCTGGACGACCAACTGGCCAGCCTGCTCCGCGCATACGACAGTGAAGCCGCGCCGTACCGCCTGCACGCGGGCGAAACGCTACGCATCGGCATGCGCGACATTATCGCTGGCGTCGAAGTGGAGGAAATAAGCCGCGAGCTTACGCTGCTTGCGGAGGTGTGTTTAGGCTACGCAATTGCGAAGGCGCGCGAAAAAACCGCGGAACGCTTCGGGGCCGCGGCCGCGGGTTTTGCCGTTCTCGCGCTTGGAAAATTCGCCGGACGCGAGCTGGGGTACGGCAGCGACCTCGATCTGGTGTTTGTCTACGAATCCGGCGCGGACACCGGCACAACGTCACCGGTAGAATATTTCAGTGATGTCGCGTCGGGCATCATTCGCATTTTAAAAGAACTGACACGATACGGAATGCTTTACGACGTGGATGCGCGGCTGCGTCCGGATGGCTCGAAGGGCAGTCTGGCTGTCAGCGACGCGCGGCTTGCGGAGTATTACGTGAGCGAGGCCCAAGCATGGGAACGGCTCGCGTTGCTCAAAGTGCGCGCGGTGGGCGGGGACGAAGCATTCGCGGCCAAGGTAGAAGAACGCGCGCGCCGGCTCGCCTTTGAACTTCCGTTGACGCGGGAAAACCTGGCGAATATTGAAGAAATGCGCGGAAAACTTGTCACGTCATCGGCGCGCTCGAGTCTGAAGAAAGACGAAGGCGGGATGGCGGAGATCGAGTTTGCAATACGCTTATTGCAGATTCGGTACGCGACGGAGCATCCGCAACTCGTGCGCGGCGATGTCATGGGCGCCGCGGACACGCTGGAGCAAATCGGCGCGCTATCCGGCGGCGATTCGGCGGCGTTACGCGATGCGTATCGCTTCTTTCGCGGAATCGAAAACCGGTTGCGCGTCGAGCACGGCCGGTCGACCAGCAGACTGCCCGAAACCACGGACGAACAGGCGGCGCTTGCGAAGCGACTCGATATTCAGGGCGATTTGGTTTCAATCGTCAATGAGCATAAGACGCGTGTACACGCTGTTTATTCTCGCGTGTTGGCGTTGCTCGAGCGCGATTGCCGTTAGGGGGACTATTCGGCGTGTGGCAGCGGTAGCTTCGGTGAGCGAAAGCGGTAGCGACTGCTACCGCACTCCATAAAAGATTGGAGAAAGATATGATCGCGTTTGTAACGGGCGGATCGGGATTCGTTGGCCGCGCGCTGATCGAGGCGTTGCGCGGGAAAGGGGATGAAGTTCGCGCGCTGGTGCGCTCGGACAAAGCCACGGAAACCGTCGTAGCATTGGGCGCGGCGCCCGTGCGCGGAGACCTCGATGATGTTGCCGCAATGATCGACGGTATGCGCGGATGCGATGCAGTATTTCATTCGGCGGCGCACGTGAAGGATTGGGGAGCCGCGGAAGAGTTTCACCGCGTAAACGTGCAGGGCACGCAGAACGTGATCGACGCGGCACGGTCGGCGCCCGTGCCCCGTCTCGTACACATCGGCACGGAAGCGGCCCTCATCGGCGGCGCTCCGATTATTAACGCAGACGAAACACGCGCATTTCCGGCGCGGCCCATCGGGCTTTATCCGCTCACCAAAGGTCTCGCCGAGACCCGGGTAAGGGCGGCGAATGGGGAAGGACTTGCGACAGTTGTCGTTCGGCCGCGGTTTATTTGGGGCAAAGGCGATACGAGCGTGCTCTCGAACATGGTTCAGGCCGTGAAAGACGGTCGGTTCATGTGGATTGGTGGCGGCAATTACAAAACCTCGACGTGTCACGTGCGCAATGTGTGCGAGGGCGCGCTGCTCGCGGCGGAGAAGGGGCGCGGCGGAGAAGCCTATTTTTTGACGGATGGCGAACCGGTGATGTTCCGTGAATTCATTACAAAAATGCTTAAAACTCAAGGCATTTATCCAGGAACCAAAACCATGCCCCGCGGAGTTGTGTATGCGATGGCAAGCGTTTGTGAATTATTGTGGCGCGCGTTGCCTTTGAAGGGCGCGCCGCCGATAAACCGGTTTGTCGTGCGCGTGATCGGATCGGAAGTCACGGTGAACGACGCGAAGGCCAGGAGGGAGCTTGGGTACGTTGGACGGGTGTCGATTGAAGAAGGGCTTCAGGAAATGCGAGAGGGAGTTGCGTGACGCAAACCGCTACGAACGCGCGGGTAACTCTATTGGCGCGCCATTTTCGATGGACTGCGCAATTGCCTGCAAAATTACATTCAGTTCCGATTTCTTGACTCGCGACAACCACACATTGTCCGGGAAAATCATGATGTTCGGTCCCTCCTCGCATACGTCCATGCAGCCCGAATTGCTGACGCGCACCTTCTTTTTCAGTCCGCGCTCCTTCACCAATTCCTTCAGCGTGTCGCGCAAATCGCAGCCGCCTTCGCGCGCGCAACAAACGCGGTCGTCTTTGTCGCGTTTATTAGTGCAAACGAAGATGATTTTTTCGAAGGGCAGATCCTCGATTTCCATATTAATCCCGTCTAGCCGGAGTATACGCCCTTGACGCCCCGCGCGCGATGGAAAGCGTCTTCCACGCGCTGCCGGTGCGCATCCGGGCCAAATACACGATCTGGCCTACATGATAGGAAACATGCGCGACCTGCCGGTTTATTGCGTCCAGCGCGTTCATTGTTTGCCCGCGAATCGTGATGTTTTTGTTGAGGTCGTCTGCTGTCAGCGCTTCAATAGCGCGAAACAGGCAGTCCCACCCTTCATTCCACTTGTCGAGGACCGATCCGTAATCGGCGTTGGCCGGTTCGACAAATTCGCCGTCGCGATCTCGCGATGGCTTTTCACCGTCGCTGTCGAGAAAATCGGTCCAGCGGGAAAGCATGTTGCCGTGGAGATGCTGAACAATTACCACGATGCTGTTCGATTCCGGACCGGGTGTCCACGCGAGGTCTCCAGCCGTGAGTTGCGCCAGCGCCTTGTCCCCGAGTTCCTTTGTGCCGCGAAAGCGGAACAGGGCCGATTCCAGATAGAGTTTGCCGATGGCTTCCATGGCCAGTCTCTTTCAAAAGTTTTAATCCGACTCCAGAAATCGGAGCGCAAGGTTCGACATAAGCCGCATCGCAACGGGGATTGGCGCGTCGCCGAAATCATATTTGGGATTGTGGAGTGGGGGATAGGGCGCGCCGGGATTCGGATTCACGCCAAGGCAGACGAAAGCGCCCGGCGCTTTCTGAAGGTAGTACGAAAAGTCTTCCGCGCCCATGTAGGGCGCGTCGAATTCGGTGACATTGTATTCGCCGAACAGGTCGTGTCCCGCGCGGATAACGAACTGTGTCATGTCCGGATCGTTAAACAGCACCGGATAACGGTTCTCGGAAAAGCGCACCTCGACAGTCGCGCGCATGGCCGCGGCGGTTTGTTCAGCAATCCTACGAATGGAATCTTCGATCTGTTGGTGTATCGCGTCGTTCAGGCTTCGATAGGTGCCTTCGAGCACCGCGCTTTCAGGGGTAATGTTCGTTGCGGTTCCGCCATGAAATTTCGTGACGCTGACGACGCCCGCGTCCCAAGGGTTGATCTCGCGGCTGACCACCGATTGAAGCGCAGTGACGATGTGCGCGCCCGCGACGATGGGATCGACGCCCGCCGCCGGGTCCGCCGCGTGACAACCCTTTCCGTGAACGATCATTTTGAATACGCCCGCGCCGGCAAGCATCGCTCCGGGCCGGATACCGATGTGGCCGATGGGAAGCGTCGGCCAACCGTGCAATGCAAACGCGGCGTCCACGCCGTCGAGCACGCCTTCTTCGACGATCAAGCGCCCCCCCGCGGCCTCTTCCTCGCCCGGCTGGAAGACGAACTTCACCGTGCCTTTAATCCGGTCGCGATGCGCGGCCAATGTTTTAACGACGCCGCAAAGACACGCGCTGTGTCCATCGTGTCCACATGCGTGCATGCGCTCGGGAATTTTCGATGCGTAGGGGAGCCCAGTCTCTTCCTGGATTTCGAGCGCGTCCATGTCCGCGCGAAGCAATACAGTCTTTCCCGGCGCGCCGCCTTGCAGTGTTGCGACGATTCCAGTGCCCTTCGCAAAGCCACGCTGATAGGGTACGCCGGTCGTGTCGAGAAACTTCGCAATGCGGTCCGAAGTCCATATTTCTTCAAAACGAATTTCGGGGTGTTCGTGCAGTTCGTGGCGGAGCGATGCAATTTCGGGCGTTATGGTGTTGATTGTCTTCGATAGTGCGTCATTCATGTGCATGATGCCATTTCGTTGTATCGGCGCGCTGGAGGGCGGGTTTTCCAACCCGCCATTAATTGTCTTTCCAAGTCGTAGAGAAGCGCAACCGCATTGAATGAAGCCTAACGAAAGTCTGCGAGGCGTGCAAATCTCAGCACGACGGGGGGAATGTGCGCGATCTCAAAATTTCTACCGGTGCAGGCGTTCGCGCATTACGACGGCGAGTTGGCTGGGCAGGAGTCTCGCGGCGAGTTCCTGGAAATCGGTAATGGACCTTGGTTTCGCTTCCGTGTCGATGTCGTGAACTTCCTTCACTTTGTCGCGCGCTGCTTCGCGCTGCATCTGCTGAATGCCGCGCAGCATGTCCTGCCGGCTGATGCGTCCCACGGGGATGTCGTTCTCCATCACGGTGAGGACTGCATAATTCGTGGAAAGGAATTTACGGGCGACCGCAAAGAGGTCCATCTCCGTGGTGACGGTTGCTTTTGGAGTAGACATGTAGTCGCTAACAGTGCCCGGCGTCATATCTTCATAGGCCGAATTCGATATGACCCGCAAACAATCCTTCTCCGTAAGGATACCTAGAAGGACGCCGTCCGCGTCCAGCACCGGGGCGCCGGCGGCGTGTTTACTTTCGAGGACCTTGATCGCATCGAATATCTGCATGTCGGGACGCAAGGTTGCGAACCACGGGCCCATGCAATCGCGCGCAAGAGGGATGGTGTGCATGACTGAACCTCCGGTTGTGACGGTTTGGACTTTATGTCCGAGTCAGTCTGCCTTTTCATTTAAAGTGTAGCACTGATTGGCGAATCCGGAAAGCACAAAAGTGAATAAATGGCAATGGAATTGCGATGTTTCGCACGATAAGCGAATTGAATCACCCGTGGTATCCGCGTACAACAATGATAATCATGAGGAATAGGGCCATGAAAAATTCCGCCATTTCCCGCTTCGACTTCCTGCGTTGCATGGGCTTAGGCGGTGCCGCGCTGGTGGCCGGACAGTCTTGCGCGCGGATGGGCGAGGCGTCTGACCGCCGACCCAATTTCGTGATTGTTTTCGCGGATGACTTTGTCTACCGCGCGATCGGCTATACGAATCCCGTCGTCCAGACACCGCATCTGGACGGTTTGGCGCGCGCGGGACTCATCCTCGAAAACGCCTATGTCGCGTCACCGATTTGCGTGGCGAGCCGCGCGAGTCTGATGAGCGGGATGTTCCCGCAGCAACACGGATCGGTCGCGCTCGATGCGGCGGGATTTCAGCGCGTCGTCGTACAGGAAGCGCGTTATGCCACTTTTGCTCAAGTGTTGTCGAAGTCCGGATACCGCACCGGATATTGCGGAAAGTCCCACCTCGGACCGTCGGACACTTTCGGATTCGCCGAAGGACAAGAGGACAACGATCCGTTCGACAATGAAGGCTTTGCGTTCGCGGAGCAGTTTCTCGCCGCGCGCGAGGGCGACGAGCAGCCGTTCCTGTTGTGGGTATCACCGCATCAACCCCACGTGCCGTTGTTGCCTGCGCAGGAGTGGTTGGACCTGTATCGCGACGCGGACATTCGCGTTGATCCGAATTTTCGCGAGTCCCCGCCGGACGGCAGCATTTACAACCAGGGCAAGTCGGGGGAACGGTATTACCGCGACTCGAAGTTTGTGAAGAATTACAAGGAACTTTCCTCGGGGCCGCCGCGCACCGAGGCGCAGATGATCGATTTCATGCGCGCGTATTACGCGACGATCTCGCACCTCGACGCGCAGATTGGCGCGTTGATTGATCAACTGAAGGCGTCCGGCCAGTACGAGAACACCTATTTCGTATTTTTCGCGGACAACGGCTACCACCTCGGCAATCACGGCCTCGGCAACAAAATTACGATGCACGAAGAGTCTGTACACGTGCCGATGTTTGTGCATTCGCCGCTGCTACGCAACAGGGGCGCGCGTAGTAAGTCGCTGGTATCCAGTTTGGACATTTATCCCACGCTGCTCAACCTGGCGGGATTGGACGCGCCGCCGCATGTGATGGGCGAATCGCTCGCGCCAGTGTTGCGCAACCCGTCGCGAAAGGTGCGGGACTATGTCGCGAGCGAATGCGTCGGCGTAGGCGGCGTTGTTGGCGAAGGGCATCGCATGGTGCGGACAGACCGCTGGAAATATGTGCTCACCGATTCAAATGACGAAGCGTTGTTTGACGAGCTAAACGACCCGTACGAACTGAAAAATGTCGTCGACAACCCTGCGAACGCCGCGACTCTCGGTCAACTGCGCAACTATATGCGCGAGTGGATGCAACGCGTCGGCGACAAACACGACCCGCCGCCCGAATGACCATTTTTTTTGGACTGCGGTAGCGGGTAGCTACCGCTTTCACTTCGGAAACTTTCGTCACTACGGGTCACGCGATAGCCATAACGTGACCGAATGGTCTCCACGACAACCCCGCCACCGAATCTGTCGGTGAGGAGAGAGACCTGCGGTCGGGGGAGTGACCATTTTGGACTGCGGTAGCGGGTAGCTACCGCTTTCACTTCGGAAACATTCCTCACTAAGGGTTACCCGATAGCCGCGCAGGACGATAAAGCGGTAGCTACCCGCTACCGCAGTCCAAAATAGGCTTGCGTTTGCGCGGTTTGGTTTCTACACTTGGGCAGTTCCAGTCTATTTATTTACAAGGGGCCATATTCCGTGAGCGTAATTGATCGGTGTGAAAAATTTCTCCAGGAAGTCCAGGACCATCTGCGGGACGAACTGCTTCCCTTTTGGCTGACCCACGGCGAGGACAAGGATTTCGGCGGCTTCCTGACCTACTTCGACCGCAACGGAAAGCCCACCGGCGAGACGGTCAAGACCCACCTCTGCCAGACTCGCTGCATCTACACGTATTCATCGGTGCATCGCGCGAGCATCGGCGAGGGCGAATTTCTGAAAATCGCTAAGCAGGGCGTCGATTTCATGATCGACAACTTCTGGGACAAGCAACATGACGGCTGGTACTGGACCGCGAAACAGGATGGCACGCCGCAGAACATCAGCAAGCTGACCTATGGTCATTCTTTCGCGATCTACGCGCTCAGCGAATACGGCATGGCCTCCGGCGATACGCGCGGCGTGGAATGGGCCGTAAAAACGTACGAGGCACTGCAAACGCTAGCGGCGGACAACTGCCACGGCGGGTACTACGAATTTCTCGAACGCGACTGGTCGAAGAAGAAGCCCGGCAAATACGGCGGCGACAGAAAATCGTTTGACGTTCACATGCACCTGATGGAAGCGTTCACGAATTTATTTGAAGCCACCGGCGCGCGAATATACCGGGAAAAGACGATTGAGATCATCGACCTGATCTTCAAGCGTATCATGCACCCCGAGTTCAGTCTCGGTATTGCCCAGTTCGCAATCGACTGGACCCCGCTGCGCCAGATTCTGTTTGCCGACGTGTGGGGTTCCGACCGCGACACCGAGGAAGTAGCCCGTCCACTCGACAACACCAGCTACGGCCACAACGTCGAATTCGCATGGCTGCTGCTCCACAGCATCCGCATACTCGATCTGGATGTGGAGACGTACAAGCCCGCGCTCCGGAAAATCTTCGATCACGGCCACCAATACGGCGTGGACTGGAAAAACGGCGGGGTGTATTGCGAAGGCCCGTTCGACGGACCCGCGCGCGAGCGCAACAAGGAATTCTGGCAACAAGCCGAATGCCTCGTCGGCATGCTCGACGCCTACCTTTTGTTCAAAGAGGAAAAATATCTCGACGCCTACGAAAACGTCCATCGCTTCACGATGGACAAGGTAATCAACCACAAGGTGGGTGAGTGGTTCCCGTTATTCGACGAAAACAACAATCTGCTCTGGGACTACATGGGCCACGCGTGGAAAATTAACTACCACACGGTCCGTTCGATGATTCAGACTGAAGCGCGGTTGCTGCGGATATTGTCGTCATGAAATTTCACCTTTGGTGGAATTTCGTTTCTCGACGTAAACGATTGGTAGTTGTCTCTATATTGGTACTGCCGCTCGTGCTCTTTTTGGCTATCCGGTACCGTTTCGATTCGTACCCACTCTTTCGAACAGGTATTTCTCAGGGAGATTCGCCGGTTGCTTATTTGTGGGCGTTGACAGTGACGGATTTTTCGCCGGGCTTCGACGAGAGAGATTTCACAAAAATTGCAGCAGGTGACACGCGGGATTCTGTCTTGGAAAAAATTGGACCGCCACGATACGAACTGCCCAATCCAGAGTGGTGGCGCCGCGACGGCGAGATATGGGTTTACGCGAACATGCTTTCGGACATGGAAAACCACTTTATTTCCTTCGTCCGAAATATTGAGATTGACCCTTCCGGAAAGGTGTACCGGACGGAATCGTGGATAAATATCGATTAGGTCTGCTCCGTTTGAGACAGCCTCACGACACCTGCCCGTGGTCACCCTCAAGCTCCACAGGAACGATGTAATCGCAGGGCAACTGCATTTTGGTAAACCATTGCGACAGCGCTTCTTTCGTCGGCGCTTTCATTACACAGACCATTTTTCCTTCGGCGAGGTTCATAAAACTGCGGTAGGGCTTGACATTGCCGTCGTGAACCGCGGCATCCGCGAGCTGATCCACCTGTTCCCGTTTAACTGCTCCAGCCGGAACGCTGTGCGCACTCATGAATTTAGGCATGGCTCGATTCTTCCCTGTTCGGATTGATAGAGCGACCGTATGGCCCGCACTGGAAAACCTGTCAACCGCCTGACTGGAGATTTGGGGCCGGAGGCGTGATAGCATAGGGGTGTTGGCGGAGTCGCCAGGCGCTGCGTGTCAATTAACCTTGCCGAGGAGGACGATCATGCGTGATGTGTTTATCGTGGGTGCGGTGCGGACGCCGATTGGCCGGGGCCGGGACGACGGCGCGTTGCACAGTGTTCACCCCGTCGATCTATTGGCGGCGACGCTGAACGAGAGCGTGAAGCGCGCGGGCATCGCCAAGAGCGATGTCGAAGACATCATCGCGGGTTGCGTTACGCCGATGGCCAAACAGGGCGCGAACATTCCGCGCCTGGCATTGTTGAAGGCGGGTTTCCCAATCGAAGTGCCCGCGGTGCAGCTTAACCGCATGTGCGGTTCCGGGCAGCAGGCGATTCACTTCGCGAGTCAGGCAATTTCCGCGGGTGACATGGAACTCGCCATCGGCGGCGGCGTCGAAATGATGGGCACGGTCCCGATGGGCAGCGACTGGGGTGTGCTTGACGACGAATTCCTGGGCAGCTACCCGTACCCGTTGTCGCCGATGGGCGTGTGCGCCGAGGCGCTGGCGGAGAAGTGGAACATCTCGCGCCGCGAAGCAGACGAATTTTCCGTAGAGAGCCACGTGAGGGCGGCGAAAGCGATCGCCGCGGGATTCTTCCAGCGCGAGATCATGCCTGTCGAAGTTCGCAACAACGGATCGACCAAATTCGTCGACACCGACGAAGGCGTGCGCGCGAATCCCGACCTGGAAAAGATGATGACGTTGCGCACCATCTTCAAGGAAAACGGCGTGGTCACGGCGGCGAACGCGAGCCAGATTTCCGATGGCGCGGGCGCTGTCG
>JAWXCN010000046.1:0-19243 GCA_034408725.1 Candidatus Hydrogenedentota bacterium
AATGATTGCAGCACGCTTCCCAGCAGGTTGCTGCTGCTGCTGCCGCCGCCGCCGCTACCCCCAAGAAGGCCACCGCCACCGGAACCGAGTCCGCCTGTAAATGAACTGATCTGCGATGACGCCTTCGACTCGACATTGGAATGCGTATATGAACCAGAAAGCACGGGGTCGAACTCGCCCTTTGCGGCGAGAATGTCGCCATCCGCTTTTAGCGGCTCATACGCCGTCACGATGATGTCGCGGTTCTTGGTCAACGCCATCTGCACCGCGTCCTGGACGGATAGCGGGAGCTGCTCGCGTTCGGGTGTAACGCGTTGAAGTTCTTCGTTGAGTTTTTCGAGTTCGATCAGATTGAAATCGATTGTGCCAGCGCCCGTGCGCACCTGCCCTGCATTCATCTGCCCCGCCGGCGGAACAACAACGCCATTGATCGGCGATGCATCCGGCTCTGGCGTTTCATTCTGTGCGACCCATTCCGTAACGGTCTTCACACGCCCGGCGTCTTCCTCGACTGACGGTGTTGCCATCTCCGGTTCGGGCGAGGATTCTTCCAAGGTCCCCGCTGTCAATGCCGCCTGCGGTTCAATCACAGGATCGGGTTCAGGCGACGCATCGGAGGGAGGGGGGAGGGAAACCTCCTCCAGTGCAGGCATCAGGGCTTCTTCCGGGATGGCCGCGGTCTCGACCGAGGTTTCCCTCGCATCCACTGCCGCGGGTTCTGGAGACGGTTCGGGTGGCGCTGTTGATTGCTTTGAAGCGGAACCTTTCGCCCAATCCTTAATCGATATTTTTCCCGTTTCAGCCCAGCCTATCGAGGCACAAGCAAATACAAGAACAAACGCCCCGCAGGCGCCACGAACTCGGCGCAACTGATTCATAAACTCCTCCAGCGTTTCGCGAATGCCGTGGTCAACGGCCTACCTCATTCGGAGACTCGAAAAAATCTGATCCCACAATAGATTGTGGTCGCTAGCCAACCTGTTGGCCTTTAGAGATGAGTCTACGCCACATATAGTAGTCAGTCAAGGAATTAAACTCCCCGGACCTACCAAAACGTTTACCCCTGCGTAAGCTTGGGCCACCGCGCGATTCACTTCCGCCTCGATGGTTCCCCAATCGGAAACCAGTGGGGTGTTTCTTCCGGACGCATACGCTTCAAGAAATCCTGGCTGAACCGCATCGGAATTCGTAATCGACTTGCGAATGGGGACATTCCCGGTCTGCTGAGCCTTCTCGGAGTACACTGATGGCCCCGTCAACCATTCGATTAAGGCCGCAATCGCGGCTGAATCAGCCCCTCCGTCTCGCGCAAACACCACCACTGCGTCGTTAGACCTGCGCGAGATTGGGCCGGTTTCGCCGGGTACGGGTGCAATGCCGACGGGAAAACCGCCTTTGGCCGCCTGTGCGAAACGCTGGCTGGACGCCGCGGTCATCGCTATCTTTCCTTCCGTGAATTCACGAAAGGATGAGTCCTCCCCGCGCGGCACATCCGCCGTGGCATCAAGGACAAAATGCAACGCCCGCGCCGCCGCCGGAGTGTCCAGCGCCCCGCGTCCATTGTTTATAACATCGCCCCCCGCCGACCACAGTGCTTCCACAAATGGGACCGCGCCATAACCGCGCGTGTTTTCCAATCCCGTGACGCTGCGGTGCGCGTTCAAATGCGCGCTGAAGAAAACCCAGGTTTTTGGCGGAGTGTCACCGATGAAGCGCCGGTTATAAAACAGCACGGAACAGTAACCGTCGGCCGGCAACCCGCACAATCGTCCTTCATAAGCGTAGTCGGTGAATACCTCGTCGCGGAAATCATCGAGCAGCGATTCGGGCAAGATGGAATCGAGCGCGCGAATCCTGCCCGCCCGATAAAGGGGCGCGACAAGATCGCGCTTGACCAACGCGACATCCGGAACTTGTCCCGAGACGATTGAGACCAACAGTTTCTGGACTGCGACGTCCCATTCGCCGATATACAGCGCGCGCACCGGCAAAGAGCCAAACTGGGGCTGAATCGATTCGACGGCCGCAGCGACCGCTGGATGCGCGTAATACCAGAACGTAATCTCGGCCCCGCCGCCAGTGGCAGGCTGCACCGGAATTTCAGCGTTAGTGCCATTGGCCGATGACTCCAGTATCCGGTTGATCTCCGTATTCGCCCGTAGCAAGGCCTCTTCGGGCGATTTCGGTGGGTCCGCCGCGATACACGAAGACACCGCGAAGAGCAGGAATAGGCCAAGGCCAAGGCCGATCATGCCACGATATTTGACTCCACTACGCGGCATTTTTATAATTGTGGGTTCCAACGCATCCTACTTTTTGGCATGAATATCAGGAACAGACAACGGACGCGCCATCATTCTTTACGGTTCGGATAGTTAATGAAGCAGTCGCGTTGCCCGCTCCGGATTGTACTATAGCCACGGAAAGGCCACCATGGCGCAGTATTATAACGAGCCGTCCCGCACATTCAGCGAATACCTGCTGATACCCAGCCTCACGACCAAAGACTGCGTCCCTCTGAATGTAAACTTGACGGCCCCACTCGTCAAGCATCGTCCCGGTGAGGACGTGCTGCATCTTAACATCCCGTTCGCATCATCAATCATGCAGGCAGTGTCCGACTCGACGATGGCGATCGCGCTCGCGCGTAGCGGCGGAATCTCGTTTATTTATTGTTCACAGCCCATCGACTCGCAATCCGAAATGGTCAAGAAGGTCAAAAAGTTCAAGGCCGGGCTCGTGATTAGCGACACCAATCTCCGCCCCGACCAAACCCTGGGGGACGTGGTTGCTGCCGTGAATCGCACAGGCCATTCCACGATTCCTATCACCGGTGACGGTTCTCCCAACGGAAAATTGCTCGGAATACTTACCAGCCGCGATTACCGTGTACACAAGGAGGGGTTGGACGCGCCGATCAGCAAATTCATGACGCCGTTTTCGAAACTGGTCTACGCGCGGGAAGGCATCACGCTCAGCGAAGCCAACGAATTGATTTGGGAACATAAACTCAACTGCCTTCCGATCATCGATGAAAAACAGAACCTCCGCTACGTCGTGTTCCGCAAGGACTATGATGAACACAAGGAAAATCCCGACGAACTGGTGGACACCGAAAAAAGGCTCGTCGTTGGCGCCGGCATCAATACGCGCGATTATAAGGACCGCGTTCCGGCGCTCGTGGACGCCGGCGCGGACATCCTCTGCATTGATTCTTCCGACGGGTATTCAGAGTGGCAGGGTGACACCTTGCGCTGGATCAAAAAGACCTATGGCCCTGGCGTAAAAGTTGGCGGTGGCAATGTCGTCGAGGAAGATGGGTTTCGATACCTGGTCGAGGCCGGGGCTGATTTTGTCAAAGTCGGCGTTGGCCCTGCCTCCATTTGCATCACGCGCGAGCAGAAGGGCATCGGTCGCGGCCAGGCAACGTCCATGATTGAAGTGGCGAAAGCTCGCGATCAGTATCTCAAGGAAACGGGTGTATACGTCCCGTTATGCTCTGATGGCGGCCTGGTGATGGACTACCACATTGTCCTCGCGCTGGCGATGGGCGCGGATTTTGTCATGCAGGGCCGCTATTTCGCGCGCTTCGATGAGAGCGCCGGCCGAAAGATTCTCGTCCGCGGAAGTTACATGAAAGAATACTGGGGAGAAGGCTCGGACCGCGCGAGAAATTGGGAGCGCTACTCGGAAGGCGGTTCGAGCGGACTTACGTTTGAAGAGGGCGTGGATGCGTATGTCCCCTATGCGGGACGCTTGAAAGACAATCTTGCCACCACGCTCGCGAAAATAAAATCGACCATGTGCAACTGCGGCTCGACCAGCATCAAGCAACTGCATGAAACTGCGCGCCTCACCCTGGTTTCGGCCACGAGTATACGCGAAGGCGGCGCGCACGATGTCGTGCTCAAGGAGAGCGATATCATGGTTTCCGAGAAATAGGTGACGCAACCGCACCCTATGCAGTCGCGTGAACAGCCCATTATCGTTCTCGACTTCGGCGCGCAATACAGCAAACTGATCGCGCGGCGCATACGGGAAGCCAAAGTATTCAGCCTCATCGAGCCGTTCAACGTTTCCATCGAGAAACTGAAAGCGCACAATCCCGCGGGCATCATTTTCAGCGGCGGCCCGTCCAGCGTTCATGCCAACGGCTCGCCGAAGCCGGACCCTCGCGTGTTCGATCTGGGCGTTCCCATTCTCGGCATCTGTTATGGCGTTCAGCTTTTCGCGGATATGCTCGGCGGCAAGGTCGCGCGCGCAAGCAAGCGCGAGTATGGCATCGCCCATCTCGAACATAAAGACTCAACGGGCTTTCTCGACGGAATCGATCCGCGCACCCAGGTGTGGATGAGCCACGGCGACGCCATCACGGAATTGCCGGAAGGCTTCGAGACCGTGGGCACCACCGAGAACTGCCCCTTCGCTGCCGTGGTTGATCCCGCGCGAAAGCTCTACGGCGTACAGTTCCATCCCGAAGTTGTACACACGCCGCAGGGCACGCGGGTATTGGAAAACTTTGTACATCGCATCTGCGGCGAAGATTCGAGTTGGACCATGGAATCTTACGCCGACACCGCGATTGCGAATATCCGGACCCAGGTCGGCGATGGGCGCGTGGTGTGCGGACTCAGCGGCGGCGTCGATTCGAGTGTTGCCGCCGTGTTGATTCATCGCGCAATCGGCGACCGGCTTGCGTGCGTGTTCGTCAACAACGGTCTGTTGCGCAATGGCGAAGCCGAGCTGGTGCAGAAAGTCTTTCGCGATAATTTCCATATCGACTTGCACTATGTCCAGGCGGAAAAACGCTTTCTCGACGCGCTAGCGGGAGTCGAGGACCCGGAACAAAAACGCAAGATTATCGGCAAGCTGTTCATCGAGGTATTTGAAGAAGAGGCCAAACGCCTTGGTAAAGTGGACTTCCTCGCGCAGGGCACGCTGTATCCCGACGTAATCGAAAGTATTTCCGCCACCGGCGGCCCCAGCGTTACCATCAAGAGCCATCACAACGTCGGCGGCCTGCCGGAACTGATGAAACTCCAACTCGTCGAACCGTTGCGCGAGCTATTCAAAGATGAGGTGCGCGAACTCGGCAAGGAACTTGGACTGCCTGACGAAATCGTGTGGCGCCATCCCTTCCCAGGCCCGGGCCTCGGCGTTCGCTGCATCGGCGCGGTCACAAAGGAACGTTTAGACACACTGCGCGATGCGGATACAATTTTCATCGATGAAATTCAACGCGCGGGACTCTATGGCGACATCTGGCAGGCACTTGTTTGCCTGCTGCCCGTGCGCAGCGTCGGCGTCCAGGGCGACGAGCGCACCTACGAAGAAGTCTGTTCGCTACGCGCCGTCACCTCCGAAGACGCCATGACCGCCGACTGGTTCCGCTTCCCGCCCGACGTGCTCCAACGGGTCTCGAACCGCATCTGCAATGAAGTCAAACACATCAACCGCGTCCTCTACGACGTCACCAGCAAACCCCCCGGCACCATTGAGTGGGAGTAGGAATGCTGTAGTCGCTGCCCGATTTCGTGTTAGAATTTAAAAAGAAAGCGCGTATGTCCGACTACCCTATAAACATCTTTCCAAGCTTCGAAGATGAGGGTTGGATTGCCGAAATTCCGGATCTTCCCGCTTGCTCTGCTTTTGGAGAAACACCGGAAATAGCATTGAAGGAAGTCCTTGCGGCCAAACGGCTGTGGATCGAAAGCGCGGACGCCGATAAGGCTAACCCGACCAGTTTGGAATCTCAAAATTTACTACCGCCGAAACTTCCCACTGATGAGCAAATCATGGATGCATTTAGTCGAGGAATTCGCACGGCCCTTCTGCAGCACAAACAGGCTGGCATTCCCATCGTTGTTTGGCGGGACGGAAAAGTAGTAGAGATTCCAGCAGACGAAATTGTGATCCCGGACTTGCCGGATGTTGATGGATCAACCCATGGACACACCGCAAATGAACCCCAACTTGAATCGACGGCAGGCGATGACTGACTATCGCATAAACATGTTCTATAGCGAAGAAGACGGTGGGTGGATCGCAGATATCCAAGATTTGTCTGGATGCTCGGCGTTTGGGGAATCACCGGTACTGGCGCTCCGGGAAGTATTGATCGCAAAACGCCTATGGCTTGAAAGCGCCAAGACCGATGGCGCGACAATTCCCGAGCCGCGGTTTCGTCCAGCAATTTATCAGGTCACTTCGTAGTTGCACTGGATAATTCGAACGGGAGATTTTCAATGGAAAGTGGCTTGATTGTCTTTTCCGGATTAATGTTTTTGGCCGCTTTAATCGGTTATCGTCTCGACCAACTATCAAAATCAATTGCAATCGTTTCTTCGGAATTAGTCTCCTTGCGCAACGAAGTGGAATCGACAAAAAACGATATCCTCAAGCGCATCACGTTCCCATAGAGAATGTGGTTGGACGGCGCTCTGCCCGCCATCAATAAGGGTGAACTCCATGCATCGTCCGCTGAGTTTGTTATTGATATTCATGTGCGGAAACGTTGCCCTCGCACAAAGACTTATTGAGATCGGATCAGCCAAACAACTCTTCATCGATCACCGATTCATCGCGAAAAGCGAGCGCATCGAGCTTCGCATGAATCAGGCGCAGAAGATGGGCCGCATTCTCGATGAGGATGGGCAATACATCCGGCAGCATGTCAGCCGGGTGTTGGAAGACAACGGGAAGATTCGCCTCTACACGGGCGCCGACACGCTGAATGTGCTGGAGAGCGACGACGGCATGAACTTTAAGCAGGTTGGCAGTATTCCGAACGGTGTCCTTCCAACGATTTTTCTTGATCCGCACGAAAGCGATCCCGCGAAGCGCTACAAACTGTTTCGTGTGGAGCACGGGGAACCGTTCAATCGTGAGACGGACGGCGTGTTTGCGCACTACTCCGCAGATGGCGTGAACTTCACGCCCGTGGGCCGCGTGTTACCGTATTACACCGACAATCCGCAGGTAGTCTGGTGGGATGCGCGCATCAACAAGTATGTGATCTACACACGCGCGCTGGCACTGAACAACGAGAACCAGCGGCGCATCGCGCGCATCGAAACCGATGACGTGCTCAAGCCGTGGCCGTATACCGCGTCGCCCGACGATAAAATGTTTTTCACAACCTCGAACACAACAGTCGTGTTGCAGGCCGACGCGGAAGACGATCCCTTTTCCGACATTTATTACAACGCCGCGACGCTCTACCCGGAAGCGCAGGACGCCTACTTTATGTTTACGGCGCAGTTCCGCCATTTCGCGCCGCAACGCCAGCCGTTCATTCGTCCGCGCGAGCCGGGCCAGTGGGAGGATTTTGGACTGCTCGAAATTCAGCTTGCGGTCAGCCGCGACGGTATCGACTGGCAACGGCCAAGCCGCGAACCGTATTTTCCAACCGGCCTCGCGGACGAGTGGGACCGGTGGTATGCCGTCATGGCGCCAGGCATGGTGAAGCGGGGAAACTATTTTTATCAATACTACATGTCCAGCGGGCGCACGCACGACTCGGTTGTGCTTCGCCCTGAATATGATTCCGTCACAGACGTCGGTGGCATCGGCATGGTCAAACAACGGATAGACGGGTTTATATCTGCCGACGCGGACCACAAGGGCGGATGGATCGAGACCCCGCTCATCACGTTTACCGGCACTCGACTCCGTCTTAACATCGATACCGGTTCCATGGGAACCGCGTTTGTAGAATTACGCGATGCAGACGACAAACCCATTTCAGGTTTCACCCTCGAAGACTGCGAAGAGGTTGGCGGAAATTTTATCGATCAAGTGGTCCATTGGAAAGGCAACGCCGATGTTTCCGCACTCGCGGGAACGCCCGTGCGGATTTATTTCAAGCTCACACGCGCGAAACTCTACTCATTCGTTTTCTCCGCAACCTAGTGTCCTGAGTTTGAGACTCGTTCGATATGAAGTTTGGAAATCAGACCTTACATCCCCCTAATTCCCCCTTCAAAGGGGGACTTTGAAGATCGGATTTTGCGTGACTTTTGCCAAGGCCTTCAAAGGGGGAGAAGATCGGATTATGCGTGTGATTTTTGCCAAGGATTTGGGATTCATGACATTAGCGGCGACAAAAAGAGGTGCCACCGCCGGGGTGGACGGCGGTGGCGTGGGTGGGTTTAGGTGCGGGTTGTGCGGGTTATCATTTGCGGCTTGCGCCGCAATGGTGAGGCTTGTCTATGCCGGGACTATTACCCAGGCGGTGCTGTAAACGACCACTCCAAGGATCATGCAGTGCGGCACCATCACGCGGTAGCCGACTTTGAGGCCGCGAACTTTGGTGAGATACCATTTCGCGACAATCGATCTTGTCTTGATTCCTCCGAGCAACATGGGTCCTGACTCCTTCCTTCACTCTCATCCCCGAGAGTTTTTCTCGTTCTCGCTCGCCGGCATTTTCTCATTCACCGCTGCTACCGGCGCCCGGTATTCTCCTTAAAAGCAACGCCCGTGCCAAATTTCTGGCAGCAGGCTAATTTATTGCATAACAATAGGTTAAGCAAGAAGTAGTGTCGTCGGGGTGGTGTTCAAAATAGCACAATGGCCAATTTTGTCAATTGAAAACCGAGATTGCGCACAATTGTGAACGGAAAGTCACTGTGGTCGGTCGGAGGTGTCGGTCGGGAGAATTCCGAGGTCAGTGCGTGACCAGCGTGCCCATGCCTTTGTCGGTAAATATCTCGAGCAGGAGCGAGTGGGGGACTCGCCCATCAATGATGTGGGTCTTTGATACGCCGTAGTCCAACGCCTTGAGGCACGCCTCTACCTTGGGAATCATCCCGCCTGCGATTACGCCCTGTTGAATGAGGGTCTCGATCTCGCGGTAGTCCAACTGGTGGATGAGCGAGGCCGGGTCTTTTGGATCGCGAAGTATCCCCGGTGTGTCGGTAAGGAAGACGAGTTTCTCCGCCTGAATAGCCGCGGCCACTTCGCCCGCGGCGCTGTCCGCGTTCACGTTCCAAGTATTTCCATGCGGATCAGTCGCAATCGGTGCGATGATTGGAATCATTCCCGCGTCGCAGAGCACGCTGATAATTTTGAAATGCACGCTCGTGATTTCGCCGACAAACCCGAGGTCGGCATTGTCGTCGCCGACCAGTTTGCGGGCATGGAAGAGGTTGCCATCCTTCCCGCATAGTCCTACGGGGTTCCCGCCGGCGCGGCTGATCAACGTTACAATCTCTTTGTTTAACGCCCCCGCCAGCACCATTTCGACAATTTTGACCGTTTCTTCATCGGTGACGCGCAGGCCGTTATGAAATTTCGGTTCCACGCCGAGCCGTTGAAGCGTGCGGTTGATCTCCGGGCCGCCTCCGTGGACGACGACTGGGTTCATTCCCACGTATTTCATCAGCACGATGTCTTCCGTCGTGCTTTCGCGCAGCCGCGTGTTCTCCATCGCCGCGCCGCCGTACTTGACGACAACCGTCTTCCCTTCAAACTCGCGGATATACGGGAGCGCCTCGACCAGCGTCGCCGCTTTCTGAATGAACTCCTCGTATTGATTTATCATCGGCATTGAGGGCCTCAACTCCTTCCGGCGTCAGGATCGGTAATCCGCATTAATCGACACGTAGGCATGGCTCAGGTCGGAAGTCCAGAACACTGCGTTTCCATCGCCTTCGCCCACCCGCAGTCGAACGCGAAATTCTTTCTGTTTCATTACCGCGGCCGCATCTTCCTCCTGGTAGCTCGTGGCCGCGCCCTTGTCAACAAGTTGCACGTCATCCAGCCACAGCGCGATTTCGGCGGGATCGAAGTCCACGCCAGCGTACCCCGCCGCGCACGCAATACGTCCCCAGTTTGGGTCCTGGCCGAAAAAGGCGGTTTTTACCAACATTGAATTCGCGATCGCGCGGGCGATGGTTTTTGCAGCGGATTCATCGTGTGCGCCTTCCACCGAAATTTCGACGAACTTGGTCGCGCCTTCACCGTCGCGCACGAGCAACTTCGCCATGTCAACGCACAATTCACGCAAGGCGGATTCAAAAGCGGGGTAATCTGTCGAGCCATCATGGAAATGCACGCCGGATGCCCCGTTCGCAAGGCAAAGCACGGTGTCGCTCGTGCTCATGTCGTTGTCGATGGTGATGCAATTAAACGATTGAGTTACCGCTTTGCGTAGTGCGCGGTCCAACAGCGCCGCGTCAACCCCCGCGTCCGTCGTGATGACGCAAATCAGTGTCGCCATGTCGGGCGCAATCATTCCGGAACCCTTCGCGATAGCTCCGAGCCGCACGCTTCCCGACGGCAAAGGCACGTCCACCGCGAGTTCCTTCGGCACGGTGTCCGTCGTCATGATAGCCAGCGCCGCATCGCTGCTGCCGTTGGAGGATAACGCCCGTGTACACGAGTCAACGCCATTCATTATGCGGTCCATCGGCAAGGGCACACCGATGACACCCGTGCTGCAAATACAGATATGCTCCGCGTTCGCGCCAAGACCGTCCGCGACCCGGGCCGCGGTTGCGCACACGTCCTCGAATCCGCGGTCCCCAGTAGCGGCATTGGCATTGCCGCTGTTGATGAAAACTGCCCGCGCCGTGCCTGACATGCATACCGCACCGTTCCAAACGACCGGAGGAGACTTCATCAGGTTTTTCGTGAACATCCCCGCGACCGTTGCGGGCGTATCGCTCGCGATGAGCGCGCAATCCTTCTTGTCCCACACCTTCTTGATGTTGGCCGCGACGCCGGACGCGCTGAATCCCCTGGGCGCGGTTACGCCGCCTTCGATATATTTCATGGGGCCATTCCCGCGAAATTGAGGCCGGTCCGCTCGTCCAGTCCAAACATGATGTTCAAGCATTGCACCGCCATTCCCGCGGTGCCGCCCATCAGATTGTCTATTGCGCAGATGATCAGCAGGTTGCCGGTGCGCGCGTCGGTCGTCCAGCCGATGTCGCAAAAGTTAGAGCCGCGCACGTGCTTAACTTCTGGAAGCTGTCCCTGTGGCAGCACGCGCACGAACGGTTCTTGTGCGTAGCTCGCATACGCGGCAACGGGGTCTATCGCGCCCGCTGGACGAAACGTGATTGTGGTAAGTATGCCGCGCGTGAGTGGTGCAACATGCGGCGTGAATTGCACCATTGCGCGATGGCCCAGTTCCTGCTCGATTTCGGGAACATGCTGATGCACGCCCAGTTTGTATGCCTTCAGGTTCTCGTTCATCTCCGGGAAATGGTAGCCGTCGCTAGGCGAACGTCCCGCGCCGGAAATACCGGAAATGGCGTCAATCACAATCGGGATATCCGTGCTGGCGTGATCGAGAATCGGGCGAAGCGGCAAAATCGCGCTGATGGGATAGCAGCCCGGCACGCAGACCAACTGCGCGGACTTCAACTGCTCGCGATATACTGGCGCAAGCCCGTACACGCTTTCCGCAACATGATGGGCAGCGCCGTGCTTTTCTTTGTAGTATTTCTCGAATGCTGCCGTGTCTTTCAGCCGGAAGTCGCCGCCAAGATCCAGCACGCGCGCACCCGCATCGCGCAACGCTGAAACTACAGAGATCGATTGACCGCTGGGCACGCCAATGACTACGGCATCGCATTTCTTCGCCAAAGCCGCCGCGTCGAAAGTTTCTACGGTAAGGTCATGTACGTTCCGAAACGCGGGCAGCACGTCGCCAAGCGGCTTTCCCGCCGCGCTCGTAGACGCGACCGCGACGAGCGCGATCTCCGGGTGGATCGCCGCCAAACGCATCATTTCCCGCGCGCCATACCCCGTGCCAACTATGCCAATTCGTATCACAATCGCCTCCAAAAATAAACGCGAAGTATAGAATTTGCGGGACGGCCTCCGCAAGGGAATGCGCCGCATCCGAATTGCCGGGCGTTATGTCCTTTCTCTCTGCGCGAGCCATGCGCATGCCGCAGGCGGAAGGTCTTCATGAGCGCCTTCAAATATTGTCACACGCGCATCGCCGGCATAACGCCGCAAATAAATTGCGCGGCCGTAACTGTTGTCCTGTTCGGTATCGGGTGAGAGATTCTCCAAACGCATCAACCTGTCCAAATCGTCCGTGCGCACACCCGCATCTCCCTGGGCTTCCGCCAATGCGTTGAACGCCCACACGCTGTGCTGAATGCCGATCCCCCGCGGTTGTCCGTCGCGAATTCCGTGATTGATATCCAGCGCGACTCCCGCGGCTTTCGCCATGTGAAACCGCGGCGAACGGTACCGAAGTTCATCATCAACCTTCGGAGACGAACCCGGCGCGCCACCGCAGACTTTCTCGATATGCCGATACACTTTCGCGCCTTGCGCCACGCACTCCGCGTGAAACGCAGCAAGATCGCTCACTGCGCACCAGGCGGACACGCCTGCCCACGATGCCGGCGCGTCCGCGGCCAACACCAACGCCATATGCGCGCCGCCGGAAACGCCCGCGACATAAATGCGCCGATCATCGACCGCACAAGCCTGTCGCGAATGTTCAACCGCATCGAGCACGTCTTGCCGCGCCACGCGCGACGCGCAAGCCTCTGGCCGCTTATTCGGCCCGCGGAAGTGCGGCGCGATGAAATGCCAGTCCCGTTCCCCCGCCTCCTGCTGCCAACGGCGCGAATCGGTGTCGTAACCATGCCGCCAGGGATGGAGGTAGACCAACAGCGGACGCGGCCCGGTAGCTGCGGCGGGAATGAACCCGCAGGGTTGTTGTGCGCCGTCGGCAGTGCTGCGCACCTGGATCGTGTGCGTTGCCGCAGCCGGATCGCGGTCCGCCGGCTTGCGCAGGCCGATCCACTCCAGTAAGCGTTTCATTTCCTGTTTCCCCGAAAGTCCGCAGTATACGCCCGCGGCCGCACACCTGCACGCGTGGATTGGGACATCGCCAAAGCGGTACTATTGCGGATTCTTTGGCCAAAACATCCATACACGGAGTACCGAGCAGCACCATGAGCACCGGCGAATTGCGCGTGACCAATCCTTATACCGAACAGCTTGAACTCACGGCGCCAATGATAGCGCTGACGGAAGTCGATGCCGTCGTCCATCGCGCGCGCGAAGCCTTCCGCGGATGGCGCGAAACACCGATCGACGAACGCATTGCACTTTGCATGCGTTTCCTCGACGCGTTCCGCGCGATGGGCGATGAAATCGCCGCCGATACCTCGCGGCAAATGGGCAAGCCCTTGAAGCAGGCTCAGGGCGAGATCAACCGCCTCTGCGAGCGCGCCGAGTACATGATTGCAATCGCGAAGGAAACGCTCGCGGACGAGTATGTGCCCGAAATCCAGGGCTTCAAACGCTACATCCGGCACGAGCCGCTCGGCGTCGTGTTCGACATTGCCGCGTGGAATTATCCGTTGCTCATTCCGGTGAATGTTATTGTTCCCGCCGTGCTCGCGGGAAACTCAGTCATTCTCAAGCATTCAAGCCGCACGCCGCTCTGCGGGCAGGCCTTTGAAGACGCATTCAAAAAAGCCGGCGCGCCGGATAACCTCGTGCAGCACGTCGTCTGCGAACATTCGGTCGCGGAAGCTTTCGTCAAACATGCGGGCGTCGATTACGTCTCCTTCACCGGTTCAACGCGCGGGGGTCACGACATGGTGCGCGCCGCGTCCGGAAGATTCATCAACATCGGTCTCGAACTTGGCGGCAAAGACCCCGCATACGTTTGCGCCGACGCGGATTTTCGGAACGCGGTGGAGAACTGCGTTGATGGCACGTTTTACAATGCCGGCCAGTCCTGCTGCGCGATCGAGCGCATTTATGTGGATAAGATCATCTACAAGGACTTCGTCGAGGCTTATGTCGAAGAGACGAAAAAATACATCAAGCTCGGAGACCCCAAGAACCCCGAGACCACGCTCGGCCCGATGGCCATGCGGCCGGTTGGAGCGTTCCTCGCCAAACAGGTGGACGAAGCAATACGCGCAGGCGGAAAACTTGTTGTGTCCGGCAGCGATTTCAAAGTGCCCAAACAGGGATGGTTTGCGACTCCTGCGGTGGTCGCCGATGCGCCACAGACCTGCTCACTGATGCAGGAGGAAAGTTTTGGACCCGTCATAGGCATCACGCCCGTTGAAAACGACGCCGAAGCGATCCGCTACATGAACGATAGCGACTACGGGTTAACCGCGTCGATCTGGACGCAGGACATCGACCGCGCCATTCGCGTTGGCGAACAAATCGAAACCGGCACATTTTTCATGAACCGTTGCGACTACTGCGATCCCGGGCTGCCGTGGACGGGCGTGAAAGACACCGGCCGCGGCGCGAGCTTGTCGAAGTACGGGTTTCATCAACTTACAAGATTGAAAAGCATGCACTTGCGGTTGCCGTAACGCACAAGGTAGAGGCCGTTTCCCCTTTCAAACAGGGTAGAAACAGCGGAACTATTTGAAATCTTCGCCCTCTATGATCGCATCTTCTCCGAGGGTAATCGTAATACGTTTCATTGATATCTAACCCTGCATCCAATGTTTACCGCCGTGCTCACGCCGCAAGTATTCCACCGACTCGGTAACGAGTTCTTGAAGTACAGATTGGTCTATATCCGCAAGCTGTTTGATGTAAATACATGCCTTTCCTGCCTTGAACTTCCCCAGCTTCGCGATGAGTTCACTGTGGCGCGCGGAGCAGGGCATGACGTATAGCGTTAAATCCTTTTTGCGCAATGCAAAACCTGCGAGGAACCAATCGCCTTCATGACCACTGGCATATTTATAATGATATGTGCCGAAGCCCACCATGCCGCCGCCCCAGATTTTGGGCGGTTCGCCTGTTGCCTTTTGCATGAGGGCGATCAGAGCCCCGCAATCTTCCCGGCGAACGTCGTCGGGGATAGCCTTCAGGTATTCGTCAATACTCAAGTCAGTGGGTCTAGTTTTTTGGTCCGCCATTGAAACCCCTGCCACGGGTTCTACATTTTTCCGAGGAGCACCGAGTTTGTTAGATCGTTGCCCAGCAGATCGAACTGATCAAACGTCCACACTACGTGCCGGGAATCCCGCTCGATTTCGACCAGTTGCGGTTGGCCGGGCCCCGCGTGGCAATTTCCAATCACGAGATGTCCATTCGGCAGTACCGTCAATGTCGTGACCCACGCCAGCGTGACTCCCTGCAGATCGTTCTGATGCACTTCCCAAACGATCTTTTTTTCCGGCGTCACTTCAAGAATGGCGTGCCCGTTGCCGCTGCCGATGAGGGTGTTTCCGTTCTTCAGGCGAATGGCGGAAAACGCCTGATTGCCAAACGCCTCCGGGCCGTGACCCGGTTTCGGTTCTTTGCCGAACATCGGCACGGGAAATTCCCACACGACCTTGCCGTCTTTGCCTGAATATTCGCGAATAACGCCATCGCCCTCGTGGCTTACGAGGTAATTGCCATTGTCCAGTTTTCGCGCGAGCCGCGTGTCGCGATGCGGGTCGGGTTTGCTCACGACGAGCGCCGTGCTTTTCAACAGCTTGCCCGAACGATCAACTTCGATGATGCGGCCCGGTCCTGATTCGGCAATCATTACCGCACCGTCCGGCAACGGCTGGATGGCATGCACCTCGACGGGTTTGCCGCTGTTTCCATTGCTCTTCGCCGCATTGTACGACCACACCTCCGCCTTGGTCTTCCGATCAACTTCCACGACTTCATGTGCATTGCGTATCGCCATGATGTTTCCGTTGTCGAGCACGTGTAGGTCATGCGTCCCGCCCTTCCACGGCATTTCCCATTCCACGGCGCCATCGGGTTTAACGATGACCAGCTTGTCAATACCCACGGCCAGCACCCTGTATTCGGCAAATGCATTCGCAGGCGTGAATCCCGCCAAACACACCGACATTACCGTTAGGATTCTCATAGCATGTTCCTTTCGGAGGGCGGGTTTTCCAATCCGCCGATTTCTTTATAGGACAAATCACTCGCGGATTGGAAAAGCCGCTTTCGTGCGCGTGTAAAAATCCGCCCAGTCGTACCACGCAGCAGAAAAGGTCTCAACTTCTGGGAATTCTAACTTGAGCGTGTTGTTAATCCCCTTGTATTTATTCAATAGACGTTGGGACAGCGTCGGTATCGAAAATGATTCATCAGGTATCTCGTCATTGACTTTGACTGAATCTTGGCGGAACGCATATTCCTCTATTAGTACCGGCTGGTCCGGGCCACCAACAGAACTCTTAACGGACCTTATAGGAACTATCACGCGACCCTCCGGCGTCTCAAACGTTTTAAATTCTTCAATCACATAATCTACAAAAACATGGTCTGAGGCACTTATGTTTTGGTATCTAAGCGGAAAATATTCTAAAGCGGTCGCGAGATATAGCCTTGTCCTCTGCGTACCGGACGGAACCGGATCGGACCAAAACGCATCTATTATGATGCAGGTTTGATCGCTAACGGTAGTTTTATCAATCAGCTCAGTCCTTGCTATACGATTGGACCATAGATTTTCCACCTGAATAGAACTCAAGTCTTCCTGCACAGCTCGGAAAAGAAAACCATATGGAAGAAGTATGGGTGGTCGTATGCCATAGGAAGTTTGCGTTGGGGTTTTTCGCACGGTTAAAACAAATTGCCGTTTGTCCAAATATTGATAATCCGACAAATTAAAAGCTACGGAATGCATCACCAATTTTGTTTCGGACACAGTGGATGGTAATGTTGTATCAAACTCAATATCTGCAAAAAATTTCCCACCTTCGAATGCATATTGTGATATGGTTGAGTATAAAGGAATAGTTATGGCTGGTTGATTTGGATTTACTTGTTTTCTCGACGTAACAACTTCAAATTGAATTGATTTTATGCGTTTTAGTTGAGTAACTTGGTGCATGGAGATGGTTTGCCAATCTACAGCATGCGCGTTGCCAGTCGCCGCATTTGCGGTCAGTAACGTTAACAACAGTAGCGACATATTACACCAACCCTTTCGTCATTCAGTACACCCGCCGGGCCTGGAAGGAGTTGCCTACACAAGTCTTTGTCACAATTAGCGTTATACTACACGAGAATTGCAATAAAGTCAATTTCTTTAGGTAGGGAATAAATCACGCAATGGTATACCCGCTTCCATGCCGTGTGAGTATTGGCCTGGGTTTGGGAGAAATGTCGTGAGGCTCTTGTAGGGAGACTAATCTGGTTTAATGATGACCAGCTTGTCATTGCCCACCGCCAGCACGCGGTGTTCCGCAAAAGCATTCGCGCAAGCCAGTCCCGCCAAGCACAGACATATCCCCATCGCAAATCTCATAAAATGAGTCCTTTCGGAGTCGGGTAAGGCAAGCCGCCGTTTCTTATTTTGCTGGCACCGGTTTATCCTCGCGGGATTACACAGCGCTACCGGTCAAGTTCGCGCGCCACATCAGCCGAATCTACAATTTTATACTACGACTTTGTGATGGCCGCGGCTATTCCATTTTGTCAGATTCCTCGCAGTTGCGACAAAAGTGTAACAAAAAACATAGCCCGTGTCCGGCACATTTCTCCATCAAAGTGGGTATCCGCCAAAGGGTACCGCTTTGGCTGTCTATTAACAGATGGTCTGCCCCTTGCTCTGGTGCGCATGAAGTCTTCGCCCATAAACAGCCAAAGCGGTGTCTACGCTATCCGCTTCGCCACCGCAGTCCAAAATAGTCCTCAGCCTGTTGCAACCTTACTGCAAGGCGCTTATGGATGTTCTGATCGGAAGGGCGCGGCGGGTAAATTGGCTTTGTTGCACAAGTTTGCGCCGGGGTTGTCGGCCCACCCATAACGTACATGCCGCGGCGCAATCACCGCTTTGCTGCTCAGTACAACGTCGTCTTCTTCGATTCGCGCTTCTGCCCAGTGGAAGGCAGCGTCGTCGCCCGCAATCGCGAACCCGCGCGGGGTCGCGCCGTCCTGAGTTATCAGTCCGCCTTCGGCGTGGTTGAATCGCACGCGGACGTTGCTACCCTCGAGGCGCATCGATTCATACATGGGCCCATTCGCAACATTGTTTTCGCCGTATACAGTTGCGAGCGCGAGCAGCGCGAGACGCCGGCCGACTTCCTGTTTGTTTCGTGGATGAACGGATTTTACATCGCCAATATCGGTTGCGACGGCCATGCCGGTATTTGGACCTGACAATGCGCGCGCCTGCGCTTCGCGCAATTCGGCGATTGCGGACGGTGCATTGGGGTCGGTGGCGACGGGATTAATGCCGGCCAATTGGACGAATAGAAATGGCAGATCGCCCTGTCGAAACCGCGATCGCCAATCGTTAATGAGCGCCGGAAAGAGGACTTCGTATTGGCGCGCGCGCCCGATATTGCTTTCGCCCTGGTACCAAATCACGCCGCGCACACTAAAGGGAACGATTGGAGCGATCATCGCGTTGAACAGCACGGCCGGGATTCGTTGATTGCCTTCGACGTAAACCGGCGGGACCGGTCTGGCGGGGGCTTTACCGATTTCCATGCCCGGTTTGAACCTCCATTCCCCGGCAAGCGGAATCGAGTCGGCGCGGGCGCCGCCTTCAAGGTCGAGGTGCATGTCAGCCGGCGCTCCCATAAACCCGCCGACGTTTCCCATGTCGTAAACGCGCACCGCGACGACGTTCCGGCCTGCGCGCACTTTATCCGCGGAGATGGTATACGTGCGGGGAAGCGTGAAGCCGCCGCTCATTTCTTCAAACGAGCCAACCAACTCGCCGTTGAACCAGGCGCGGTGCATATCGTTCGCACCGGAGAGGTGCAGTTGCAGGGACTTTCCCGCCCACGCCGCGGGCACTTCGACAACTTTGCGGTACCATGCGAATCCGTCCAGAGTTGGAAACCCCTGTTCTTCCCAATACCCCGGCGCATTCACAGTCGCCCACGCGGCGTCATCCAGCGCGGGGTCCGCCCAATGCGGCTTGCCGTCGCTGTACCCTTCGTCGAACGAATCCAGTTGGATGGACCAGTTCCCGTAATCATTTTTGTAATCCGTCGCATGCTTGGCGGATTCCGCAATCAGTCTCGGCAGCATGTCCATGATCGGACGCCATTCCGATAGCGACCTGAGCGCGTCCTCGCTGACCCAGGCCTCGATGGGGGAAGCACCGTAAGAAGCGTTGATCAGGCCTATCGGCACATCAATGCCGGCTTGCACATCGCGACCAAAAAAATAGCCCGCGGCGGAAAAGGTCTTCACGGTTTCCGGCGTACACGTTTCCCAATGCGCGTTGGCCAAGTCGGATTGCGGCGCAAAATTTGTTGCGCGCGGGACAGTGAACAGGCGCATGCGCGGATGATTCGCCGCAGCCAACTCC
>JAWXCN010000047.1:0-19451 GCA_034408725.1 Candidatus Hydrogenedentota bacterium
CGTGCTCGTGCTCGTGCTCGTGCTCGTGCTCGTGCTCGTGCTCGTGCTCGTGCTCGTGCTCGTGCTCGTAATCGTATCGAATTTGTTGGACACACATACAACCGACGCGCCGCCCACTCACTGTCATTCCGAGCGGGTAGCGAGGAATCTACTTCGGCGGCTGTGCGCTACGGTAGAAAAACCGATGGCGATGAGGAGCACGAGTACGTACTAGATGTTATCTGCGAAACCCGAAACCCGAAACCCGAAACCCGATACCCGATGCCCGATACCCGATACCCGATTCCATTTACCCCTTCAACGCGCCGACCGTGATACCCCGCGTCAATTGTTTCTGCAACACCACGTACACCGCCAGCGTCGGCGCCAGCACGATCACCAATCCCGCGAACATCAAACCGAAATCCGCCTTGTACTGCGCCTGCATGCTCACCGCAGCAAGACCGAGCGGCAAGGTCTTGTGCGCATCCGAATTCACAAATACTAACGCCAACAAATATTCGTTCCACAATCCGATGAAATTGAATATCGCCGCAGACACCAACCCCGGTTTTGCCAACGGCATCATGATGTGACGGAATACGCCGAACTCGCTGCACCCGTCGATAATGCCCGCTTCGCGCAATGCGCCCGGCAAACTCCGGAAGAATCCTGTAAGCACGAGAATGGTGAACGGAAGACTCAGCGCAATATAGATCAGGATCAAGCCTGTGTACGTGTCGTGCAATTCCACCTGCAGACCCAGTGGCGCGAGCAACGCCGATCCCGCATGCGACAGATAGGTAAACTGAAAGAACAAGGGCACCAACACCAATTGCGCGGGCACCATCAACCCGGTGATAAAATAGAGATACAATGCTCGATTGCCCAAGAATCGGAACCGGGCAAGCACGTAAGACGCCATCGCGCCGAATCCGATGATGCCCAGCAAGGAAATACTGGTTACCAGGATGCTGTTGAAAAAATAACGTTGAAACCGCGATTCGATCCAGGCCTTGGTGTAATTGTTTTTCACCGATTCCCATGCGGATTCCGTATCCGTCACGGGCAATTCATTGGCGTTTCCCGCCAACACCCACGGCATCCCGAAGGGGTTTTTCACAAATTCCTGTGACGTGCGCAGTGAATTCACGACGACCCACACGAGCGGAACCACGACAGCAATAAGCCACACCAGCAGCGCGGCGTATAGGAAACCTGTTTTGACATGTCGCAACATCAGTATTCGAGCGCCTCTTTGCGCGACAACCGCAGCGTGAACATCGATGCCATGAACACCACGATGAACATCAGCACTGCCACCGCCGCGCCGTACCCAATGTTGTACTCGCTGAAAACTTTCTGGTACATGAGCGTCGCGAGCACGTGCGTTTCTTTCGTCGGCCATTCGTTGTCCATAATCCAGACCATGTCGAATATTTTCAGGCACCCGATCACAAGGAACACAAGACCGACCGTCAACACTTCGCGAATCAGTGGCAGTGTGATGTGCCAAAATTGGCTAATTTCCGACGCGCCGTCAAGCGTGGCTGCTTCGTAATAGGATTCGGGTATCCCTTCCATCGCCGCGAGAAACAGGACCATATAGAATCCTGTGGAAGCCCAGACAATAATCGGGATGAGTGAGTAGATCAGATACGGTTTTCCTGTAAACGGAAATGGCAATTCGAGATTCGCGAGGCCGGTCCATCCCCGGGCAACGTCCATCGCGCCGTTTAATCTGCCAAAATCTTCGTACTTCAACCAACCCAGCAGACTATTGATCACGCCAAAGTCAGTCGTGCTGTACAACAGCACCCACAACAACGCGATCGCCACCGAAGAAATCACGTTGGGAAAGAAGAACGTCACGCGAAACAAAGCCGCGCCACGCACGCGACGGTGCAGCGCGGATGCAAACAGCAGCGACAGCACCACGATCAGCAGTCCGGCGCCGACCGTCAAAACAATGTTGTGCCACAGCGCCGCGGCAAACACATCGCGGTCGCGCAGCAGTGCCGCAAAATTATCGAGCCCCACCCATTTTGGCGCAGAAAGGCCGTCCCATTTTTCAAAGCTATAGGCGAATGCGCGAATGCCCGGCATTGCCACAAACACAGTAAACAGCAAAAACGCCGGCGCCAGGAATGTGATCATGAACACGGTCTGTTCGCGACTGCGCTTCACGGCGTCTCCCCCAGCGATGCCGGGTCGTACGGTGTAAACGGAGGGATGATCACATCAGGGTCTTGCTGCGCACGCACCAACCCTTCATCGAGCTGTCGGCCAAACTCTTCTGGCGTAATGTCGCCCTGCATGAGCGACGCGAGCGCGATATGCGCAACCTGCTCGCGCCATTCGAGCAACAGATCGTACAGCCTGACGTTGAACACGCCCGGCGCGGCATCGATCATATCCAGTACGGACTGCAGCGGCGGTCCCACGGTTTCGCGTGGGCATCCTCCCTTGAGGGGCGAGATGACGCCGATGGACGACGCCATGTCCGCGCCATTCTGCATCGAAATCATGTAGCGCGCGAAGTCCATGGCATCCTCGGGGTAGCGGCCATCCGATGTCACCAGCATTTGCTCCATGCCAAGACCGTTGAACAATTTTGGGTTTCCCTTTCCCCCTTCGACCGCGGGCACGTTAAACACGCGCATCTCAAAATCCGGTGGCGTCGATTCTTTCATTTCGTTGAATAGCCATACCCCGCAAAAAATCATCGCCGCCTTGTTGTTCACAAATTCCAACTGGCTCTCGAGATGGTTCATCGCCTCGTAACCGGGCTGGAAATAATCGCGCACGAGGTCTTGCCACAATTTTGCGGCGGCTATAGCATCAGGATGGCTGAACGCGCCGGGTTCGAGCGCGTTCATTCTATTGATGAGCGGGAGACCGCCGCAGCGTTGCGCGACAGAGATGTATGAGTACCATGCGTAATAGGGGTACTTGCCCTGAAACGCGAGCGGAGCGATGCCGGCAGCTTTTATTTCTGCGCATACCGCCGTAAACTCGGACCACGTCGCCGGCGGCGTCCAGCCGTGTTCGCGAAACAATTTCGCGTCGTACCAGCAACCCCAAGCACCGAACGATGTCGGAATGCCGTAACATTTCCCGTCGCTCGTGAATGAATCGAGCGTGCCCGGAATGAATTGGTCGCGCCAGAGTTCACCGGAATCGTTTACAGGCTGATCGAGAACGTCGTTGAACGGCAGTAGCTTTCCCGCCGCGATCATTTTCCAAATTGGCAGATACTGATCGAGCATCACGTCCGGCGGGTCGCCCCGCAAAATGCGGGGTTTCACCTTGTCGCGCATGCGCGGGTCGCCCCACAATTCGACCACCACCCCCTCGTCCTTGTGCGCGCGCGAATACTCTTCGGCGATCTTCTGGTGCCAGTGAATGCCGTAGCCACCCTCGAAAAACGCAGCCTCGACCACGCGAACGTTTGAGTCCGCGTCGGCCCGGTGCGAGATCGCGTCGCACCCGCACAACGTAATTGCGAGAATCAGAACTGGAAGTAACCGTAGCGAGGTGTTCACGCGTTCCCCTTCGTGGTGCACTCGCCGAATCGTAGCGGTTTGGGAGGCGGGATTCTAATTGACGACTTTGGAGCTGGTAAGAAGTATTTACCACGAAGGCACGAAGAACACGAAGAGGAGTGAATTGAACCACGGAGACACGGAGCGCACGGAGTAGTTTGGATGGAAATACATTCTGTTGAAACTTTTTTTGGAGTGTCAATTTCGATGCGACCGGTGACTACGTGTTGAATAATCTCCGTGCTCTCCTTGTCTTCGTGGTTTTTTCTTTACCGGGGGGCGGGCTGAAGACTACGGTTGCTTGAAAGGAATAATTAACAAGCCGGCGCCGACGACTATGGCGGCGACGCCTGCCCATGTGGGAACGTTGACGGTTTTTTTTTCTTTGATTTCGAACTCGAGCGGGCCGAGCTTCACTTCCTGGCTGTCTTCGGTGTAGCTGAACTTGTCGTACACCAGCCCGAGAATGCCGAGAATGATCAGGGCAAGTGCGACAATCCTGACAGCGGTCATCGTGGAAGCTCCCCTATTCGCGCGACGAGCGCGGACTATACGCCTACGGTTTCACCCTGCCGTACATATCTGGATTCAACATAGTCGTCGATAATCTGCCGGAATTCGCGGGCGAGTTCGTCTGGCGTTCCCGTGAGTGTTTTGAATTTCTGTCCATCGATGTACACCGGACAACTCGGCGATTCGCCTGTGCCGGGAAGGCTGATTCCGATGTTGGCGGCCTTGGATTCGCCGGGGCCGTTCACCACGCAACCCATGACCGCGAGTTTGAGGTCTTCAAAACCCTGATACTTCTGTTTCCACTCCGGCATTTTGTTGCGCACGTAGGCCTGCGTTTGTTCCGCGAGTTCCTGGAACACCGTGCTCGTCGTGCGGCCACATCCGGGACACGCCGTAATGCTCGGTGCAAACGAGCGCAGTCCCAGCGACTGCAATATCTCGCAGGCCGCGTACACTTCTTCACACCGGTCGCCACCGGGCTGCGGGGTAAGCGAGACGCGAATGGTATCGCCGATACCTTCGGATAACAGCACGCCAAGCACCGAAGCAGACCAGGCAATCCCTTTGATGCCCATTCCCGCTTCCGTCAATCCGAGATGCAACGGCTGGTCCGTTTTCGACGACAAATCGCGGTAGACTTCAATCAAATGCAACGGCGTCGAACTTTTGCACGAAATGATGATCTGGTCGTTCCGCAGGCCATTCTCCAGCGCGAGTTCGGTGGATTGTAGCGCCGAAATCACCATGCACTGATTGATAATTTCATCGGATTCCAGCCCAAGATCGTCGTCGGTGTTTTCCTGCATCTTGCGCATCACCAGTTCCTGGTTCAGCGAACCCACGTTCACGCCTATTCGCACCGGTTTGCCGTGGTCAATTGCGATCTTGCAGATGGTCGAGAATTGGATATCGCGCTTGCTGCCTCGCCCGACGTTGCCCGGGTTGATGCGGTACTTGTCCAGCGCCGCCGCACATTCGGGATTCTCAGTCAGCAGCTTGTGACCGTTGAAATGAAAGTCGCCGATGATCGGCGCGGTAATCCCCGCCCCGCGCACGCGCCGCCAAATCTCCGGCACCGCTGCCGCGGCTTCGCCGGTGTCTACCGTGATGCGCACCAGCTCCGATCCCGCATTCGCCAGCGCAATGATCTGGTCCGCCGTGCCGATGACGTCGGCGGTTTCCGTATTCGTCATCGACTGAACAATTACGGGCGCGCCGCCGCCGACCTGGATGTCGCCGACCATTACGCCGATGGTTTTACGTTTGGGGGCCAGAATCATGTCCAAAGCCTCGAACTGAGGAAACAGTCGCCAGTAACACGTTTGGTTGCCGGGAAACTGTCCCAAGACTGTACTTTATAATAGCAGGAATCGGGGAGATCAGCGACTCGGGGACGTTTCTCGGTACGCGGGAATAACGTGGGCTATTTCGATTCAGATGGCGTGGTTAGGCCGGCCAATTTTGCCTGTAGAGATTCCAAAACGAAATCGCGCATGAACTCGCTTGCGCGAAGAATTTCCACCCCAATGAGTTCGCCCCGCTCATTGAGCTCTGCCGTGACGTTGGGCATCAACTCTATGCTGTCAGACTCGCGACCTTCCGCAATGATGAGGTGGAGTACATCCTCTTCTTCAAAATAAGTCATACGCATGTTAGCTGCTCACAAACCGCCCTGAGCGGATTCGGAGGTTGACTTTAGTTCTCGTCGTTGCATGGATTGTAACTGGCGTAATTTGGTCTAAATTCTTTTCGTAAGGAATTATAACAAGATCCTTGCCGTGCTTGCCAATGGCTACCAGACGCGCCGACTCAGTGTCGTAATACCGCTCTTCGGAATACCGAAGTACGTATTCGGCCATTGATTGGTCAAAGCCACGTAAAATCAAGCGGTACAACATATAGTCGGTCCATATGACAGTCATCTAGGAACCAAACTACCCCGACCGCATGCCCTGCATGCGCAGTTTCAGGTCGCGCGGGCTGGTGGCGTTGGTAAGCGCCATTTCGGGGGACACGCGCCCTTCTTTCCACAGCGCATAGAGCGCCTGGTCGAAGGTCTGCATGCCGTACTGTTCCTGCCCTTCTTCGATCAGCTTTGTAATTTCCTTGAAGCTCTTGCCGATTTCGATAAACTCGCGCACGGTGCGGTTGCCAATGAGCACTTCTGCGGCGACACAGCGGCCCACGCCTTCCTTGAGCGGCAACAGACGCTGCGAGATCACCGCGCGCAGCACGCTGGCAAGCTGTTTGCGCACTTGAAGCTGCTGGTGCGGCTCGAAAAAGTCGAGAATACGGTTTAACGTTTCAATTGCATCCACCGTGTGCAGCGTGGAAAACACCAGATGGCCGGTTTCGGCGGATGCAATGGCGGTGCGCACCGTTTCAGGATCGCGCATTTCACCGATAAGTATCACGTCGGGGTCCTGTCGAAGAGCGCCGCGCAACGCATTCGCAAATGATAAAGTGTCGTGGCCGACCTCGCGTTGCGTGATGATCGCGGTTTTATCGGAATGGATGAATTCAACAGGGTCTTCTACCGTCACTACATGACACGGGCGTGTGTCGTTGATCTCATTGATAATCGCCGCGAGCGTGGTTGACTTGCCACTACCGGTAACACCCGTCACCAAAACAAGCCCGTTTACATTTTTGCAAATGTTGTGTACCACAGGAGGAAGGCTCAACTCATCTATGGTCTTGATTTGCATGGGGATCAGGCGCAGGACTATCCGTGTGTCGCCATCGTCGCGACACACATTGACGCGGAAGCGTGCTTTATCCTCATACATGTACGACGTGTCGAGCTCCATCACCTTCTTGAATCGCTCAATGTCCACGGGCTTCGCGATCCCGGCCAGCATGCCCATGATATCGTCTTCATTCAGGATCACGCCGGACTGGCGCACAAGGTCGCCGTCAATCCGGAATACCGCAGGATTGCCCGACTTGAGATGAATATCCGACGCGCGGCTGGTCAGCGCCTCGATCATGATGTCTTGTATCTGCATAAAATTCCCCCGGAAACGCGGGACGGTAACCGTCCCAACGCAATCATCGTATCACAAGACAGTTTTCACCACGAAGGAACTACGGATTTAACCACGGAGACACGGAGCACACGGAGAACTCAAAACCGGGATAAAAGTCGCATTCTAATTTTTGTCATAATCTCTCCGTGTGCTCGGTGTCTCCGTGGTTTGCTTTTCTTCGTGTTCTTCGTGCCTTCGCGGTGAAATGGTATTAAAGGAATGGAAGAATTTCCTCGAAATTGGCAACGTATCCGGTGCATAAGGCTTTGGCGCCGCTTTCGATAATGTTTCCACCGGCGAAACCGATTGGCGCGAATCCCGCCAGGCGTATCGAGCACACGCCCGCGCCGCTGTCTTCAATTCCAATCACGCTGTGCCTATCTTTAAAATCAATGCCAAGCCCCACACGCGCGGTCTCGGCATACAACCACGGGTGCGGCTTGGGCGACAACTCCCCCAACGTGCCCACTTCGCCTTTGCGCACCGCGTAACCCGCGGTGATGATCGCATCATAGAAATCCTTCGGATCACCCATGCCCAGCGCATCAAACGCGGACACAATCTCCGGCCACGCCTTCTGATACAACCCCGAAGTGACCAGCCCAATTTTGATGCCACGCGATTTCAGTTCCAGGAGGAAGTCTTTCAAACCCTCGACCGGCGTGAACGCCCCGGCCTTACCGTGCCCCTCGAGTATGGCCTGCATCTCGCGTTCAGTGTGCTGAAAATAATGCTGGCGCGCCGTCTCCACCGTTTTATCCGGACAATATTTTCCTATGCAATACTGCAAATGTTCAGATACGCTGTGGCCGGACACGTGCGGCAGGTCTCCGTCTTCCAGTTCAAACTTCGGATTGCCCAGCACGCTCGCGATACTGCACTGGATAATCCAAATCCAGAACGCCTCGCTCCGCACGCTCGTGCCATCAAGGTCCATCAGCACCGCCCGCACCGGCCGATCAATCCGCACGGGATGCACGGGGTAATACGCCGGATACCCCATCGAGGAAGTAACATACGCAAGCGTCTTTTCCTCAAGCGCAATAAACTCGACCTTGCGGTCCCCGGTAGCGGCGATTGCCTGCACTCCGGCTTTACCGACGACAAATGCGTCGTTGGAGGTCTGCTCTAAAAAATGAAATCCATCTGTGGGAGAAAACCGACCGAGGTTAGGAAACAAAAACGTTAAAATCACTAAGCCTCTCCTTTGCAAGCCTCCATAGCAATTGCAAGAGAATAACAAAATCCTAGCATTCCCCCGTGTTCCCCGTGTCCCCGTGGTTAAATTGATTCGATTGGCCCTCCGTCTCCCGTTGCGCTATGATGATCCCGGAGTCCATGGTGCAAAAGTCCGGCGCAACGCCGGGGTGGAACCTGATTGGCGGGCTGCCGCCGTAGGAGATTTCCGATGGCTACCGTATCTGCTCCGTCCCTTCCGAATGTGCTTCCTTCCGTCAAATCGTTCGTAGCGGAAAAACGCCCGATGCTTATCAACGGCAAATGGGTGCAGGCCACGTCGGGCAAGACGTTCGAGGTATACAACCCCGCGACCGGCGAAATCCTTGCCCATGTCGCGTCCGGCGACAAAGCCGACATCGACGCCGCGGTAAAAGCCGCGCGCGCCGCATTCGAGACAGGGCCGTGGTCCACGATGACGCCGTCGGACCGCGGTAAACTCATCTGGAAGCTCGGCGATCTAATCGAGCAGCACCTGGAAGAATTTGCGCAACTCGAAAGTCTCGACAATGGCAAGCCACTCACCGTAGCGCGCGTGGCGGATGTGCCGCTCGCCGCCGATCTGTTCCGATACATGGCGGGATGGGCGACGAAGATTGAGGGTAATACTATCCCCATTTCCGTGCCCTATGCACCGGGCGCTAAGTTCTTCGCGTACACCGTCCGCGAACCCGTCGGCGTCGTCGGCCAGATTATCCCCTGGAATTTCCCACTGCTCATGGCCGCGTGGAAACTCGGTCCAGCGCTTGCCGCAGGCTGCACCGTCATACTCAAACCCGCCGAGCAAACGCCGCTCTCCGCATTGTTGCTCGGCAAAATGATCGGCGAGGCAGGATTCCCTGACGGCGTCATCAACATCGTCACCGGCCTCGGCGAGACCGCCGGCGCGGCGCTCGCCCAACACCCGGGCGTAGACAAGATTGCCTTCACCGGTTCGACTGAGGTCGGCAAACTGATCGTCCAGGCCGCGTCGAAAGACTTGAAGAAAGTCACGCTCGAACTCGGTGGGAAATCGCCGAATATCGTTTTCGCCGATGCCGACGTCGAACTCGCAATTCAGGGCGCCGCCAACGCGATCTTCTTCAATCACGGCCAGTGCTGTTGCGCGGGTTCGCGATTGTACGTCGAGCAGGACATCTTCGACGACGTCGTCAATGGCGTAGCGCACGCCGCGCGAAACATCAAGGTTGGCGCAGGATTTGATCCCGAAACGCAGATGGGCCCGCTTGTATCGGAAGAGCAACTCAATCGCGTAGCGGGCTATCTCGACGCCGGCTTCGCCGAAGGCGCGGAAGCGGTGTGCGGTGGCAAGCGCACAGGAGACGGCGGATATTTCGTCGAGCCCACCGTGTTGGTTAACACGAACCAGAACATGAAGATCGTTCAGGAAGAAATTTTCGGCCCGGTGGTCACCGCGATGCCGTTCAAAAGTAGCGACGACATCCAGGCCGCGGCCAACGACACCGTCTATGGCCTTGCGGGCGGAATTTGGACCCGCGACATCTCGAAGGCCCATCGCGCCGCGGCGCAACTTCGCGCGGGCACCGTCTGGGTCAATTGCTACAACGTATTTGACGCCGCGCTCCCCTTCGGCGGATACAAACAGTCGGGTTGGGGCCGCGAAATGGGCCACGACGCATTGGAGAATTACACGGAAACGAAAGCCGTGTGCGTGAGTCTATAAAAATATTCGCCAAATACCGGGAGGGTCCGCGTCCCCGCGGACTTGTGGCTAATCGAGACTACGGCATGATCTTGGCCCGCGAGGACGCGAGCCCTCCCAACAAGGACAAATCTATGAACGACTCACGCGAATCTACGAAGCAAATTTCCCGCCGGCAATTCACCTCCGGCATGGCCGGCTCCATCCTGGCCTACGGCCTGCTGGAATCGTTATGGACCCAAAACCTTTTCGCAGATACCGTCAAACCCATTGTCGGCCAATGGTTCAGGGACATCTACGATATCGGCGAAGACCTGCACGGGCAAAAATTGAAGGACACCGAATTCCAGGCGAAATTGGAAGACCTGTACCGGAAGGTCGATCTCAATGGATTGATGCAATACGTGGACCTTTCCAGCATTGAAAGCCGCGTTGACCTTCCTGACAACGGCGCGTACAGCGCATCGTTCAACCTCGGCATGGTCGAAGGCCTGCCCGAAAAGCTCAACTTCGGCAAACAAATCTTTTGCATGAAAAAAGATCGCGCAATCGTCCCGCACGGACACAGCAACATGTGTACCGGATTCATCGTGCTCAAAGGCCAGTTCCGCGGCAAGCACTATGACCGCCTCGAAACCGCCGACGATCATTACATCATTAAACCGACCATCGACCAGGATTTCCCCGTCGGGGGTGTGTCCACGATTTCCGATCACAAGGACAACATCCACTGGTTCCGGTGCGCCTCCGAAGCCGGCTATATCTTCAACGCCCACTTCATTGGCTACGACCCCGACATCACCCTCGCATCTGGCCGGCTTTATCTCGATCCCGAAGGCGAAAAACTCGACGGCGGCCTCATCAAAGCGCCAAAGATGTCCTCGAAGGAATGCCACGCGAAGTACGGATGAGGTGAATAAGCCTGAAACCTTTTTCCGGTCATCCGTATTAAAGCACCAAAGACTTTGGGGTTGGAAAACGACAAAGGAGAAGGCCATGATGCGACGAACAATCGTCGTTGGACTTACCGTATTGCTCGCCCAAGGGTGTATGTCCGCAAAGACAAGCCCTGTCCAGCCGGCATTGTATTCGATTCCCATGTATACGAAAGCAGATTTCGAGCCTCCGCACCTCATTCCAGGCGTGCAGGATGTCGATGCGCCAATGAACACCGAGGCGTACGACCGCATCGTTGATAACCCCTTTCTTGCCGTAAACCAGAATCCGCTATCGACGTTTTCGATTGACGTAGATACCGCTTCGTATTCCAATGTTCGCAGGTTCCTGAACATGGGCGATCTTCCGCCAAAGGATGCGGTGCGCATCGAGGAGTTGATCAATTACTTCTCCTACAACTACACGGAACCGGACGGTGACGAACCCTTTGCAGTTCAAGCAGAGGTCACCGTGTGCCCGTGGGAACCTTCGCACTACTTAACACGGATCGGAATCAAAGGCCGTGAACTCTCCGCTGACGCACGTCCCGCGTGCAATCTTGTGTTTCTGCTCGACGTATCAGGCTCGATGGTCGATGAAAACAAACTTCCGCTGGTGAAACAAGCGCTGGCACGGCTGGTCGAGAATCTTGACGCTCATGATCGAATAGCAATTGTCGTATATGCGGGCGCATCGGGGCTGGTCCTTCCATCTACGCCGGTAAGCGAGAAAGAAAAGATACTGAAGTCGTTAAACGACCTCGAAGCCGGCGGATCGACCAACGGAGGCGCGGGCATTCAACTTGCCTATGCCACCGCCGAAGCGAACCTCATTCCTGGCGGAAACAATCGCGTGATACTCGCAACGGATGGCGATTTCAACGTGGGCGTTACCAGTGAAGGTGCATTGACCTCGCTGATCGAGCAGAAACGCGCCACCGGGATTTACCTGACCGTGCTCGGGTTCGGCATGTGGAACTATAAGGACGCAACGCTGGAAGCGCTGGCCGATCTCGGTAACGGCAACTACGCGTATATCGACAGTCTGCGGGAAGCGGAGAAAGTCTTTGTGCATCAACTTCCGTCCACGCTATTTACTATCGCGAAGGATGTGAAAATCCAGGTCGAGTTCAACCCTGCGCAAATCGCCGGTTACAGGCTCATTGGTTATGAAAATCGGCTGCTCAGGGCCGAGGAATTCAACGACGATAAAATAGACGCCGGCGAGATTGGCGCGGGGCATACTGTCACTGCGCTGTATGAGTTGGTGCCCGTGGGCGCGCCCGTACCTGCCGGCACGGTCGATCCCCTGATCTATCAGCAAACACCCGCGCTCTCATCAGTCTCCGCCACGAACGAGCTCATGACCGTAAAACTGCGATACAAGCCATTGGATTCGGATGAAAGTAAACTCATCGCATTCGCGGTGCCCGTTCGCGCAACTCCCATCGAACAGGCATCACCGGATCTCCAGTTCGCCGGCGCAGTCGCGCAGTTCGGCATGCTCCTCCGTGAATCGCCCTATAAGGGCCGCAGCGACTACGACGCGGCATTCACACTTGCAAAAAGCGGCATCGGCGAAGACCCGGAAGGATTTCGTCAGGAATTCCTCACACTCGTTAAACAGGCGAAAGGAATGAAACGCGATCAAACCGCCAGCCGGTGAAGTTACCGCTGTCGCGCGGCCGCTCCCGCAGAACGCTGGCAGCAGTTCGAAGAGCACGGTGCATTCCGATGCAAACAAATAAATATCATATATACACTAGAGGGTTTCGCGCCGTCCTGACGGTTTTATTCTGTGTTTCAGTGGCATTCGGGATGCCAGATGTGGTCCAGAAAAATGACCTTGTCTTCATGGCGCTCACAATGTTCCAACACGAGCACGATGCGCTCCCATACGATCAGAGGGGTCCAGAATTTGCCCTTTACCCGTTGAAGGCCTATTTTCCCGAGGAACTGAGCGGGCGCACTTCAGAAATGATGTTGAACGAAGCGGTAGATCTTAGCTACTACGAGAAGGAACTTCCTTTTGTCTTCGACGATGGCCGGCAGGTTGTACTGTCGGAATTCGAGTACATAAACGAGCCGAAGGCAACAATCGATCCAGCCGCCCATCAAAGTGTCATCGTTGCAACAAGACTCACACCCAACAATTTAACGAACGTCATGTGTTTTACGTCGACGGGCCAGTTTTACCGCCTGCGACTTGATCCCGAAAAAGTCGGTTCTTTAGATCGATTGGTTGGCAAGCCGCTTGCGCATGTTGCTGAAATCACAGAGGAAGTCATCGATTTCTGCGCAGGCGACTATGCGATGTGGCCAATTCCATTTCAACGCGTGGCGGCGGAAGTCAAATCACGAATTGATATAGAACGCCTTGCGTTCGCGTTGGGGAGATACCGAAACGTGCATGGAAGCTTCCCGTCTGACGCGCGCGGTCCCGAGTATGCCCTGTATAAACTGAAGGAGTTTGACGTCGGCGCCACATTTGTGGGAGAACTTCCGTCCGCACTTCTCTATGAGGAATCCCACCATAAGGTTCTAGACCCACCTTTTAACTATCTGAACGAACCAGTGATGGCGTTGAGTCGGGGAAATGTTTTCAATTTGCTGGCTGCGGACAAGAAACCTTTTACGCGAGTACACGTCGGCAGCCAGGATTGGCGGACTCGAGCGCGATTCTCGCGGATAATTACAATCAAAGGCGATGTTTGCACCTACTTTATGGATCGACAAGATGAAGAAGTGGGTTCGTACCTACTGAACCGCTTGGATCCCCGGCTTCAGAGTCCCCTGGATGGACCGTACATCGGGGGCAGCCACGTCGGATGGTGGAATTATCGTTCGGAATTCTGAGAAGCGTTTCCCCCACGCTGCTTCATTCGTTACAATCCCCACTATGCCACCCGAAAAACCCACCATACTCTCCGTCAGCCAGCTTACACGGCGGGTGAAGGACCTGCTCGAGACCCAGATCAGCTACATCTGGGTGGCGGGGGAGATATCGAATTGGCGGGTGTCGCCCGCTGGGCATGCGTATTTCACGTTGAAGGACGCTGACAGCCAGATTGACGCAGTGATGTTTCGCGGGAAGATGATGAAGCTGCAGTTCCGGCCGGACAGCGGACTCGATGTCGTCGTGTTCGGCATGGTCACGGTGTACGAGAAGCGAGGCAACTACCAGATCATCTGTGACGAGATGCACCCGAAAGGCGTCGGCGCGTTGCAGCTTGCGTTCGAGCAATTGAAGCAGAAACTCGGCGAGGAAGGGCTGTTCGACGACGAACACAAAAAACCGCTGCCGATGCTGCCGCGCCGCATAGGCATTGTTACTTCGCCTACCGGCGCGGCGATTCGCGACATTCTGAACGTGATCAACCGCCGTTTCGCGCACGTTCACATTCTGCTGTATCCCGCGCGGGTGCAGGGCGCGGAGGCCGCGCAGGAAATTGCCGCGGGCATTGCGGCGCTCGACGCGTACGGCGTCGATGTCATGATTGTCGGGCGCGGCGGGGGTTCACTCGAAGACCTCTGGCCGTTCAACGAAGAAATTGTGGTGCGCGCCATTTACCGCGCGCGAACGCCGATCATCTCCGCCGTCGGACACGAGATCGATTTTACCTTGTCCGATTTTGTCGCGGACAAACGTGCGCCGACCCCGTCCGCGGCAGCGGAACTGGTCGTGCAGGAATACGAGGCGCTTTGCGAGCGTATGAATTTGCTGGGTAAACGCATGGCCAAATCTCTGTCGCGTCAACTGGAGCTGGGCAAGTCGAGACTCGCGCTTGCCACGTCCAGCTACGTCTTTCGCAGGCCCGAGGAATTGGTGCGACAACGGCGCCAGCAGACGGACGAACTGCGCATGCGCCTCGAATCGCAGCTTCACGATCGCGTGCGGCTGCTGCGCCGGCGATTGGATCATGCCGCGCGGTCTCTTGTGCTATTGTCGCCGGGGCAACGAGTGCATGCGGCGCGGCTCGCACTGTCGGCCAACAGGCAACGGCTTGCGTCGTCCGCGCTCAACGCCGTTGCGCAGGCACGCGCGCGGTTTCATCCGTTGCTTGCACAACTCGACGCGCTCAGTCCGCTTGCCGTATTGTCGCGCGGCTATGCGCTGGCATGGAAGATGCCGAAGCGCGAGCTAATCCGCGATGTGAAACAATTGTCCCCGAAAGATACACTGCACGTCCGGTTCGGAAACGGCAGCGCTTCCGTCACCGTAGATCGCATTCTGGAGGAGCCGACGAATGGCTGAGCCGAAGTTCGAGAAAGACCTGGAAAAGCTGGAAGAAATCGTGGCCGCGCTTGAGGAAGGCGAACTTCCGCTCGACGAGGCGCTGAAGCGATTTGAAGACGGCATTAAGCTCGCCAAGCGCTGTGAGAAGGCCCTCGCGGACGCGGAGAAAAAGATCGAAATCCTTACGAAGAATGCGGAAGGCCAATTGGAAACGCAGCCGTTCGAAGAAGAAGTGCCGGAACCCGGCCCCACGATTCGAAAACCAAACACGGATATCTCCGACGAAGCGAGTAAAGACGGCGGCTCGTTGCTCTTTTAGCGCGGCTGCATAACTTCCCCATTGACAAAAAAATTCTGCCCTCCGGCCGAACCGAAGGGCAGACTAGAACAAAACTTTAATTGGCTGCTTAGCTGCGCATGCGGCGCGCGCGCAGTGCAACTCCGGCCAGACCCATTCCGATGAGCACGATGGACGCGGGCTCAGGGACGACACCGTCGTTGGTCAGTTGAAACGCCAATTCGGTATTTGTGTTAACCCACGCCGTCGGAAGTTTGGCATGGGCATCGCCACCCGTTAACTGCGACAACGACCACACCCAAGACGGATCTGCCGTCGGGTCGCCCTTGCCCTCGAAAGTGACGTCATTTGCTATGGCCAGCCAGTACGTGGTTCCCGCCGTCAATTCCAGCGGGTCAATATTCATCACGTACTCAAACTCTGGGTATACCCCGCTGTTGTTCGTGCCATTCGCTGTCGTCTGTACGGCATTGGTGAACGTATGAAGTGGAGCGGCGCCCGGCTCCCCGCCGTTATCTGCATAGATGAACACAGTAAAATCATCTACCGCTTCGCTGTCGAAGACGTTGTAAAAGCCCCACCAGTGAATGTCAGTGATCGTGTTCGCGCCCTCGGCCAATACAAAATTGTCCGCAGCCAGGGATTCATCGCCGTTGCTGGCAAAACCACCCAGGGAAATGGTTTCGCCATTGTCGAAAATGATGGCGGCCCCGGCAATCGGGCTCGCCAACATGGCAACACACAAAAGAGAAACTGTTAAAAGTAGTCGTTGCATAAAAATAAATCCTCACCGTCCGCAGTTCGACATTTCCACCTCAACACGGGGCACCTTGTTGGTACGCTTGCCTCGTAGGGGCAATAACATCACATACAACCCATTGTGTTATAGCAAGTTTCAGGCCGAAATTTGATGAAAAAGCTAACGTGATACCCATCAAAGGGTTAAGAGAAATATTTACCAAATTCTGGAGAGATAAACTCGAAAGCAACGATATTATTAGTCAGAACTGACAACTACTTTCTCCGAAGAGATAAATAATTGGATACGGTTGGCAGCGCTTAACTGGTCACGTCTGGACGGCCGTAGAATCGGGCGGCTCGCTGCTTTTCTGAGCTTTCGTGTGGAAGCTACATCAATCTACGGCGCTTCGCCTTCCGCAGACGGCACTATTACCGGCGGCTCAGGATACGTCAGCGAGCCTTTCCCATCCTTCTCGACGTGAAACGCGGCGCGCACGTTGCCGTCCGCGTCGTGCAATTCGAGCATCGGAATTCCATCGCTGTTGATGCCATACGAAGCGCGGGCCCGCTCATTGGCATCGAGTAGATGAAGGAATGGATCACCTTCCGGCGTGGTCAACATATTGACGCGCGCGCGTTCCTCGCTATCGATCAGTATGAGGTTTGCGCCGCCAACTGTTGTCAACGCCAACCAGGCGCGGCGCTTGCCGTCTTTACCGTTCAGTGCAAGCGAAGGCGCGCCCTGATCATTCAATGCAATGGTCGCGCGCGCTTTTCCTGTCGCGTCGCGCAACTCGAACTGCGGCGTTTTACCGCCGGCCGATCCGAGTACCGCAAGCACCTTTCCACTGGGATCGATCAGTTCGAAACGCGTCGCGCGCAGGATATTCGTCTCCGCCGCCGCGTTGCCTGGCCACAACCGCTCAATGCCAATGCCAATCATCAGCACGATCATCAGTGCAATCATTTGCACGATAGCGGACAATCGCGTTTTCATACTGTTTCCTCCTTGCAATAGCGGTCGAAACACTGCGGGGTATTCGACACATCAATACGCGCCGTGGCTGTACGTCGTCAATATTGCCGCCAGAGAAAGCGACGCATAGTATGTATCGCAAGGATATGCATCGAGCGCGCGCTGAATGACTGGCGCCAGCAGCGGTTCAAGCGATGCGAGATTTTCTTTCTGGTCCCGCATCACCATCGCAGCGCGCGCGAGTATTTCCAACGATTCCGCAGGCGAATTATTTTCAATGCTTTCCAGCGCATAATACACTGCCGCGGCCCAGCGCGGGTCCCCGGCAGGGACCAAATCTGCCGGCCATATCGCAAGCGGATCGGCTGTCTTGAAAAGTCCGTCAGCATCCAGCGCCTGAAACCGCAACACATCGGCCATTTCCGTCACGCGCGATGCCCATTCGGGCTTTTCCTCCCCGGTGGCTTGCGCAAACGATGCGGCGCTACGCAGACCTGCATGCGCGATGGCAAAGGTTTCAATCGACGCCGAATCGCGGAGCACTTCCGGTTCAAAAGATAGCGCGGGAGTGTCATGCGCGGCGCGCGCCCAACTCGAAATAAAATCACCCGTCCGATTGACGGCGCCCCATAGTTTTTTCCGGTACGCTTCCCGGTGTTCTTCAGCCAGAAAAGCATCGTGCTGCCACGCCGACCATAGAAACCACCCAGCCGCCTGAACGTCTAAGACTACATCTGGCGCGGCTTCCACACCGGTCGCGTAGAGCGCCGCGGGAAGTGAACCTATGGGTGCGCTTTGGCTCCCATCCTGGCGCACGGCGTTTGCGTAAAAATCGAGGTGTGCGCTTGCTTCGTCGCGATAACCGGCCAAATCGAGCGCGAGCGTCGTCCACGCTCCCTGCCTCGTCACGTCAACAAACAGTGGAGAATCGGCCACGGCAGCTCGGGAGACTGCGCCGGACCGCGGGTCAGCGGCGACCAATAGTTGCCGGAGCGCGCGCGTGTAGAGCGGCGAAATCGCGGGATTCGAGAATTGCGGGCGCACCGCTTGGGCTACCCGTGTTTCCCACCATTCCGTTGTCGAACGCAATAATTGTTCGTATCCCTGCTGCTTTGCGAACGCCAGTGAATCATCCACGTTGCTGCGCCGCTCTCCTGCCGCGAGAAAAATCGTCGCAGTGTTGTCCGCCGGGTCTAACGGCACACGCACGACGGAATAGCACTGACCGACAGCGCGCATGGTGCGCGCGTCCGCCAATTCGTCCTGTGCGCGCGTCGAGCATACGGCATGCAGAAAAGTTTCTGGCGCCGCATACCCAATCCATACCGCCGCGCCTTTTTTCATCCATTGCGGGATTAGCCCGCCGGTCAGCCAGCGATTCGTCTCCTCCCACGCCACGCTATGGGCATCCGCGGGGCGCGCGTGATACATGGCGCCTTCGTTGAACGCCACCATGTCTGCGCGCGTCGCGAACAGGCGCTCGGAACCGGGAACAGCGCGCATTGACGATGGACACGGCGAAAAATCGCTGTGCCACAGCACGGAATTCTGTTGCGGTTGTTCGAGGAACCTGAGTTGAAAAACCGCGATATCGCGCTCTGGAACAACAAACGCTGTCTGCACAACACCGGTGGAGACATCCGCCATTTCGATGACTGGCGCCGACCCATCCTGCATGCGCGTGGCACCAGGCGTATTGCTGACCACCCACCTTACGCCGTCGCCATCGTCCATCGCCCACTTTGCGCCCCGCACCGTTCCGTCAAGTTCCGTATACGTGAGTTGGTTTGGCGCTGTCGGCTCCGGCCAACGGCACATGCTCAGCCGGCCGAAATGATCAAAGGCTATTGTCAATCGTCCGTTTCCCGCGACGCCTGCACAATCGTCCGGTCCGAACAGACCATACGATGCATCCGCGATCGCGGCCAGGCACATCAGGTGCAGCAGTGCGAACCTCATTCCGCCTCTTCCCCGGTAGATTCGGCGAGGCTGCCGGTGAACTTGATGACATTCGTGCGCGCTTCACCGTCGATACGCAGCTCGCCGAGGTGCGACAGCGCCTTGATTCTTGTCGCCAACGAACCGCGCACGTCCGCTTCACCGAGGCGCGGCAGCAGATCGTTCTCGCCCAGCCATGCGGCCACAACGTCCGCCCCTTCACCAAACCGCGCCCATGAGACACGCACGGCGACGTCGACGTCCGCCGCACAGGCTGGACCTTCTCTCAGGCGACCCGCGAGACCCGCCATCGCCGCTTCGTTTGTCGAGGCGATCCACTCCCGTGATGACTGCGCAACAC
>JAWXCN010000048.1:0-3506 GCA_034408725.1 Candidatus Hydrogenedentota bacterium
AGGCTGGCCTCGCCTTTGCCGCCCCATTCCAGCACCAGGTCCGCAACGGTCGCGACGCCCAGCGCGTTGCTGCCCGCCGTCGCAACGCCCAGCGCATCGATGGCCTTGTCGACCATCCACTCATCGATCACGCTGCCGGAAGTGTCGAGAAATACGGTGGGCGCCTCACGCAGATGCTTTAGTGCCCACTCCCAATCGCCCCCGCCGCCGATGTGCGCTTCGATCAGCAGCGCTTTGGGAAAGCGCTCGGCGGCTCGCACGAAATGCGCGGCGGTGCTGATGTTTGGTTGCAGTTGTTGGGTGACTGGATCGTTTGGCCTCCCGCCGTGCATTAACACAGGGATTCGCCATTCCGTGGCGAGTTCAAGCACGGGCGCCACGACATCGGAATCGATGGTGTGCTGGTTGTATAACTTGACGCCGCTGAAGCCGTCGTCGCGGACGCGCGCACGGATTTCGTCCAGTGCTTTGGGATCTGCGGGGTTCACATAACAATACCCGCGATACCGTTTCGGGTGCCGCGCGATCGCCTGTTTCACGCGCTCGTTCGCCGCGTGAAACTCGGCATTCGTCAGCGGACCTGTGAGTTGCAGGTCGGACACGCAAAAAACGTCTATCCCCAGCAAGTCCCCCGCTTCAATCGTCGCGTCGCAGTACGCTGTGTCGAGCGTGCCGTCCTTCGCCGCGCGGACGTGCATGTGGCAGTCGATTACCATAATTTAATGCGATGGAGATTGGGAGATGGGAGGAGATCAAGGGAATAAATCGGGGTATAAGTTTTCATCAATTTAATCTCCATATCCCCATCAATCCCCATATCCCCTTCTCATTTTATTATTCACTGGCCGGTGCACTATCGATACCAAATAATCCCACCGTGTGGTATCCGCTATCGACGTGGATCACTTCGCCGGTAACGGCCGAAGATAAATCCGAAAGCAAATAGACTGTGGAGCGTCCGACATCGTCTTGCGTAACGTTACGGCGCAACGGCGCGACCTTCTCCGCAACGGTCAGCATCGATCGCATGCCCGCAATTGCGCTTGCGGACAACGTACGAATCGGTCCCGCGCTGATGCAATTCACGCGAATATTTTTTGGGCCGAGATCAGTGGCGAGGTATCGCGCGCTGCATTCCAACGCGGCCTTGGCAACCCCCATCACGTTATACCGGGGCACGACCTTCTCCGAACCGTAATACGTCATCGCGACGATGCTGCCGCCGTTGGTCATCATCGGTGCGGCTTCCCGCGCAAGCGCTACGAGCGAATACGCCGAAATATCCAGCGCCAATGCAAAATTGGCGCGCGGCGTCGTAATATACTGGTCCTTCAAGTCCTCGCGGTCCGCGAATGCAACCGAATGGATCAGAAAATCGATCGAATCCCATTCCTTTCGCAAGTCCGCAAAAAATTGGGAAATCTCGTCGTCCTTCTGCACATTGCAATTCAATATGGGCGAACCCGGCAAAAACTCGTCCACCAGCTTGCGCACGCGCTTCTCCAGCGCGTCGCCGAGGTAGTTGAATGCCATCGATGCGCCCTGCGCCGCGCACGCCTGCGCGCAACCCCACGCAATCGATTTGTCGTTCGCCACGCCAAATACAACACCCCGCTTACCCGCGAGCAAACCTTGCGACATGATGCCTCCTTCGTAGTGGATAGTAGAATAGAGATTGTATTCCAAATTTCCAGTAAAGTTCGAGTGAATCGGCCAATTCGTGTATATTTTGAGTAACCGGAAACAGTTGCTGTTCAGGAGCTAGACATGCAAACTTTGGAGATTTTACAGGAAGCGCTGAAATTGCCTGCCGAGGCGCGCGCTGCGCTGGCCACTTCACTTCTGGATAGTCTGGATGAAATCATCGACGAGGACGCCGAGCAAGCGTGGGACGTAGAAATTGCGCGACGTATACGGGAAATCGATGAGGGCCGGGCGACACTTGTGCCATGGTCCGAGGCGCGGCGGCAAATTATCGGCGAATAAATGGAAGTGGACCGCGTATCATTTCATAGCGACGCCATCGAAGATGCGCGCGCTGCGTGGTTGTGGTATCGCGATCGAAGTTCGACAGCGGCGAATCGTTTTCTCTCCGAATTGGATCGTGCCGTTGAACAAATCCAGGAATTGCCTGATCGTTGGCCCAGTCATAAACACAGTTCGCGGCGCTACGTAATGCACCGTTTTCCCTATTGCGTTGTTTACCGCGTCCTCAATAATGACTCAATCCATGTCATAGCGGTCACGCACTTCCGAAGGCGGCCCGGATATTGGAAGCGGCGACGCTAGCCGACACATTTTCCACCGCACTTACGAAGTCGAAGGTCTTGGCCGGTGAAATCCTACCTGTTTGTTGCTTTTCCGGGGCAAAAAAACCTAACTCCAACAAATTCAGTTGATAAGCAATCTTTAAAGTTGGCGCGGAACTTGCCATTACCATAACGGAATTTGCACACGAACTTAACCTTGCCCTCATCGCGATGCGGCATGATTCAATCCGCTGACCTTGACTGGGCGTAAAAATATAGAGGAAGTACCATGAAACGCGGATACCTGATCGACATGGATGGCGTGATTTATCGCGGAACACAGTTGATCGACGGCGCGGACCGGTTTATCCGGCGACTGCGCGAGCTCGACCTTCCATTCATGTTCTTAACCAATAACAGCCAGCGCACGCGTCGCGATGTAGCAACGCGGTTGCAGCGCATGGGCATTGCCGTCGAGGAACGGCACATCTACACCTGCGCGATGGCAACCGCGCGGTTCCTGGCGCAGCAAAAGCCGAATGGCACCGCGTTCGTCATTGGCGAAGGCGGCTTGTTGCAGGCGTTGCACGCCAACGGCTATTCAATCGTTGACAGCGAACCGGATTACGTCGTCGTCGGTGAAGGCCGCACCATGACATTCGAGATCATGGAACGCGCCACGCGGATGATCTTCAAAGGCGCAAAACTCGTCTCCACGAACATGGACCCAAATTGCCCCACCGCAGATGGTATGCGACCCGGCTGCGGGGCGATCACCGCAATGCTCGAAAGCGCCACGGGTGTGCCCGCGTTCAGCGTGGGCAAGCCAAACCCGATTATGATGCGCGTCGCGCGGAAGGAACTGAACCTCTCCGCGGAGGAAACGACGATGATCGGCGATACGATGGAGACGGACATCGTCGGCGGCATGCAAATGGGGTATCGCACCATCCTCGTGCTTTCCGGTGGCACGCGACATGAAGACCTTGGAAAATTCGCGTACCGGCCGGATGTTGTCGTGAATTCTATTGCCGACCTCTGCGACGTGGAACTCGCACAACATTGGACCGCGGCATGAGTTCCACCACGAAGGCACGAAGAACACGAAGGGGATACGGGGATTGATGGGAATATGGGGATTGAAGATTAACTTTTTGAAATGTCTTCGATCCCCTTTCTCGAAACTTAAATACACGATGAGAACATTTTTTCTGTGTATTTGTTTTGTCTCCGTATCTCCTCCTATCTCCTAATCCC
>JAWXCN010000049.1:0-44348 GCA_034408725.1 Candidatus Hydrogenedentota bacterium
GTCCACACTTCCCAGCAAGTGTTCCCTACCCCCCTTCCCAACGATGGGTAGTGGCTAGAAATGAACGAGTGTCCGCGTAAATGACGCGGAGGCAACGGGTAGCGCGTGTTGTCGGGAGGCTGTCGCTATGCTTTGCCGCCCCCGACTCCGGTGCCTTTGTCGAGCACGGGCAGCAGCCCCGCGCGCAGACCGGAGCGAGGCTCGTTAAGAGCCGAACTGGAGTGCTCGCGGTAATCGAAAGTGGGGACGTCGTTAGACCCCCACTGAGTAGCGAGCAAAAGGGACCGGAGTCGGGGCCGCACGAAGTTCCAGCCAATTGCCTGCGGCTGTCGCCTTGGCGCTTGGGGAACTTCGGCCCCCGACAACACGCAGAATAATGAGCGCCCTACCGGGCGCGCCTAGTATCACCGGCAACGCCATCGCAAACTGCGGTGAGAATACAAATGACGGAGAGGATGCCGTAACGGGGACGGCCATTGGGGCGACACCGATTCGGGTGGGTGAAATCCTAGGCATTTCCGAGGGGAATACAGTTACAGCGATTTCCCTGTCGGCTGGGACCGGAATTGGTAACTTACAGACGCTGTTTCATTCCAAGTCGGGAAAACCATCGGGGGATTCTCTGAGTCTAACGGGGAATACGACGGGTGAGATGCGCGTGTTTGGCCTTGATGGGTCGAACTAGGCTACCGGAAGTGTGTACAATCGAGTGTCTATGGCTGGGCAACCCAAAGAAGACGAAAACGGACCCCTGATCGTTGTGCGGGACTTGACGAAGCATTACGAGATGGGCGACACAGTGGTGCAGGCGTTGCGCGGGGTCTCATTCGAGATTTCGCGGGGTACCTTTGTGGCCGTGATGGGGCCGTCGGGGTCGGGTAAAACGACCTTGATGGACATCCTGGGTTGCCTTTCCCGGCCGACTTCCGGCGAATTTTTCCTCGGAGGTTTACCGGTGGCGAAGCTGCCGGAATCGAAGCTGGCGGAGCTACGGAACCACGAGATTGGGTTCGTATTCCAAAATTTTAATCTGTTGTCACGCACAACCGCCTTGGCCAACGTCGAACTTCCGTTGCTGTATGACGGCATCCCCAGGAAGCAACGGACGGAGCGTGCGAAAGAAACGCTGGAGTCCGTGGGATTGGGCGAGCGCATGTACCACCGGCCCAGTGAACTGTCGGGGGGACAGCGCCAGCGCGTGGCGATTGCCCGCGCATTGGTCAACAAGCCTAGCATTGTCTTTGCAGATGAACCGACGGGGAATCTGGATACCGCCAGCGGCGAGAGCATTCTCGCCCTGTTCGATGAATTGCATAAAAACGGGCACACAATCGTCATGGTGACGCATGAACGCGACGTGGCGGAGCACGCCGAACGCATCATGAGTTTTCGGGACGGCAACCTGGTGAAGGACGAATGGCGAAACAACGGAGTCTGGGACCCCAAATCGTTGGCTGGTTGATTGTGGCGGGGGCGCTGGCGGCGTTTCCGGTGTACCTCGTAATGCGTGAGGACACAATCAACGTCACGGCTGCGCCCGTGGAGCAGGGGCGCGTCGAGCAAACGATCACGGCAATCGCGTCGGGCACGGTGATGCCTTCATTTGACTCGCTGGTCGCGGCGGGCACGATGGGGACAGTGCTCGCGGTCCCCTTCAAGGAGGGCGAGCAGGTCAAGAAGGATGACGTTCTCGTCGAGTTGCGCCATGCCGAAATGGATGCGCAGGTATTGTTGGCCCAGGCCAATTTGAAGGTCGGCGAGTCGCGCCTTGAACAGGCGAGGATGGGCGCGGTCATCAATAAGGAAGTATCGGGGACGCGGGTCGCCCAGGCCGAAGCGCAATTCGAACAGGCAAAAAAAGACTATGAGCGCGTCAAGGCGCTCAAGGACAAGGGGGCCATTCCCCAAGACATGCTGGACAAGGTTGCGCTGGCGATGAAGGTCACGCAGGAAGCGTTGGGGGCGGCGAACGCGGGCGAAGGCGAAAATGACGTGCGCACCGAAGAAATCCGCATGGCGGAGGCGAGCATCGAGCAGATGCAGGCGGGCGTTGCGGTGGCAACGGCAACGCGGGAAAACGCGTTCGTGCGGGCGCCGTTTGACGGAGTGGTTGCCAAGATTCTGCGTGACCGCGGGGAAGCGGTGACGATCGGCATGCCGCTATTGCAACTCGTGGATCAGTCGGAATGCTACGTCGAAGCGCCGTTTGACGAGGCAAACGCCTCGCAAATCAAGATCGGGCAAAAGGTGCGGATCAATCTGGATGCGTATCGGGACTCTGATTTCTTTGGGACGGTGGATTTCATTTCGCCGATAGTTTCGATCAATCCGGATCTGAGCCGCACGTTGAACGTCCGCGTGCGCGTGGACCAGGGCGTCGAGAGTTTCATCTCCGGCATGTCGGCGGATGTGGTGATTCTTGTGGACGAAAAGGAAAACGTTATCTTCGCGCCGACCGAATCGCTTATCCGGCAGGAGTTCGCGTACGTTGTGGAAGGTGGTCGCGCCGTGCGCCGCGACATTAAGACCGGCGTTGGCAACTGGAACACGGTCGAGATCACGGACGGCCTGCAGAAAGGTGAACTGCTCATCACGTCGGTTTCGCTGGCCGATCTGAAAGAAGACGTGAAAGTACAGGTCGTCGACAAACTGGAGCCGTAATGGGCCCGTTCGACTATTTCGGCATCGCGATTGATTCGATCAATCAGAACAAGGTGCGCTCGCTACTCACCATGTTGGGCGTGATCATCGGCGTCATGTCCGTGATTCTGCTTATTTCTCTCGGGGAAGGCGCGCAGGCGTATATCGAGCGCGAGTTTGCCGGCATGGGCAGCAACATCCTTCTGATTACGCCAGGAAAACAGGAAACGTCCGGGATGATGCCGATCATCGCGGGGAGTTTCCGCCATCTCACCCACGAAAACGCGAAGGAAATCGAACGACGCGCGCAGGGCGTGCGCGCGGTGGCGCCCGTCGTCATTGGCTCGGGGAGCGTCCAGGCGGGGGACCGGCGCCGCAACACGATGATCATCGCAACCACGGAAAAGTTCGAGGAAGTGCGCAATCTTCGCGCGCAGCAAGGCAGGTTTATCTCCGGGCAGGACATTGACAAGAACAATAAAGTGTGTGTGATCGGCGTGAAGATCAAGCAGGAACTGTTCGGCACGGAAAACGCCCTGAACCAAAGCGTAAACATCAACCGGACGAAGCACACCGTCGTGGGCGTGCTCGAACCGCGGGGTGTGATGCTTGGTATCAATATCGACGATCTCGTGGTGATACCGTTGCGTAGCGGCCAGCAAATGTTTTACGGCGGCGAAGACCGCTTGTTTCAGATTCTCGTGCGCGCCAACAGTCCGGATGACGTGAAAGCGGCGACGGTAGCGACGCGTGAAATCCTGAAAGCGGCGCACGATTATATCGAGGATTTTACCATAACGGACCAGACGTCAATTTTGGCGACGTTTAACCAGATTTTCACCGCGATGCGCGTGATGCTCGCCGGCATCGCGGGCATATCCCTGCTGGTGGGCGGCATCGGCATCATGAATATCATGCTGGTGTCGGTGCGCGAACGGACGCGCGAGGTGGGCGTCCGCAAGGCAGTGGGCGCGACGCGCCACGACATCGGCATGCAGTTTGCCATCGAGTCGATTACGCTGAGTTCGATAGGCGGGTCGCTGGGCATCGCGCTCGGGTTCCTCGGCACCTTCATTGTGCGCACCATCTATCCCCCACTCCCGGTTTATACCTCCGCCTGGTCTATCATGCTTGCATTTTTTTTCTCAATGGCCGTTGGGGTATTCTTCGGAGCGTATCCCGCAATCAAGGCATCGGGCGTTGATCCGGTCGAAGCGTTGCGATACGAGTAACGAGGTTCGCAGGGGTCGACGGGCACGTTGCGGCTCTGTTACTATCGAATTTCCGGGGCGACGTGATTTGTAGGTTCCTGATAGGCTGCTCTTAACGAGAGGGGAGATGCATGCCATGATGAATCTTGCGGTGATCCTCGAAAACAGCACGCGAGAAAAACCCGGTCATACCGCGGTAGTGTATGGCCAGTTCCGGCTCGACTATCAAACAATCAACGCAATGGCGAACCAGGTCGCCAATGGGTTGCAAAAACTGGGCGTGCGCAAAGGCGACAAGGTCGCCCTATCGTGCCCCAACCTGCCGTACTTTCCCATTATCTATTTTGGCATTCTGAAAACAGGCGCAGCGTTTGTGCCGTTGAACGTGCTGATGCGCGAGCGCGAGGTGGGGTATCACCTGTCGGACTCCGACGCGAACGTGTTCATATGTTTCGAGGGCACCGAACAGCTTCCAATCGGTAAAGTCGGGTACGAGGGTTGGAAACAAGCGGGAACTTGCGAGCATTTCATCATTATCCCGCTGGCCCCCGGCGGCGAATCCCCCATTCCCGGCGTCATGACCTTGAGCGAATTGATGAGCGATCAACCGCCGGCGTTCGAGACCGTGCAATGCCGGCCGGACGACACGTGTATCATCATCTACACATCGGGAACGACAGGCCGTCCGAAGGGCGCCGAGCTCACCCATTCCAATAGTCTGATGAATTGCATGGTGTCGCGCCATCTGATCGACGGCAAACCGGACGATACCACGCTCGCCGTGTTGCCGCTGTTTCATTCGTTTGGCTTGAATGCGTTGTTGAATTCCGTCGTGCTGGGCGGTGCAACGGTCGTGCTCCAGCCACGGTTTGAAGCAGGCGAAGTGTGGCGCGCATTCGAAGAAGAAGGCATTACGATTTTTGCGGGCGTACCGACAATGTACTGGGACCTGTTGAATTATCCCGAAACCAGCAAATTCGACATGGAAAAAATCCGGAGTCGCCTGCGCCTTGGCATTTCAGGCGGGGCCGCAATGCCGGTAGATGTCATGACGCGGTTCCAGGACCGGTTCGGCATCAAGATATTGGAAGGGTACGGCCTGTCAGAGACGTCGCCATCGTGCAGCTTCAACCGGATTGACCTGCCGCAGAAAATCGGTTCCATCGGCGTGCCCATCTGGGGCGTGCAAATGAAGGCGGTCGATGAGAACATGAACGAAATGGACACCGGCCAGCCGGGTGAAATTGTCGTGCGGGGCCACAACGTCATGAAGGGGTATTACAAGCGCGACGAGGCGAACGAAGAGGTGTTTCGCGGTGGGTGGTTTCACACGGGCGACGTGGGATACAAGGACGAAGACGGCTATTTCTACATCGTCGACCGCATCAAGGACATGATCATCCGGGGAGGCTTCAACGTGTACCCGCGGGAGATCGAGGAAGTCCTGATGTCGCATCCCGAAATTTCGCTTGCCGCCGCCATTGGGATTCCCTGCGAAGAATATGGCGAAGAAGTGAAGGCATACGTAATTCTGCAAAATGGCTCAACGCTGACGCCCGAAGCCGTCATGGCCTGGGGCAAAACGGAACTTGCCGCCTATAAGTATCCGCGCATGGTTGAAATCGTGAAGACCCTTCCAATAGGACCAACAGGCAAGATTCTGAAGACGGAGTTGCGCAAGATCGCTCTGGAAGGCGCGACGGCCTAGCGCGAGCGCGCACGATAGATCATCCATCATGTTCCAAGGGCTGAGGAGTGTCGTACGATGTTAAATCTAGCAACTTTGTTGGAGGAGAGCGCGCGCCAGTATCCCGATAAGGATGCGGTCGTGTTCAGCCAAATCCGGTTGACTTACAAGCAGGTTGACGCGATGGCGAACCAGGTCGCAAACGGGCTCGTGAAAGCGGGTGTGCGGCGCGGGGACAAGGTTGGCGTATGCTGCCCAAACCTACCCTACTTCCCGATTCTCATTTTCGGCATTCTCAAGGTAGGCGCGGTCGTCGTGCCACTCAATCCGCTGTTGCGCCGGCGCGAGTTTGCGTATCACCTCAACGATTCCGATGCCGTCGCCTTCATCTGCTTTGAAGGTACCGAACAATTGAAAGTGTTCGAGGAAGGGTATGCGGGTTGGAAAGAAGCGACGTCTTGTCCACACCTTTGGATTATACCGGCGATTCCCGGTGGAGATTCGCCCGTGGCGGGCGTGTCGACGTTGGCGGACCTGATGCACAATCAATCGCCCATTTTTGACGCCGCGCCGACGCGGCCGGACGATACCTGCCTTATCATTTACACCTCGGGCACAACGGGCCGGCCGAAGGGCGCGGAACTGACGCATTCAAACATCACGATTAATTCCATGGTCGTGCGCGATATGGGGCGCTGCACGAAAGACGATGTCCTGCTGGTCGTGCTGCCGCTGTTCCATTCCTTTGGGTTTACGTGCCAGATGATGGCCGGCATACTCTCTGGCGTGACGCTCGTGCTTCAGCCGCGTTTCGATGCGGTCTCCGTATTGCGCGCGTTTCAGGATGAGGGCATCACCATGTTCGCCGGCGTGCCGACCATGTACTGGGACCTGCTCTCTTGCCCGGAACTCGATAAGTTCGATGTTGCGAAGATCGCCAAAACGTTGCGCGTGTGCAATTCAGGCGGCGCCGCCATGCCGGTGGATGTGATGAAACGGTTCGAGGAAAAATTTAACGTCACGATCCTCGAAGGGTACGGCCTCTCCGAGACTTCGCCGGTGGCAAGTTTCAACCAGCTTGAACGCCCGCGCAAACCGGGCTCTATCGGTACGCCGGTCTGGGGAGTCGAGATGAAAGTCGTCGATCACGACATGAATGAGCTGCCAATTGGGCAGCCGGGCGAGATCGTGATCCGCGGCCATAACATCATGAAAGGCTACTACAAGCGCGATGAAGCCAATGACGAGGCGTTTCGCGGCGGTTGGTTCCATAGCGGCGACATCGGGTACAAAGACGAAGACGGATACTATTTCATTGTAGATCGCGTGAAGGACATGATCATCCGGGGCGGGTTCAACGTGTATCCGCGCGAAGTTGAAGAAGTGTTGATGACACATCCGGACGTTTCGCTCGCTGCCGTAATCGGCGTACCGCACGAGGAATACGGCGAAGAAGTCGTCGCCTATGTTATTCCGCAAACGGGTTCGACCGTCACCGGCGCGGAGCTCATAACGTGGGCCAAGAAGGAAATGGCCGCATATAAATATCCACGACGCATCGAGATCGTCAAGACACTGCCGCTCGGACCGACCGGAAAGATTCTTAAAACGGAATTACGGAAAATGGCGACAGAAAAAGTCGCCGTTGCAAACTAACCGCCGCTTACACGGAGTGACAAAGCGGGAGTGCGGGTTCGCGCTCCCGCTTGTGTTTCGACAATAATTGCGCTGAGCCTGGAAGGTAGATTTGCCTGAACATGTCCACTTTGTACCGTCAAGATTTGGAATCCGCGTTGCAAACGACCGTCAGGCAAGCCGTGTTCGACACTCCCGTCACCGATTTGCATACGCACCTCTATGCACCCCCGTTTGGCGAATTATTGCTGTACGGCGTGGATGAATTGCTGACATATCACTATCTGATCGCCGAAGTGTTGCGGGCAACACGCATGCCCTACGACGAGTATTGGGCGATGCCGAAACGCAAACAGGCGGACCTTATCTGGCAAACATTGTTCATCGAAAGGTCTCCTATCAGCGAAGCGTGCCGCGGCGTATTGACCGCGTTGGACCGCCTTGGCCTCAACGTTGCCTCGCGTGATCTCGACAGTTATCGATCATTTTTCGACAACGTCAACGTCACGCATCATGTCGGACGCGTATTAGACGCGGCGAATGTGCGCGATGTCGTGATGACGAATGATCCTTTTGACGAAACGGAGCGGCCCGTGTGGAAGAACGGGTATGACCGCGACCCGCGTTTTCACGCGGCGTTGCGCATCGACCCGCTCCTGAACGATTATGTGAACGCGATCGAACGGTTGCGCGGGTGGGGATACAACGCGTCTGCGGCGCCGGACGCATCAAGCCTCGCGGAGGTAAGGCGCTTTTTATCCGAACAGGTACAGCGCATGCGCGCCCTGTACATGGCGGTCTCGCTTCCACCGGAATTCGCGTTCCCCGAGGAATCGCTTCGCGCGAAAATTCTCTCCGAGTGCGTCATCCCGGTTGCGGCGGAGCATAACATTCCATTCGCGATGATGATCGGCGTGAAACGCGCGGTGAATCCCGCGCTAAAGCTCGCGGGCGACGGGGTCGCCCGGGCAGACGTGGGCGCGGTCGAACGGATTTGCGCAGCATTTCCAAAGAACAAATTCATGGTGACGATGCTGTCGCGCGAAAACCAGCACGACCTCTGCGTCGCGGGAAGAAAATTTCCGAACCTGTTTATTTTCGGATGCTGGTGGTTTCTCAACAATCCAAGCCTGATTGAAGAGATGACGCGGATGCGGTTCGAGCTGCTCGGATTGAGCGTCACGCCGCAGCACAGCGATGCCCGCGTGCTCGAGCAGGTCGTCTATAAATGGGACCATTCGCGCGCGATCATTGCAAAGGTGCTGGGCGAAAAGTATGGCGATCTGTTGCGTGCCGGGTGGCAGCCGCGGGAAGACGAGATTCGCAGGGACGCCGAACGCATTCTTGGCGGCGGGTTCTGGGAGTTCGTGAGGTCGACACTGTGATCGGCGGCGGAGTCGCCGATTCGGATTTTGCGTTAGGTTTTTCGCGCGTTCGCGACGGCATCGGCAAACGCGCGCGCGTTCTTCGTCAGCCCGGCGTAGTCTTTTGCGTCGAGCAGCTTCTTGCTGACGAGGTTTCCACCCACTCCGAGCGCAAACGCGCCTGCCTTGATAAATGCCGCGACGTTGTCGATTTCTACTCCGCCCGTGGGTAGCAACGGAATCTGCGGCAAGGGGCCCTTAATCGCCTTGATATATTCGGGTCCACCAACGCTTGCGGGAAATACTTTCACGATGTCCGCGCCTGCGTCCCACGCCGCCAATACCTCCGTTGGCGTGAAAGCGCCCAAGGCAACCGGTATGCCATAGCGCCGCGCCATTTTCGCCACTCCTGGCGCTACGGTCGGAGTTACGACGAATTGCGCGCCGGACAAGATCGCAATGCGGCAAGTGTCCGCGTCGAGCACGGTGCCAACGCCCAACAATATATCCGCCGACGCGAGCCGTTTTACTGCCAGTTCCATCGCTTTCAACGCGCCCGGTGTGGTCATGGTCAGTTCGATGCAGTGGACCCCACCTTCGGCCACCGCCTCGACGGCGCGCACAAGGTCATCCCCGCCGCCATCGGCGCGCACAACGGCAACAATGCAGTTCTCGTGCAGGAAACGAAGCGCGCGATTCTTATCCACCCGGAAAATCCTTTTTCGTTTGGCTATTGGCGTTTGACTGGAACCACACACCGGAACCCAATGGTGTTCGACTGCGTTTCAGGAAAGAGCCCCTTGCGGAATGCGCAACGGAGTTCGGTCATCGGTGAATGCCACGAGCCGCCGCGCACCGTGCGGAGCGGCGGGCCGTATTGCGCTGCCGCGCGGCGCTTGGCGGGATTGTAAGGCAGGTAAAAGTCTCCGGTCCATTCATAGACGTTTCCTGCCAGATCGCATACGCCGTTCGGCGTGCGTCCGTCGTCATGCATTGAAACGAGCGAAGCCATGTTCAGATGATCGCCATAGTTTGCCTTGTTCGCGTCGGGTTCCGTGTTGCCCCAGGGATATTTACGGTTCTCACGCCCGCGGGCCGTGAATTCCCATTGCGCTTCGGTCGGAAGCTTTTTGCCGGCCCACGCCGCATACGCGGAAGCCTCCTCCCACGTCACTCCCACGACCGGCTGCTCGGGACCCGAATTTTGCGGCATGCCCCAAAACTTTGGGTTCGGGCGTCCGGTATCCTTTAGGAACTCCGCGAATTTCCGGTTGGTGACGGGATAGATATCGACATAGAACGGATCGACGAAATACTCGAATTCGGGCCCTTCTTCCGGCAGTGCAGAATTTCCCATAATGAAACTGCCGCCTTCAAGGAGCACCATCCCGTCAGTCGATACTTCGCGGGCTGCATCGGATTGCACCTGCGCGAGCGCGGCCTGGCGGTAGGACCCGTCGAACGCAGCCATGAGACGCAACCGGAATTCAGCCGCGCTTTGCCAGCGGTCTTCCTTCGGAGTCTGAATCGCCTTATTGACGATTTCGATAATCGACGGGGCGACGTCGTTTCGCACCTGATGGATTTCGAACTGTTCGTCTATCGGGGTGCGCAGGGTGAGCAGCTCCCGCAGGATCAGCCCAACCGCATAGAGATCGGCGCGGAGATCGATGTCGAGGTGGCGCATTTGTTCGGGTGCGGCGTAGGCTTCCGTGCCAATCACGCGCGGCGCTTTCTTTTCACCATCTGGTGGAGGCGCTTCCTCATCGACTACTTTGGCAAGCCCGAAATCCAATACCTTGACGCGTTCACCGGTCAGGATCATTACGTTTTCGGGTTTGATGTCGCGATGGACCACCGTCCGGTGCGCGTAATCGAGTGCGGCGAGCATTTGCGCGGCGTAGGTGACCGCGAGCCGAACGTCGAGCAGCCGGCGCTGTTCGCGGCAACCTCGCAAAAACGCGCGAAGGGATTGGCCATGCAGGAATTCCATCGACAGGTACATGATACCTTCGGGCGTGGAACTGACATCGTGAACGGCGACAATGTTTTCGTGGCGCAACCGGCGAGCAATTTGCGCTTCCTGCACGAATAACTGCATACCGCGCTGGGATTGCAGAATATAGGGGTGCAGAAATTTCAGCGCAACGCGCTCTTTCATCAGCACGTCCTGGGCGCGATAAACCACGCCCATGCCCCCTTTGCCGATGGGCGCTTCGATAATATACCGGTCCCCAATGCGGTGGCCAGCAATGAAATCGAGGGTAATTTCCTCGTCCTCGCCGCCCGCGCTTGGTACCCGCAATCGCGCGCCACAGCCAAAACACACACCCGACCGGCCTTCCACCGTTGGAGGGACGAGTATCTGGAGCCTACAATCTGGACATGTGACTTGAATCATACGTTTAACGGGTATAATCGCAGTACGAAATCCCGACCGTCAATAATTTTCCCGGTCTGCGAATTTTCCCCTTCTACGACACATGCCTGATATTACTTGGAGAAACTGGAAGGCATTTGTTTCTCGGTTATCTGGGCGATGCATTAGACGGGCAAAATGCTGCCCTAACGCACCGGCGAGCATGGCGTGACCTGCTTCAAACTCTATAGTTTCTTCATCCTTCCTACGAACAGGCCGCTAATCCGCGGGAGGCTTGTAGTTGACACCGGCGGATTCGAGGGCCTTCATAAACCCTTCCTTGTCGACCGCTTTTCGCCAGGCTTCTTCCGGCTCTACCGTGCCATCCTTGCAAAATCGCGCGAGTTCTTCGTTGAGGATGGTCATGCCTTCTTTTTTCGCGGTCTGCATGATGCTCATGATCTGGTTTGTCTTGGCTTCGCGAATGAGGGAGGCGACAGCGGCATTCACGACCATGACCTCAAGCGCGGCGACACGGCCCCCGCCTTTTTTCTTGAGCAAGTTCTGCGCGACAACTCCCTTGAGCGTTCCCGCCAGCATGGTCCGGATTTGTTGTTGCTGGTCCGACGGAAACTGGTCGATGAGCCGGTCCACCGTCGAGATTGCAGTCGTCGTGTGCAGTGTGCCGAAAACAAGATGGCCCGTTTCCGCCGTCTCAATCGCGATGTGCGTCGTTTCCAGGTCGCGCATTTCACCGACCAACACAATGTCCGGGTCTTCCCGCAGGGCCGCGCGCAACGCCGCCTTAAAGCTTTTCGTGTGATTGTGTACTTCCCGCTGGTTGATGAGGCAACTTTTATTCGGATGCACAAACTCGATCGGGTCTTCGATTGTGATTATATGTTCGCTTCGTTGCGCATTGATCAAATCGATCATCGCCGCGAGCGTCGTGGATTTGCCGCTTCCCGTAGGGCCCGTAACAAGTACGAGGCCCTTCGTCAATCCGCAGAACTTTTTCACGGATTCGGGCAACCCAAGCTCCTCGCATGTCAGAATTTTTGTGGGAATCACGCGAAAGACCGCGCCCATGCCTTTGAGGTCCATGAACACGTTGACTCTGAACCGCCCATAGCCTTCGAGCGCGTACGCAAAGTCGGTATCGTGAACGTCATTGAATTGTTGTTCGTTGGCCGGAGGCATGATTTCAAAAAGGACGGTGCGGACCGCTTGGGCGTCGAGTTCTTCCTCGCTGCGCAGGGCGACGATCGAGCCGTCTTTCCGGAAAATGGGCTTGCAGGCGGTGCAGTAGTGCAAGTCTGACGCCCCGTGTTTGCACATCATCATCAGGTACTTGTCGATTTGGGCCATGGATTGATCTCCAAAGATGCGGCTCACCAATACGCTATCACTTGTGGTAAAGTTTCGCAACACTACAATATTTAGTGTTGTCTCAAAATTGCCTGTCATCCGCTTACCCAATCCCGTCGTTTATACCGGACACTACTCTGCCATCAAGCATGGATCGGTAATGACACCTCCGGGCCAGAGTATGTATGATCGCAAATGCAAGCAGCGGGTTGGCCGGGTGTTTGGTGTCGTAGGGAGTCGGAAAGTAATGGTGTGGAACTGTATCGGCTTCCACTTAAAGACTTGTTGCCCGGTCGTTCTGATGGCCGCCTTGTTTTGTTCCGGAACGGTCCTCGCTGGAGACGAAGACGTGCGGCTTCGGATTCAGGACACAGTCGCGTTTGCGGGCGGCGAAGTCGATGTATCCGTATCCATGAACGCGAGCCCTCGCCCCAGTTCAATTGCATTCTGGATCGAGTACGACGAATCCAAGCTGACTTTTCTCGAGGCGGAACCGGGTATCGTGCTGACGCTTGCCGGTAAGGACGTGAGTTGGGATTTTCCCGCGCCGGGCCGGGTTTCCTTCCTCATTTTCGGCGTTAATGATTTGCGCATTGCGTCCGGCAAGATTTTAACGCTCAGGTTTGACGTGGATGCGGATGTCGAATCCAGCGAAGACTTGCTGGTGCAGGGTTTGAATCAGTCGGCATCCGATCCCGACGCCAACCGTCTTGAGACTATAATAGAAGGCGGCGCCATCGACATTCTTGCATGTTTTCGACCGGCGCAACCGGCGAATTTCTCCGCGACGGATGGCCTGTTTCCCGGTTACGTGCAGCTGACGTGGACGCCGGTATTCGGCGCACAGTCGTACGTTATATACCGAAGCGATGTGAACGACCCTGCAACCGCGACGCTTGTTGCTTCTACCTTGCTGCCGTTTTATTCGGACACGTCCGCGCAGGGGGCCAACGTCACAGGTTCCGGCGGAGGAGGGTGCAGCGGGGGGCCGGGCCAGTCCGTGGATTTCTCGATGTATTACTACTGGGTTCTCTCGCAAAACATCTGCGGACAAAGCAGCCTGACGCCATCTGAATCCGGCTACCGGGGAAACTTAAAAGCGGCAAATACTACGCGCGTCGCAGTCGATTTCGGTAGTTCTTCCAAAACCGAGCTTCAGTCAAAACCCGAGATAACGGTGGCGGACTTGACCGAGGATGGAATTCCTGATTTTCAGGAATCGGTGGGGCAGGCCTACAACATTTTTCCAGTTGGGCAATTTGCCTCAGCTTTCACTGTCCGGGTTCCGGTACCGGCGGATGTCGAACCGTCGGAACTAATCCCTTACTTCTACGTCCGTGAGAAGGGATGGTATCCCGCGCCCAATGTGGACGGATGGCTCGAGCCGGGTACGTTGACCGTGACCGGTGCCGATGGCGACCAGGTAATTGAGTTCGGCGTCCATCACGGTGGCATGGTGCGGCTCGGTTACATCGTGCAGCCGAGGATTGCCGCCGGGATCGGACCTTTTTCCGGTGCGACGCCTCTCGCGCTGGTTGGTCTTGCGCTTGCTGTGATGTCACGAGCACGACAACGGGCTGGCGGTCGTTAAGACACCCTACCCAGCGGACGAATCCGATTCGGCGCGCCCTACTTAGAATTGGCCGTGTTGTCAATTCTCAATACCACAAGATAATCTCGGCAATTTCTTTCAAGACCCAAGGCATAGCCACTTTCCAATTGACAACCTCAATATATTGTGGTAGTCTCGTTCTCAGCGGACTTGCGCATCTATGGGTTGAGCATTGAATCGCAATGCGCGCTTAAGTCTAAGGGGTGAAAAGACATAGCGCACAATTGTGCGCGGGAAGGCGCACCGCCGTGAACGCGGACACCATTCTCGAATTGGGCCGCAACGCAATGTTGATGACACTGTTGCTCTCGGCCCCCATGCTCATTTCCGGAATGCTGATCGGACTGATCATCAGTGTCTTTCAGTCCGTCACGCAGATTCAGGAAATCACCCTCACCTTCGTTCCCAAAATCGTCGTGGTCATGGTCGCATTCGTCCTGTTTCTGCCGTGGATGATCGCGGTAATGCTGACATATGCGCGGCCGTTGTTCGGCGGATTCACCGGCTTGTTGTACTAAAGGATCGTGAAGAGCGTGGAATGTTCGAGGTAGAAGTATTCAAAGTGTTCATCCTGGTGCTGGTCCGGTTCACGGGACTTATCGTCACCGCGCCGGTGCTGGGTTCGAACAATTTTCCGATGACCGCGAAGATCGGGTTGTCGGGCCTTGCTGCCTTGCTCATTACACCTACGGTGCCGGCATTGGCCGCGCCATTGCCCGATGATGCACTTTCGATGGGCGTGCTCGTGATCGGCGAATTGCTGATTGGGATAAGCATCGGTTTTGTCATGACGCTGACCTTTGCCGCGATACAAATCGGCGGGCAGGTGTTGGACATGCAGACCGGGTTTGGACTCATGAACATTTTCAATCCCGCGCTGGAAACGCAGGTGCCAATCTTTGGCTTCTTCCTGTTCCTGATCGCGGTGCTCTATCTCCTCGCGATTGATGGTCACCACCTGATGATTCGGGCGTTGGCCTCGACTTTCGAGCAAATTCCCTTGGGTGGTTTTGCGGCGCGTCCTGAGTTATTGGGCGAAGTGAGCACCTGGGGCCGCGCCATGTTCATCGATGGTTTTCTGATCGCCGCCCCCGTTGCGGGAGCCTTGATGCTCGCATACGTGACAATGGGTTTGCTGGGGCGTCTCATTCCTCAAATCCATTTGTTCGTCATCGGATTTCCGCTGACAATCGCGCTGGGCCTTACGGTGGTGGCCTTGTCCCTGACCATCTATTTGCAACTGCTGGACGGTATGTTCACGCGAATGTTCCGCGACGTGGACACCCTTATCCGGGGGATGGCTTAACCCATGGCGCAGGATACCGGCGGCGAAAAAAGTTTACCCGCGTCGCAATACAAGATTCAGAAGGCGCGGGAAGAAGGCAACGTCGCGAAGAGCCAGGATTTAACGGCCGGATGGTCATTGATGATGGCGCTGGCAGGCGTCTGGTATCTCGGGCCGGCGGTGTTCGAGTCGTTGCTTGATGCGACCCACTATTACTTCTCGAACCTGTCGAACTTTGATCTCACGCCGTCTACGTTTGCAAATTTTTCCGTCGTCAGCATCTGGCTAACAGCAAAGGCCGCGGCGCCGCTTGTGCTGTTGCTGTTGGTGGCAGGTGTCACAATGAACGTGATCCAGGTTGGCTTTTTGTACGCGCCAAAATCCATCGTGCCGAAACTAAGCCGGGTCAACCCAATCTCCGGGTTTCAACGTTTTTTCTCGGCGCGCACGGCCGCGGAACTCGTGAAATCGATCCTCAAACTCGTGCTGGTGAGCGTTGTCGTATATTGGGCATTGCGGAACCGGTGGGATGATGTACTGCTCGCTTCGTATCTCACGCCGCTGGGCGCCTCCATCGTCATGACGGAGTTGGTGCTCGTCGTTTGGTTCCGCGTGGTGCTGGCAATGCTCGTGCTCGGCATTCTCGATTACGGGTTTCAGCGTTGGCAATACGGGCGCGACCTCATGATGACCGTGCAGGAAGCCAAGGAAGAGGCCAAACAGTTCGAGGGGGATCCGCGCATTAAACAGCGCGTGCGCCAAATCCAGCGGCAAATGGCCATGAAACGAATGATGAGCGAAGTGCCGGCGGCGGACGTCATCATCACGAACCCAGTGCGCTTTGCAGTGGCCCTGCGCTACGACCCGTCGAACATGCAGGCCCCGGTTGTGGTTGCAAAAGGCGCGCGCCTGCTTGCGAAACGCATTCGCGAAATAGCTGAAGAACACGGCGTGCCCATCGTCGAGAAACCGGAACTCGCGCGCGCGCTATTCAAGAATATCGAAGTCGGTCACAGCGTGCCGGACAACCTGTTTCGCGCCGTGGCGGAGGTATTGGCATTCGTGTACAAGATCGATCAACGCCATGAAAAAATCCAGGAGCGTGCCGCATTTGGCGGCGCGCCACACCTGGCGGTCGCGGGAAATTGACAGGGAAACCCGATAGCAGCCCATGGCCAATGAACTAACACCACCACGTCCGGCATCGCTGGGCAATCAGGACATCATCCTCGCCGTGTGTGTGGTGGCCGTGCTGTTGGTGCTGGTTATTCCCATTCCGACGTGGCTGCTGGACTTGTTGCTCACTATCAATATTTCGCTGTCAGTGGTGGTGCTGATGGCGACGATTTATCTTCAGCGGCCGGTCGAGTTCGCCGTGTTTCCATCGCTCCTGCTGATGTTAACGCTGTTCCGGCTGAGTTTAAACGTCGCCACGACGCGCCTCGTACTGAGCCAGGCGCACGCCGGGGCGGTTGTTGATGCGTTTGGCGGATTCGTCACGAGCGGAAGCTACATCGTGGGAACGGTGATCTTCGTCATCCTGATTGTCATTCAGTTCGTGGTGATTACCCGCGGCGCGACCCGTATTTCCGAAGTCGCCGCCCGCTTCACCTTGGACGCAATGCCCGGCAAGCAGATGGGTGTAGACGCGGATTTGAACGCGGGGTTGATCACGGAAGACCAGGCGCGTGCGCGACGGCGCGGCATCGAGCGCGAAGCAGATTTTTACGGCGCCATGGACGGTGCAACGAAATTCGTTCGTGGCGACGCCATTGCCGGACTCATCATCACCATCGTAAATATTCTCGGCGGCCTCGTGATCGGCATCGCGATAAATGGCATGCCGATAATGGACGCGTTGCAGGTATATACGCGGTTGACGATTGGTGACGGCTTGGTGTCGCAAATACCCGCGCTTATTGTATCGACCGGCGCGGGTCTGCTGGTGACCCGCACTGCATCCGAAGACAATCTTGGCCGCGATCTTTCCCGCCAACTGACGCGCTATCCGCGCGCGCTCGGGATCAGCGCGGTGCTTCTCGCGCTATTCGGAATCGTGCCCGGCATGCCGACGATTCCCTTCCTTTTCGTCGCCGCGATCCTTGGCATTGCCGCGGCGCAAACGGCCCAGGCCATTCAACGCGAGGAAGCAAACGCCGAAGCGCACGAGAAGGCCGGGAAGGAACGCGAGGCCAAGCCGGAACCCGCTCGCACGGAAGACCTGTTGAACGTGGACACTCTGAAGATCGAATTGGGCTACGGCCTGATTGCATTGGCTGATTCCAAGCAGGGCGGCGACCTGCTGACGCGCGTGCAACTGCTGCGGCAGCAGATGGCGTCGAAGATGGGCTTTATTGTGCCGGTGGTGCGCATCGTGGACAACATGCGGCTCAGGCCAAACGAATACCGCGTGAAGTTGCGCGAAAGTGAGATCGCGCGGTACGAATTGATCGCAGACCACTATCTCGCCATGAACACGGGCTTGGTGGAAGAAGAGATCGTGGGTATTCCAACAAAGGAACCTGCGTTTGGATTGACGGCGACCTGGGTGCCGCAATCACAGCGGGACCGGGCCGAGCGGTTGGGATATACCATCGTCGAGCCGACGGCCGTGCTGGCGACACATCTGACCGAGTTGATGATGATGCATGCGCCGGAAATTCTGAGCCGGCAGGACACGCAGAACCTCGTCGATCACATCAAGCAAAGCGCGAAGAGCGTTGTGGAGGAACTGATTCCGGCGGCGCTCAGCCTTGGCGAGGTGCAAAAAGTATTGCAGGCGTTGCTGCGCGAACGCGTATCGATTCGCAACCTTGAGGTCATTCTCCAAACGCTCGCGGACTATGCGCCGCGCACGCGCGACGTCGAAGTGCTTACCGAATACGCGCGGCACGCCCTGGCCCGTCAAATCTGCGCGACGTACGCGGATGAGGAAGGGCAGTTGCGCGTGGTAACGCTTGCGCCGGAGATGGAGCGCGAACTGCTCGATGCAATTCGACAGGCGGACGCGGGAGACTACGTTCCTATTGATCCCACGCGCGCGGAGGCCATCGCGCGCGCGACCGTGCAGGCGGTGCAACCGCTGGTGCTTTCCGGGCAGGAGCCTGTCGTGCTGACATCGGCGCAAGTGCGCCGCTATTTCCGCCGCATCGTCGAGCGGCACATGCCGAAGCTGATCGTGTTGTCGTACAACGAAATTGATCCCGCTGTCCGGTTGGAAAGCGAAGGTCAGGTGAGCGCATAGCATGGGCCAGGAATTTCACAGGTTTCGAGGCGCGTCGCTGGACGAAGCGTACCATCGCATGCGGAAACAATTGGGCAGCGACGCCGTCGTCCTGCGAACCACCCAAGTACGGGAGACGGGGTTGTTAGGGTTCCTCGGAAGAAAAATCATCGAAGTGACGGCGTCGACGCAGCCGCGCGAACTGGCGCCGCAGAGGGCCGCGGTTGCGCGGGCGTACGACGACACGGCGAGAGAGACCCGCGTCGGCGCGGATGAAACGGTCCAAAATTCCGTGGCATATTTTCAGCGGCTGGTCAGTGACGCGCAACAACGTATCGCGGACCGTCGTGCAAATGTTTCGACGCCTCAAGCGGCGGCCTCCCCGGTGGTGGCATTCAAGCGCCCTGCCGAAAACGCGGGTGACCGGGATGCGCTCCAGCGGGAGATGCGCGAGCTGCGTTCGCTGGTCGAGGTGCTGGTTGCGGAAGCGCCGGCATCGGCGATGCCGGTCGAGTGCGCGCCGCACTACAAGCGTCTAATCGAAAGCGGAGTATCAAGAAAAACCGCTGCGGGACTTGTCGCCGCCGTCGTGCGCGACAGCGACCTTGACGTTATCCGTGACGCGCGAGTGTTCGAGCAGCGCCTCATCATGGAAATCCGAAAATCTGTCCGCGTAACGGGCGGCATCGGCCTGAGCGCGGGAACTTGCAAACGTGTTGCGCTCGTGGGCGCGACCGGCGTGGGCAAGACAACGAACCTTGCGAAGCTCGCCGCGAAATATGCGGTGACGCATCGCGCACGCGTCGCGCTGATCACCGCCGACACATACCGGGTCGCGGCGCCGGAACAACTTCGTGTGTACGCGAATATCATTGGCATTCCGCTTCGCGTCGTGAACGATGCGGCGGAGATGGCGAAAGCCCTGGACACGACCCGGGACTGCGATCTCGTTCTCATTGATACGGCGGGAGGCAGTCAGTTCAACAAAGGCCAACTGCGCGAGTTGCGGGAAATCCTTTCAGCGGCAACGCCGGATGAAACCATTCTCGTGATAGGCGCAGGCACGAGCCTGGACGATGCCCGGTGTATCGTCGAGAATTTCTCATTATTAAAGCCATCGTCTCTATTTTTCACCAAACTGGACGAAACGCGCAGGCAGGGCGCGTTGTACACACTTTCGGCGGAAAGCGGCCTGCCTTTGAGTTATTTGAGCACGGGCCAGAACGTGCCCGATGATTTAACTTTGGCGCAGCCGGAACTTGTGGCACAATTGGTGCTCGGTGCGACGGGAAAGTGAGCGGGTAACGTGGCGGACCAGGCAAACCAATTGCGAGAATTTATGCGGCAGAACCAACGCGTTGGGCGTGTGCTCGCGGTGACGAGCGGCAAGGGCGGCGTGGGGAAATCGAACACGAGTGTTAATCTTGCAATTGCGCTTGCCCAGCGCGGAGCGAAAGTCGCCGTGCTGGACGCGGACCTCGGCCTTGCGAATGTCGAGGTGTTGCTCGGATTGAATTCGCTCTACAACTTGCAACATGTCGTCACCGGTGAAAAACGCATGCACGAAATTCTTGCGACCGGGCCGGGCGGTATTTTGGTCGTGCCAGGCAGTTCAGGCATCGCACGGGTCGCCGACCTCGGCCCCACCGCGCGCCAGAACGTGCTAGCCGGCCTGGAAGAGCTGCAACAGTCCTGCGATTTTATCATAATCGATACAATGGCGGGGATTGGACAGAATGTCGTGGGGTTTGTGTCTGCGGCTGATGAGGTGCTCTTGGTGACGACGCCGGAGCCTTCTTCTATCGTCGATGCCTACGCGATGATCAAAACGGTATTTCAGGTGCGGCCCGATGCGGTGTTTCGTCTGATTATCAATCAGGCGCTAAACGAAGCGCAGGCCAAGGCCGTCGCGCAAAAAATTACGCACGTGGCGCAGCAGTTTCTCGGGCACAGCCTTTCGTATCTCGGATATGTCCCGCGTGACCCGCACGTGCAACAGGCCGTGATGCAGTCGGCGCCGTTTGTGCTCCGGTTCACGAGCGCCCCGGCGTCGAAATGCATTCAGGAGATCGCCGGGCGCCTGCACAATCAACGCGGCGAACTGGACGCAAATCGTCCGGGGTTCTTCCGCCGAATCGCGGAGAATCTGGGGCTCGCCAGCAACGCGTAGCGCTCGCTTCCGTGGCATTTCGCGCTGCACCGTCGTCTCGCGTATATTCCAAATGAAATTGGGGAGAATATCCATGCGATTTATTGTCTATGCGGTATTGTTTGCGGCGTTGGCGCGCGCACAGACCGGTGACCCGCCTCTCATCGATATACCACGCGTGAAAGGCATCGCGGTCGATGGAGAGTCGCGTGATTGGAAAGGACGCGGCTATCACGTCGGCATCGTTGTATCGGCCAATGGCGCGACGCGGGCACCCGCGGATTTCGATCCCACATTTCGATTGGGCTGGGATGACCGCGGCCTTCTCGTGCTTTGCGTTGTGCGTGATGATTCATTTACCGAAAAAGCGGACAAAGAAGCGTTTGGCCAAGGCGACAGCATCGAGATTCTGTTCGCGCCCCGCGTGGGCGCACCGGACCTGATTCACGCGACGATTGTTCCGGGAATGGGTCCGGACGCATCAGAAGCGAGATATAACCTTGCAGATTGGCGCACGCGAGAGCCGCGCGAACCCGCGGAGATACAATTCGGGCGCGCACGCACTGACGCCGGATACGCCATTGAAGTGCTACTGCCGTGGTCGAACCACGGCATCACGCCGGAACGCGCGGTCGAATGCGCCTTGCAAATCCAATTCAACGATGTTGATGGCGAAGAAAAACTGTTCAAAGCGGCATGGTATCCATCAACACCCGCATCGGGCCGCACCTCCGCGATGCACAGGCTGCAACTTTCCAACCGGCCGGATAAACCTGTGCGCGCTATCGCGCGCGGACATTTCACCAACGAGGTCCGCACGTTGGTGCGTGTCGTCACAACGAATGACTGGACCGGCCGCACGCTCACTGTGAGCGATAGCCAACGCGTGCTCGCAACCGCCACGCTGAAGGAAACAAACGGACGTCCGAGCGCGGAAATGTTGTTTGATCTGCCGCCGGTGGGTGAATCGTTCGATGACTTGCGCGTGCGCGCGGGCCGCGGCGCGACTGCGAACGTATCCCTGCCTGATGCCGCGGTGTGGCGCGCGCAACGCCTCATCACCTATCCGCCGAGGTTCGCGCCGCCGGTGTTCGCCGGCTCGGGTTTTCCCGCGTGCAACTACGAGGACCCGGATTTGGCGGAACGGCTGATCGGACCATACCGGATCGCGCCAAAATTCTACGATGCAAAATATGCGGAGGTTTCCACCGCGGAGGCGCCGGGGCGCTACGGCGCGATAATGGAAATCATACCGGAAACCGGAGAGCCGTTCCGGCGCTATGCAACGCTGTTTCGTCAACCAGATTCGTTCAACGTGTTTGGCTGGTGGGTACTGAAGCCTACGGGATCAATTACGTTTCCGGCGGAGTTGGGAATCTCGGACAAGGCCATTGATGCGCAGGCGCGCGCGATGGGCACGTTTTTGCAGTGGCAGATGCAGGACGCCGTTGCCGAGGACAAGGATGCGGCAGTGCTGTTGGCGGGATTGCACGAAACCCCAGCCGACAGCGAGGTGCGGGAATATTACAACGACGTGTTCGCGTTGGACCGGCAATGGTGGGTTGGTCTGAAGCGAAAACTGAACGGCGCCGCCGCAGCCTATCCGAATGCCATCGCGTGTCCGTATCCCAATTCGGATCGGCCTGCCACTATGTTGCGCAATGGCACTCCGGAAGAAGCGGGGTTCAAACCTGAATCCATCGCGATCATTGATGAACGTCTGAAAGCGTGGGCCGCGGCAAGTGACGAAGCATTCGCAGTATGCCTTGCGCGAAACGGGGTGGTTTTCTTCGAGCGGGCATACGGAAACCGTTTCGGCGAACCGATGACGGTGGACAAGAAAAGTTGGATGGCGTCGATCTCGAAGTTCCTGTCGGGCGCGTTGATGATGACGCTGGTGGATCAAGGGTTGGTCGATCTGGATGCGCCCATTGACACGTACTTGCCCGCGTTGCGCGGAATTCCGGTGAAAACGCCGTTGACCATACGGCATTGTTTTACGCACACGAACGGGTTTCAGCTCGGCATTACGCCGGCGAGGATGTTTAACGATCACTACGGTGACGAGTTGAATGATCTCGAAGAGGTTGTCGCCGCATATTATCCGCATCTCGAAGTGGGCACCCGCCACGGTTACAACGGGGTTGGGTACGCCGTGGCCGGAAAGGTGATCGAGACTGTGTCGGGCGAAGCCTTGCCGCAATACTTTGAAAAACATTTCTGGGGGCCGCTGGGCTGCACGCACACGGATGCCATCGACATGAGCGCGCGCACCATGAGCATTCCGCGCGACATCGCAACGTTCGCGCAAGTCATGCTAAACAAGGGAGCTTATGGAAACCTGCGATTCTTCTCGCAAGAAACCTTCGACAAAATGTTGCCGGTAAAACTCGCGCCCTACGTGAGTTTCGACGCGGGCGACCTGCAATGGGGCATTGGGCCGGTGTGGATTCCAGGCGAAGGATTGAGTGAAAAGACTTTTGGCCACGGGGCGGCTTCGGCAGCGACGTTGCGCATTGATCCCGACAGCCAATTAATTGTGGTCATGACGCGAAACGCCGGTGGCGCGCGGTTTGGGGAATTTCATCCGCAGTTTATGAAAAACGTTTCGGATGGGTTGGTTCGGTGAACGATCGTGAGGAATCGATTTGCGAGTACGAGTACGATAAAGATTACAATTACGAGTAAGAGCATGAACACGAAATGAAGATTACTCCCCCCACGTCATTCCGAGCGGCGAGCGAGGAATCTGGAGAGCGAATGGAACGTCGAACTTACCAACAACTGCCGCAAACTATCAGCCACGACCCACAACGCGGCTCGACAATGTTTTATCCACTGGGCCGCACTATTTTCGATGCCACGCGGTCGGGTTCGCAGATCGGTGACGCTGTCATGTTGAGCAATCGTGCCGCGAGCGCCGTCCACCCGGTTTGATGGCTCGCGCCCATGCCGCGGCCCGTGTCGCCGTGGAAATACTCGTAGAACAGCACAAGCTCTTTCCAATGCGGATCGGTGGCATACCGCGTCTCATCTCCATGGCACGGACGCCGCCCATTGTCAGCCGGTGCGAATAAGGACGTGAGGCGCATCGCGAGTTCGTTGGCAACTTGCTGGAGATTCATCATCTGCCCCGAACCGGTCGGGCATTCAACTTTCAAATCTTCGCCGTAGAAATGGTGGTAACGTTCCAGCGCCTCTACAAGAAGATAATTCAACGGGAACCAGATCGGTCCGCGCCAGTTCGAGTTGCCCCCGAAAAGGCCCGTGTCCGATTCGCCGGGCGCATACGCAACGCGGTACTCCTCGCCGTCCACATTGATCACATATGGGTGATCCTTGTGTACGCGCGAGAGCGCGCGTATGCCGTGAGGCGCGAGAAACTCATCCTCGTCCAGCAGGATTTTCAGCACGCGTTCGAGGCGTTCACGCGATGGTATTGCGAGCAAACGGTGCTTGTGCCGGTCAACGCCGTGGCCGTCTTCCGCCATGTAGGAAATATGCCTCGCCAGGTCTTTCCGGTTTTCCAGAAACCAGTTCATCCGTTTCGCGAACCCCGGCAATTGATCGATAACTTCTTTTTCGAGCAATTCCACCGCAAACAACGGGATTACGCCCACGAGCGATCGCACTTTCAACGGAATCGCCCTGCCGACAAGGCGTAATTCATCGTAGTAGAACCCGTCTTCATCGTCCCACAATCCGGTGCCGCCAAGCGTGTTCATCGCATCCGTGATATGCACAAAGTGCTCAAAAAATTTCGACGCCATGTCCTCATACGCGGGATCGGTCTGCGCGAGCTCGAGGGCCATTGAAAGCATGGTTGAACAGTAGAACGCCATCCACGCTGTTCCATCGGCCTGTTCGAGGTTTCCACCCGTCGGCAACGGTTTGGATCGGTCAAACACGCCAATGTTGTCCAATCCGAGGAACCCGCCCGCGAAAATGTTCTTGCCTTCGGGGTCCTTCCGGTTGACCCACCACGTGAAGTTCATCACCAGCTTTTGAAACGTCCGCGCGAGGAATTGAGTATCGCGCTGCCCGCGTGGACCAGTCATCTTGTACACGCGCCAGCAGGCCCAGGCGTGTACCGGCGGGTTCACGTCGCCAAATGCAAACTCATACGCCGGTAGCTGGCCGTTTGGATGCATGTACCATTCGCGCAGAAACAGGACGAGCTGCTCTTTCGCAAATTCGGGATCCACGACCGCCATCGGCACCATGTGAAACGCGAGGTCCCACGCGGCAAACCACGGATACTCCCACTTATCCGGCATCGAGATAATGTCGCGCGCGTACAAATGCGGCCATTCGGCGTTGCGGCCATCAAGGCGCGACGCAGGCGGTTCCGGCTGGTCCGGGTCGCCTTCGATCCAGTCGCGCAGGATGTAATGGTAAAATTGTTTGGACCATAACAAGCCAGCATACGCCTGCCGCGCAACGTTGCGCTGTTCATTGTCCTCGATATGGGATAAGCGGGGCGCATAGAACGCGTCCGCTTCCTTGATGCGCTGGGTAAACACCTCGTCAAACCCGGGGCCGAGCGCCGCGTTTTTTTCCGCATCTGCCTCTGCGACAAGCCGGAATTTAAGCACAATCTCGCCGCCCGCGGGCACCTCCAGCGCGTAATGTCGCGCCGCTTTCGTTCCCGTAAGATTCGCGTTCACGGCGTCTTCATCGTCATGGACGACATAGTCGTGAAAGGCGTCGCGGGCATGGCGTGGTCCATCCACACCGAACAGCTTCCGGGCGTTGGTTTCGTTTTCAGTGAAAAGCCAACGCGCAGGCTGCGCGCCGGGTCCGGCCTCCGCAAAGAAATAGTATTTGCCAAATGTCACGTGCCGCGCGGCGACCACGCCGTCTTCCAGCCGCATCGATGGCTTCACCCAACATCCTTCGTGCCGGCATCCCCACGACCAGGTATTGCGAAACCAAACCTGCGGCAGCACGTGGATCGGGGCCGCCGTATCGCCCCGGTTCGCAATTGTCACGCGGATAAGGATGTCGTCAGGCGATGCCTTCGCATATTCTGCGAACACGTCGAAGTAGTGGTCATTGTCAAAAATCCCCGTGTCGAGCAACTCAAATTCGCGCTCGTGCCTGCCTCGTTCCTGGTTCTCTCCAAGCAACTGAGCATAGGGGAATTGCGCCTGGGGGTACTTGTATAGCGCCTTCATATAGGAATGGGTCGGCGTCGAGTCGAGATAGTAGTACAGCTCTTTCACGTCTTCGCCGTGGTTGCCTTCGGGGCCCGTCAGTCCGTAGAGCCGCTCCTTCAGAATTGGGTCCTTCTCGTTCCACAGCCCCAGACAAAAGCACAGCCGGCATTCCCGATCCGTGATGCCCAGCAACCCGTCCTCCCCCCAGCGGAACGCGCGGCTGCGCGCATGATCGTGTGGGAAATACTCCCAGCACTCCCCGTTGGCGGAATAGTCTTCGCGGACGGTTCCCCACTGCCGCTCGCTCAGGTACGGACCCCACCGCTGCCAGTTCCGGGTGCGCGCGTGCGCCTCCCGCAAGCGGCGGTCCTCCGCGGTGATCGAGGACTTCGCCATGCTGGTCTATCCCTTTCTACAAGTATCGAGGAAATAAGGCCTGGTGCGCGCACAAGTATACCCGCGAGCCATAGCCGTTGCATTGGGAGTTTGGCGGTAGCGTCTTGACGGTTCATTGGGGTGTATGCTAGGATAATTTTTCTATCAGCACTCGATAAGGCAGAGTGCTAATACTCAATGTCCGGCGCTAGCCGTAGAAATGAACTAACTACCTGTAAGAAAAGGAGATACGATCATGGCGAAACAGTTGGCCTTCGATCAGGAAGCCCGAACTGCATTGTTGAAGGGCGCTGATATCCTCGCAAATGCGGTCAAAGCGACCCTCGGTCCCAAGGGCCGGAACGTCGTTATCGAGAAATCCTTCGGCGCCCCGAACATCACCAAAGACGGTGTAACGGTCGCGAAAGAAGTCGAATTGAAGAACCCCTATGAAAATATGGGCGCGCGCATGGTCCGCGAAGCGGCAAGCAAAACGCAGGACACCGCAGGTGACGGTACAACCACGGCAACGGTGCTGGTGCAGGACATGATCCATGAGGGAATGAAGCACGTGACTTCGGGCGCCAACCCGATGTATCTCAAGCGCGGCATGGAGAAGGCGCTTGCGGTCGTAACCGAAGCCATTCAGAGCGCGAGCAAGAAGGTGAAGAACAACGAAGAGATCGTCCACGTGGCGACGATTTCCGCGAATGGGGACACCGAAATCGGAGAGATGATCGCAAAAGCCATCGCCGCGGTCGGCGAAGACGGTGTTGTCACCATCGAAGAGGGCAAGGGGCTTACGAGCGAGCTTGAAGTCGTGGACGGCATGCAGTTCGATCGTGGTTTCCTGTCCCCGTATTTCGTGACGAGACCGGAAAACATGTCGACGGAACTTGAAGACTGTTATATCCTCGCTTACGAGAAGAAAATCAGTTCGCTCCAGGAAATCATCCCGCTCTTGCAGGCGACGGCGCAATCCGGAAAGCCGTTGCTAATTATCGCGGAAGATGTCGAAGGTGAAGCGCTCGCCACGCTGGTCGTGAACCGGCTGCGCGGAACGCTTAACGTCTGCGCCGTGAAGGCCCCCGCATTTGGCGATCGCCGGAAGGAAGTCTTGCGCGACATCGCCGTCCTTACCGGCGGGCAGTACATCAGCGAAGACCTGGGCACCAAGCTCGAAAACATTACGCTTAAGGACGTGGGCCGCGCCAAGCGGGTGTTCATTAACAAGGACAATACCACGATCGTCGAAGGCGGCGGCAACAAGAAAGACATCCTGGGCCGGTGCGAGCAGATTCGCAAGGCCATCGAGACGACCACCTCGGATTACGACCGCGAAAAACTCCAGGAACGCCTCGCAAAGCTTGCGGGCGGTGTCGCCGTAATCAAGGTTGGCGCACCCACCGAGATCGCGTTGAAAGAAAAAAAGGCGCGCACCGATGACGCATTGAACGCAACCCGCGCGGCCATCGAAGAAGGTTTTGTGGCCGGTGGTGGAACGGCGTTGCTCGCCGCGCGCGAAAAGCTCAAGTCGATCAAGCTCGAAGGCGAAGAAGCCATCGGCGCGAAGATCGTCTCCCACGCACTCGGCGCGCCCCTCGCGCAGATCGCCGAAAACGCCGGCATGGAAGGCTCTGTAGTCGTACGACAGGTTGCAGAAAGCAAGAGCGGCATCGGGTTCGATGCGGCCAACAGCGAATATACCGACATGGTGAAAGCCGGCATCATCGATCCCGCGAAAGTAATCTGCGCCGCGTTGCGAAACGCGGTCAGTGTTGCGGGAATCTTCATCACGACCGAATGCCTTATCACCGATATTCCGAAAAAAGAAAAACCCGGCGCCGCGGACTCGCACGCCGGTCACGGCCACTAAACACACGCCAATAATTGTACGGCCCGCGCATCGTAATCCGGTGCGCGGGCCGTTTGTTTGCGTTCCTCATCGGCAAGAAGTCGCCAGAGTCGTCAGGTATGAGCAGCCAAAGCGGTGTCTATGCTACCCGCTTCGCCACCGCAGTCCAAATGGTCCTCCACACAAAACCACGTTTCAGCAAGAAGCCTATTTGGACTGCGGCGGCCCTCAAGGCGCCGCTTTGGCTGTTTATCACAATCAACCTACCTTTACCGTTCGCGCCCAAAGTCCACTCCTATAAACAGCCAAAGCGGTGTCTACGCTACCCGCTCCGCCACCGCAGTCCAAATAGTCCTCATTCCAAACACCAAGTTTTAGTAGGAAGCCTATTTGGACTGCGGCGGCCCCTCAAGGCGCCGCTTTGGCTGTTTATCACAATCAACCTTCCCTCATGCACGAAAATAATCGCGATTTACAAAGCACGAAAACTACTATCATCACAAATCGTGATTGCGTTGCTCTCAATCTAAAATCCAAAATCCCTCTACACCGGCAGATCGCGCTTACCGCTATCCGCGGCGTGCTGCGCAAGCAACGCCACGCGGCTGCTCGCAATGATCCGTTCGGTATGCAACCTGTCTTTCGCTGGCGTGTTGGCGATATCCAACAGCCAATCCCCAATATACGTTGCCCCCTCCACACCTCTCAGCGGTTCCTTGTGTACTTCGATTGCGTCACGCGCGTGCAGCGCCACATGGTCCGCGTGCCACGACGTTTCCAGCGCGCCCGCGTCCCCATGAACCGTAAACCGCCAATAGAACGGCACGCCATATTTAGCGCCTTCCGGACTTAACCATGAAACGTCCCCGTATGCGGCTCCCCCATTGTCGAGCGTGAACAAGACAACACCGCCATCCTTGAACTTCCCGCGCTCGGAGGTAGCAGCGTTTTCGCGCGTGGACCAGGTGCGCGCCGCGATAACCGCTGCGAACTTCCGGCCCGTTAGCCAAGGTAGCGCATCGATTCCATGCACGGCGATATCGTTGATGGTGCCGCCGTACTTCTGTTCGTCGAACATCCACGAGGGCCGCCCTTCGTAGTTCAACGCGTGCGCGCCGTTAAAAGTCACGCTCTGAACCTCGCCGATTGCCCCGGAAACTATCAATGTGCGCGCGGTGACAAATGGTGAATGGTAGGGCATCGGCAATTGGCACCCGATTTTGAGGTGCTTGGACTCGCTGGTTTTTTCCATGCGCGCCAACTCGTCGAGCGAAACACAAAGAGGTTTGTCGCAAATAACGTGTTTGCCTGCTTCAAGAGCCTGAATCAACCTGGGCCCGCGCATGCCATACCATTCACAGCACGCGACGGCCTCGCACGGAACCTCTCGCAGCATCGCTTCGTAGGACGTATGGGTAATTGTAATGCCGCGGCCCGTGGCCGCGTCGCGCGCCGCCGGGTCTTCCTCGCAGGCAGCAACAATTTCCACTCCGGGATGTTCTTCCAAATCCCGGTAAAGTGAAAATGCGTGCCCGTGATGAAACCCCACAAACGCAACCGGTAACGGCATGATTTTCTCCTGCGCAAGATCACCATCGTAAACAGCCCGAATGCGAAACCGGAATAAAGTATATGCTGATGAAGTTGAGAATAGTCCGTTTCTGATTGCATTGGAGGAGGACCCCTATGATTACCGTGCGTAAAGCCAACGAACGCGGCCATGCCAACCACGGCTGGCTTGACTCGTATCACACGTTTTCCTTCAGCACGTATCAGGACCCCAAACACATGGGATTCCGTGCCCTGCGCGTGATCAATGAAGATGTCGTCGCGCCTGGCCGAGGCTTCGGAACCCACCCGCACAAAGACATGGAAATCATCACGTATGTTTTGAGCGGGGCGTTGCAGCATAAGGACAGCATGGGCAACGGCCCCGTATTGAAGGCGGGTTCATTGCAGCGCATGTCCGCGGGAACGGGCGTGACCCATAGCGAGTTTAACGCTTCGAAAGAAGAACCCGTTCACCTGTACCAAATTTGGATTCTTCCAGGCCGAGATAGCGTCGAACCCAGCTACGAGGAACGCTCGTTTGCGCCGCAGGGAAAACAGGGATATTGGCAGGTGATCGCGTCCGAGGATGCGCGCGATGGATCAATGCAGATCAACCAGGACACCCGCGTGCATCTGGCGGCGATGCGCGCGGGACAGACTTTGCCGTATAGCCTCGCGCCGGGACGCCACGCATGGATACAGGTCATTCGCGGGTTTGCGCATGTGAACGGTGTCGAACTCGAGACTTCGGATGCCGCATCGGTGTCGAACGACGATGCCATTCTTGTGAACGCCGCGACGGATACCGAAGTTATGCTGTTCGATCTCGGCTAGCGCGCCTTGGAGTGCGGTGGCGAAGCGGGTAGCGTAGACACCGCGTTGGGCCGAATCGCTTACTCTCACCATTCTAAAAACCGCTTTCGCAGCTTCTACCGGATCATCTCAATCGCTTTCGCAATCGCATGCTGGTTCGCTGCGTAGAAATCGCGGATGAATGCGTATGCGTACCACGCCATGCCGGCGGCAATCCACGTTGCCGCGGCGGCGTACAGCAATCTCTCAGCTCGCCCGCTCAACACGCTGCTCCAGGCGTTCGACCGTATGCGCCAGCAATGCCAGCTCTTGCGTCAATTCACGGTTGCGGTCCGCCAACCGCGAAATCACGACGCTAAAACTCATGATCAAACCCAGCGTAAAAACGAAGTACACCGAAAACAGCACCGTCAAATATTGAAAATGAAATACGTTTGCGGCGGCAACAATCACCCCGGGGAACGCACCCACCAGCAGACTGAGCCCCGCCGTACCCAGCCACAGGAGCGCGTACCGTTCTTTCAGCCAGCCACGGCGCACGAGATCCAGCACCAGCAACATCAGCAACATGCTCAGCGCCAGAATTCCGATGCGGTGTTGCAGTTGAATACCCACTTGCTCGTAACCGGTCATCATTCCTCTCCTGGAGTTCTCATGAACTTGCGGAACATGTCTATGAAAATGGCGAGCACGACTTTCGCCATATAATAAACCGCCTGCGGCCATCGTATCGAGGATTCGCCGCCCTGCCGCGCGTGCATCTGCACCGGCACTTCGATGGCGGTCAATCCGGAGCGGTGAAGAATCACCAATACTTCCGCTTCGGGATAGTCCTCGGGATAGTGCCTCGCGAGCACGTCCAACGCCCTGCGGTTGATGGCGCGAAACCCGCTTGTCGTATCCGTAATGCCGCCACCGATGAAAAAATCCACGATGCGCGACAAAATGGACTTGCCCACGCGCCGGTAAAACGACGGCGTGTATTCCGTGCTGGAGACATAGCGCGAACCGATGACCATGTCCGCGCCGCTTTCGGCGAGCCGCTCGACCAACATGGAAATGTTCTCGACCGGGTGCTGTCCATCGGCGTCGCATTGCACGGCCACGTCGTAGCCCGCGCGCCACGCGTACTTGAAACCCGTCTGCATTGCTCCCCCGATGCCCAGGTTAAGCGGCAAGCGGATAAGTTCGACGCCCGCGCTTCGCACCACCGCCGCCGTGTTGTCTCGCGAGCCGTCGTCCACGACAAGCACGTCATAACCGGGCGCATGCGCTTTCAGTGAATGTAACACCGCGCCAATCGTCTCCTGCTCGTTGTACGCGGGAATGATGACCAGCACGCGCGGCATTATGCGGTGACCCTGCGCAGAATAAGAAAATGCCACACGCCGCGCGCTATCCCGATTCCACGGGCGAAATCGCGGAGCCACAAGGTCCACGCGGAATAGAGCAGCGGCATCGAATTATCGGCGCGGGTAATCTGCCAGGCGGTATTCACGCGATAGAAAAACAACAGAAGAAGTCCGCCCGCGCACGCGATGAGCAATGGCAGGTTTAGAAACAGCATTAATATGAGCGCGTTCGCAACCAAAACGATCGCAACCACAGGCAACCACAATTCCAATCCGCCCGCATATCGATCTCCGCTTTTGCGTCCCGGATGCTTCGCATAGAGTTTCGCGCGCCAAAAACCGTGGCGCGCCTGCGTCACGAGATACGGCCTCAATCGCACGGGATGATAATGGTCAACTATTGCCTCGCGTACAAACCGGATTCCGCGTCCCGAATCCAATAAACGGTAACAAAGATCATTGTCTTCCGCGGAGGCTGACCGGAAGTCCTCATCGAATCCGTTCAGTTCGAGAAACGCTTCGCGTTCGACGGCCATGTTATAAGAGCCGGCAAAGTCGACTTGATCCCCATATCGCGCGTGGCGAAGCTGTATCTCCGCGTGGATAAGCCGTGCCAACGCGCTGTGGGGATTCGCAATCCCGTACGTCCCGCCCACGGCCCGAATGTCCCCCGTGAACCCGGCGATCAACCGTTCAATCCAATCGCCGTGCGCTATGCAGTCTGAATCGGTAAAAGCGACGACTACCCCTGTCGCTGCATTTGCTCCAGTATTGCGCGCCGCTGCCGGTCCGCGCCGTGCTTGCCGCACCAGCGTAACTGGAAATGCTTGCGCTACCCCGGCGGTGTTGTCCGTCGATCCGTCATCCACAACGATGATTTCGCAATCGGGATAGGTTTGTTTGAGGCATGCTGTCAGGCATTCGCCGAGCGTGGCGGCGGAATTGTGGGCGGGTATGACAATGGAGACTTTCACCTTTAGTCCACGGCCCCCTGTCTAATCGGTACGGCTAAAGGAACTGCGTGGCGGATAAGTGTTTGCCGCACGAATGCGTACTACTCGTTTCCCCGCGCGATTTCCGATCTCACCCGCCCGAGATCAGCGTCCACCATCATCTGGATCAATTCCGCGAATGTCGTTTGCGGTTCCCATCCGATTTCCTTCTTCGCCCTGATGCCATTCCCAAGCAGGGTGTGTACCTCGGCCGGCCGGTAAAATTTCGGATCGGTCACGACATACTGCTTCCAATCCAGGCCGGCATGTGAAAACGCTATCTCGCACATCTCCTGCACCGTATGCTGCTGCCCCGTGGCAATGACGTAGTCGTCCGCCTTCTCCTGTTGCATCATCAGCCACATTGCGCGCACGTAATCTTTGGCGTATCCCCAGTCGCGCTTTGCTTCGAGGTTCCCAAGATGGAGGTCTTTGGCCACGCCCAGCTTGATGCGCGCCACGCCATCGCTCACTTTGCGCGTTACAAATTCCAACCCGCGGCGCGGAGACTCATGATTGAACAAGATTCCCGACGCGGCGAACAAATTGTAGCTCTCGCGATAGTTGACCGTGATCCAATGTCCATAGACTTTTGCCACGCCGTAAGGGCTGCGCGGATAGAAGGGCGTGTTTTCCGTCTGCGGCGTTTCACGCACGTCACCAAACATCTCACTCGACGACGCCTGGTAAAACTTGATCGATTTATCCAGCACGCGTATGGCTTCAAGACAACGCGTGACCCCAAGCGCAGTCACATCCCCAGTCAGTATCGGCTGCTTCCACGACGTCGGAACAAAGGATTGCGCGGCAAGGTTGTAGACCTCGTGCGGCTGCGTCTCACGCATCACGTCGATGATCGATACCTGGTCCGTAAGGTCCGCCTGAACCAGCGTGACGCGATCCTTGATTTGTTTGATGCGCTCGAAAGTTTCCGTGCTCGAACGCCGCACGATGCCGTAGACATCGTAGTTCTGTTCGAGCAGGAACTCCGCGAGGTAGGACCCATCCTGCCCTGTGATGCCCGTGATAAGGGCGCGCTTTTCCGGCTTCGACATGAAATCACACCTGTTGCAGACTGTTTTTGAGCGAATTCCGGGCCCTCACCCCTTGCCGAGGCCCCAGATTTCGCTCAGGAAGGCGCTATGGTAAGTATTTGGGGCACAGTTATCAAACGCTTTGGAGTGGACGACGTGTCATCGCGCGTATGGCACACGGAGAAACTCTTGACAAATATCAGCACGTTCGGGGATACTGCTGCGCCTCGGCGGCTGGGGACTGTGTCGCCGGGTTCTGATCCATCGGACCTTGCTTTCCGGCCACGCGCGTTGTGGCCGATTTGTGTTTCTGGACGGAAGGAGGGTTTGACCATTCGTTATGTGAATCTGATTACGGGCGGCGCGGGTTTTATTGGCTCGCATCTTTGCGAGCGCCTGCTGGACCGCGGCGAAGAGGTGCTCTGCCTCGACAATTTTTTCACCGGAAACAAAAACAATATCGAGCATCTTCTCCAACATCCCCGCTTCGAACTCATCCGGCACGACGTCATTGAGCCGATCCTCCTGGAGGTTGATCGCGTCTATAACATGGCGTGTCCGGCGTCGCCCGTGCATTACCAGTACAATCCAATCAAAACCGTGAAGACGAATGTCATGGGCGCGATGAACATGCTCGGTCTTGCGCGCCGCGTAAAGGCGCGCATATTGCAGGCGTCAACCTCGGAAGTTTACGGCGATCCCCATGTGCATCCCCAGGTCGAGTCGTATTGGGGCAACGTGAACACGATTGGCATCCGCAGTTGCTACGACGAGGGCAAGCGCGTCGCGGAAACGCTGTTTTTTGACTACCACCGGCAAAACGCCGTGGACATTCGTGTCGCGCGCATCTTCAACACCTACGGTCCGCGCATGTCGCCGGACGATGGCCGCGTGGTGAGCAATTTCATTGTGCAGGCCTTGCGTGGCGATCCAATTACCATCTATGGCGAAGGCAAGCAGACGCGCAGCTTTTGCTATGTCGACGATCTTGCGACAGGCCTCATTGCCCTGATGGATAACGATGATTTCATCGGTCCAGTAAACCTCGGCAATCCGGGCGAATTCACCATCGCGGAATTGGCCAATGAAGTGCTCTCGATGACAGGCAGCAGATCGAAGATCGATTATCGCCCGCTTCCGCAAGATGACCCCGTGCGCAGGCAACCGGACATTTCCCTGGCGAAAGACAAGCTCAATTGGCAGCCAACCATCGCGCTCAAGGATGGGCTGCGCAAGACGATAGACTATTTCGATCGGTTGCTTAAGCAGGGGTAAAAAGCGCTGGCTGCAAAATTGGAATCAGCGCCGCCGCGGTCCGCGCCGGCGTTGATGCGGCCGTTTTCTTCGCGAGGTATTTTTTCCCGCGTCTTCGGCGGATTCGATCTGCCCAGGCGGGGTGGCTGGCGCCAATCTCGCGTTCGCGTCAGTTGAAGCGACAAGGCTCTCACAACGGGGGCACTTGGAAAGTTCGCTGCTGGATTCATCAAGGTACGTGTACCCGCAAAACGTGCAGCGCCACAGAAACTGTTGGCCAAGGTACCGATGTGGTCGACGGACCGTGAGTTCCGTGTACACCCAGATAACCAACGCAATGACCGCGATCACCCCTGTGTATAACAGAAGCGCCCACTTGAGTTCGAGCGGGATCACCGGCCGCGCTCCGGCGCGATCACCAGTGTGCCGTATTGGTCGCGCAAAACTTCAGTGGTAAGTGGCGCGAACTGAAAATTCTCCAGCGCCGCCCCCACTTCGGCGGTTACTTCTCCTTCGTCCGAGGGCGGCGCAAGAACGAGTACGACTTTACCTTCAGCATTCACCTTGAAAGGCACCGCGATGGGTTCGCGCATCGTGCGAGGGTCAATGCGCCACAGTGACGCAATCGGCGCGGAAAACATTAATTCGCGATCATTGGGTTCCCCAACCCACTCGACATACATCGCAAGTCCTTCCGCGGGACGTGCTATGGGTTCGCGTTCGTTTTTTTCTGCTTCGCCGGGAACAATCGACTCGAACGGACTAAACTCGCGCAACCGGTCGTCCAGTTTTCCGATGCCCGATAGAAAGCGCCCCCACGCGTCCTGCCCGCGGTCCGCTTCAAACTCGGAGCGAATACGCAAACTGGATACAATCATTTCTGATCGCTCCAGTTGCGCCATATCGAGCGACGGAAGGGCAATGTCCGGCAACAGGGTTGCAAGTTCAGGCGGCGCATTCAGACTGAGATCAGGCCCAGGCAGAACGGACTCGGCGCTTCCCGTTCCGTTGCGTAGAACATCATCGAACGAGGGCATGCGAAGGTCTTCAAGCGGTCTGCGGATGACCGATTCGTGCGTTACGGGATCAACAATATCGAATTCGTAGTATTGGGGTCGCTTCACGGGAATGAGCACGTAGATCGAGAACAACGTGATCATCGAAAGATGGATCACGACAGACGCGCTCAGCGTAGTGACAAAAATCCGATCACGCGCCATGACCGCGCCTTACTCCGCCGTCTCCGGCGGTTGAGCGGCAATGGCGTAGTGTTTCACGCCGACCTGCGACGCGATTCCAAGCACGCGCACCAACCTGCCGGTTTCAATGCGCGCATCCGGTCGCACGAGGATTAGCGAATTGGGTTGCTCACTCATCTCACGCGCCAACCGCTCCGAAAGCGCGTCCCAGGTCATCATTTCCTCAGTGTCCACATAGATTCGGCCCAACCCGTCTGGGCCACCTTCGCCGAATAGAAGTGTGACGGAAAGGTCCTTGGCTTCGAGCTGGCGCGTCCCCTCGGCTTCCGGCGTCTGAATCTGGATCGAGCTTTGGACCACGAAGGTCGATGACAACATGAAGAAAATGATGAGATTGAACACCACATCGATGATCGGCGTGAGATCAAGGACGGCCTTGACGCGGTGCTTTTCAGCCCCTGGCGCGCGAAAGTTCATGACCGTTCCCCATCACCGCTCGGGCAATTCGTGTACGAGCAGTTCGAGCATTTCCGATGAGCTGATTTCCATTTCCAGCACGAGCGTCTGTACCACCGAGACAAGGTAATTGTAGGCCACCAGCGCCGGAATCGCCACTGTGAGACCCGCCCCCGTCGTGATGAGGGCGTTCCCGATGCCTTCGGCGAGATCGGAGGGATTGACCTGGCCCGCCTTGTGCTCAATTTCCACAAAGCATTTGATCATGCCCTGCACCGTACCCAGCAATCCGAGCATCGGCGCCACCGTCGTACACGTCGCGAGTGCGCCGAGATATCGTTCAAGGCGCGGAACTTCGAGCCGGCCCGCGTCTTCGATGGCCTCGCGAATGTCCGCCTTGCTGCGATTGTGTTTGAGCAGGCCCGCTTTAAGGATTCGGCCGAGAGATGTATCCGCTTCGTCACAAAGCGTGATGGCCTCCTGCACGCGGCCTTGGCGCAATACCTCGCGCACGGCGTCCATCAACTCGCGCATGCCTTTGCGCGCGCGGTTCAGACGGTAGAAGCGTTCCAACGTAATCGCAAGAGCAAGCACCGAACAGGCCATGATCGGCCACATCAGTATTCCGCCCTGCTGGATGAACTTCATCAGGTCATAGGCTTCAAACTCGTTCACGGTCAATCCTCATTGGATTTCTCAAGGCCGCTCTTCCACAAATCCTTGCCACATACCAACAGTTAACCCATAGCGCGCGGGGAAGCGCGCCCTCCCACTTCGTAACCGACCGGACATATTAAACAGCCTCCGCCGCTCGCGCGGCAAAATTCTTCTCGCTCTCATACGTAAGCAGACGCTGCGCATCCGCGAGATCTTGCGCCCACCGCACGCTAAACAGCGCTTCCTCAGAATCGGGATTCACGTCTGGTCCGCGCCATTCCGCAGACGTCAACCGCATGAGAAAAAAATGCTCGTCCCGAACATACTCTTTGCCCTTGTGCGAATATTCACTGCGAGACCATCCCAAATCAGCCGTAATTTTCAGGCAACAATACCCCGATTCCTCGCAGGTTTCGCGTATCGCCGCCTGCTCGTCGCTTTCTCCCTCGTCGATGTGGCCTTTCGGCAACCGGACTTCGTGTACCGCCGCGCCATCACGGACCACGTCGCGCACCAGCAACAGGACTTTTCTCCGTTCATCCAACACCACGCCGCCCGCGGCACGGTACTGTTTGGTTTTCACTGCGCGATCGCCTTGGTTGTGTTCGCGTCCTGCAGTGCTTTCGGAATCGTGGCAATACACACGTCGGCGCTGCCCTGCTTGTGCGAGGTAAAAATCACCTGCTCACCTTTACGGTCCCAGCCCACGTGCGGATGATCGCCGCTGCCATAGTTGCGATGGCCCGGCGTCAATGGAATCGGGCGCGCGTTTTTGCCTTCAATCACCGTAATGTCACCGTGCCAGTTGTCCGCGGCGACCCACCGTCCATCCGGACTGCCGGAGCAATGCCAATAGTTTTGTTTGGCTACTTCCTCATCCGATCCCGATGGCCACCAACTGCCCGCGGCGAGAATCCGAGTCTCGCCGGTCTTTGCGTCCACAACTTTCACATGCGAGTCTTCGGATGGCTGCGGATGGGCGCCGCTGCAAAAAACGATCTGATCATTAACCCACCAGTGCTCGTGCGTCACCAGTTCATCCCGGAGTTGGTCATAGGGCGAGGTGACTTCGCCAGTGTCCGTATTCACCACATTGATCCGAGGATACACCGCCGCAAAACTCAAAAGATTCGCGCTGGTCTGGCTCCATTGCACGTGGTTCATGAATTGCGGGGGCGACGGAACGCGACAGGCTTCTTTGATGTCGCCTGTCGCCTGATCAATTACAAGCACGACAGGATTGCTTCCCGCGGGCGAGCCTTCGCGTCCGATGGCCAACTTCGTACCGTCACAGTTTTCGTTCAGCGACGTTGATCCTGTACACGGCGGCAAAGTGGTGATTACGCGCTCTATGACGGACGCGGTGGAACGTTTCCGTTTGGGGTTTTTCGCCAACTTTACTTCGATGGTCAGTTCCAACACGTCGTTGCCGCGCATCGCGAATATACTGTTTTTCTTTAACGCCGCGGTTGCGGCGCCTACCTCGCCAGACGGACTTGTCACATGAAATAGTTCGCCCGTCGCCAAGAGGCAACCCATCAGCCCTCTTGGCGCGCGATCAGAATAGTAAAGGACAAAGGAGCCATCCATCGACCAGGACCGTTCATGAAAATACAGGTTTGTGTCCGCGGCGGCATTGGTAGTGATATAGGTCAAAACGGCGCCGGTAACCGGGTCTTCTTCAACCTTGGTTTCGGATGGTACGACCGTGAGCGGATAACGTGTCTCGCCATGGGCGATTGATATAAACGACAGGAACATGGCGCCGCAAATCAACGCACGCCCGGCATACGAATAAAACATGGGTTCCTCCAGAAAATAAGTAGCGGCGCGTTTCCGCGCCGGACGTGACGTGCAGAAGCCTTGCAAAATTTACGGCTGAGCCGGCGCCGCCTCCGCCGCAGCTTCATCCACGGCCTCAATAGGATCGATCAACGCCTCGCTGGGCGCCTCATCCTGGATCGGTTCGGGAATCGTTGTCAGATCCGCCGGAATGGGAATTGCCACCGCATCCGCGGTATAATCCTGCTCGCCGAACATGCCCGAGCAGATCAACTCGCCTGTGGCCTGCATCTGCGCAAATCCTAACGCTCTAATGATCGTGCCGTCGGGGTCGCGCGCTCCTATATTGATCGCTTCAGCCAGCTTCGCCGAGTTCTGAGTGCCCTCCCCGCGAATCTCCGTACCGCCTGCGAGCTTGGCCACAAAATAGACGGTCGGTCCGCTGGTCCGCACTATCGCCGAACCCAGCACCGTTGCCGTTGGATCGGTACTACGCTTAAGCACATAAAACCCGTCGAATGACGCCGCCGCCGACCCGGATGGCACGACCGACGCCTGCTCGATGGTGACCGGGTTCGCCTCGAGCGTCGCGGCCATTTCGGCGAATCGAGAGGCTTCCGGTTCTGCCCAATAGATTTCCGGGCGCACGCCCTCGGCGGTTTGCGCTTGCGCTTCAATTCCAGATGTCATCCACTCTTCGATGGACTGCACATTCAATGCCACAATTCCAAGAATCAGGATGGCGAGGACCGCGCCCACACCCCGCAAGATGCGTCCAATCTCAACAGATGGCTTTTCGATCACAACCGGGCCGCCGGCCTGCATGCGGCGCGCGCGCTGGTCCCGCAAGTTGTTTCCGCACACCTTGCAGAGCAGCGTGCCAGTTGGATTCACGTTGGCGCACGCTTCGCACACGGCGTCGGCATCAATATGCTCAAACTCTTCCTGGGGATTTCCGACCATGCCCAATTCCCTCCGGGCAGATTCTGGCACAGATGGCGTCGCGTGTCCAGTAATTACCCGTGACATTGTTCGCCGTTGCAGCTGCCTTGTGCCGTTTCACTACCACGCCAACCCTGTCCGCGCTGAAGAACTTTTCCAAGTCGCTATCAGAATGCACGGTCCGCATCCAGCAATTCTTGGTACAACACGTATTCGGCGCGCGCGATGGTTTCCGCGTGCAATTCCGTTTCCACACGATGCTTCGCAAACGTCCCCATTTCAGCCCGTAGTGCGTTGTCAGCAAGCAGTCGGTTGATCGCGGATGCAAGCGCGGGCGCATCGCGGGGAGAAACATTCAAACCGGTCTTTCCATCGAGATTGACGAACTCGACTCCCGTGCCCAGGGTCGTCGCCACGACGGGCTTTCCTGCTGCGTGGGCTTCGAGCATCGCGATGCCATAGGCCTCACTGCGGGCAATCGAGGGAAATGCGAATACTTCGCAGCCGTGCAAATGCGCAACTAACTCGTCGTGAGTCAGCGCGCCGGGAAAGTCTACGGGCACTCCCAAATCCCGTGCCAGTGCCTCGGTTCGCGACCTTTCCGGCCCCTCCCCGGCAATAACGACCGGTGCGTTGATATCCTTTGCCGCGCGAACAAGGTATTCCAAACCCTTGTAGTACCGGTGTCGGCCACTGAATAGTACGAACCTTCCACCATATCGCGCGCGGGTTGCCTCCACTTCACCGGGGCGTTTCACCGCAAATTCATCCGGGAGTATGCCCAACGGGACGACGCGGCACTTGTCCCGAAACTGTCGCAACATGCCGGACGTATTGAGATATTGTTCGCTCGCTACCAAAATCAAATCCGCGCGGGCCAAAAATTTTCGTTGCAACGGAGCGTAAAGCCGCATTGCGGAGGCTTGCCGCACCACGTCGCTCTGGTATCGCACCACCAGTTTCGCCGCGGGTCGCGCAAGCAGCCAGGCAATCTCCGCCGTCGGATTCGGCACATGCACCACGGCGATATCCGCGCGGAGCCGGCCCACGTGCGGGACGAACATCGGCGACAAAGGCGCGCTCTGGAACCGCCCCCACTCCCCCGCCTCGGTCACGCGCGTGCCCTCGCGCTCCACAACCCGCGTCCGCCACGAACGGCTGCACGTCAATGCCTCGACCTCCGCCCACTGCCGCTGATACCAGCAGCTCAGCGCCATGTGGTGCTCCATCCCGCCATGGATGGGCGGATCGAAGTCTTTGTAAATGTGAACAATCTTCATGATTTGGGAATTCGGATTTTGGATTTTGGATTGAAGACGCAGGGACCGAATTTTTGGAAATCCCCCGGCGCGCGCTTCCAATCTGAAATCTCAAATTTGAGATTTGTTATTGACGCCCACACACAGGCAAAGGAAATCAATGCTCTCGAAATGGCATACGTCCACCCACTCCGCGTTCCCCAATCCAAAATCCAAAATCCAAAATCATCCCCCCCTTCCCGCCACTTGCCGATACACCCGCAACGCGCCCTCCGCCGTCTTCGTCCACGACAATTGCTTCGCGCGTTCGAGGCCTTTCGCGGCCAACTCCGTGCGCAACGCTTGTTCCGTGATAATTCGGTGCAGCCCGTCTGCGATGGCTTCCAGATCGAGCGGATCGACCAAAACCGCCGCGCCGCCCGCGACTTCCGGCATGCTGGAATTGTTCGACGTCAGCACCGGCACGCCGCAGGCCATGCCTTCCTGAATCGCATTGCCGAATCCTTCGTATAGACTCGGTAGCGCGACAACGTCCGCCGCGCTGATGACTCCTGGGAGATACTCGTCCTCGATAAAGCCGGGGAAATGTATCCGTTCCTTGTATTGGGAACGCTCCGCCTCTTCCCGGATCGGCTGCGTCTTCCATCCCATGCGCCCCGCAATAACAAGGTCCTGCTCGATCTTTCCCGCATACGCGGTCCACGCCTGAATCAATCGTTCGAGATTCTTCCGCGGCTCGATCGTGCCGTAGTAAAGCACATACCGTTGCGGCAGTTTGTAATGCGCGCGGGCTATCGCCTGCGCAGGGTCAGACGCGCGTTTGAACCGTTCGTGCGCGCCCTGGTTCACCACCTCGATCTTGTCGCGGGGAATGCGCAGGATTTCAGTGATGTCGTTTGCAGTCGCTTCGGACACCGCAATGATGCGCGCCGCGTTGTGCGCGGAACGCGCCACTGCCCGCCGGTAATACAATGCGCGCTCGTAGCGATACCATTCTGGATGCAGAAAAAACGTCATGTCGTGAATCGTCACGACCATGTTCCGCAACGGAAGCACGCTGCCTACGTTCGCGGGAAAATGGACCACGTCCGAGCGCGTATCACTCAAATCACTGCGCACACCCCATTGATCGTACCAAAGCCGCGCGCCAGGCGTCGAAACTGTCCGCTCAATAAACTGCGCGTTGGGCTGGCGGCCTTCTTGGGGCACGCGAAATCCGCGAGGCCACGCGAACACAACCGTGTCCCGCTCCGCCAATGCCGCCAATCGCTGCCCAAGCTGAATGACGTACACACCGGTGCCACTGCGATTGTTCGCCTGGAGCGCGTTGACCAGCACCTTCACCCGCTCACGCTCCGATAAACCGCCGCGGTTTGCTCCGCGGTCTTCCGCCACGAAAACTTCGCCGCCTGCGCATAACCCTTTCGACTCATCTGCTCGCGCAACGCCGCATGGCCCAGCACCCGCCGCATCGCGTTTGCGATGCTGTAGACGTCGTTCGCGTCGCAATACTCCGCCGCGTCGCCCGCGACTTCCGGAAGCGACGAATTATTAGCGGTGATCACGGGACAGCCACACGCCATCGCTTCGAGGATCGGCAGACCAAAGCCTTCGTAGAATGAAGGAAATACAAGCGCGTCGGCTGCACTGTAGAGCGCGGGCAGATCATCTTGTTGTACAAAACCCAGCGGCCTGATCCGGTTCAGCATGTTTTCTGCGCTCAAGTCTTCGCCAAACTTTTCTTCCGCTTTCATCAGGTTCGCGGCCATTTCCTTTTCGTCCAACGAACCGAATACGAGTTCTGTATCAATTTCGTCCGACAACCACCCCTTTCCTCCCGCCAGTACCAGCCGGTGCGGATATTCGGTTTCAATCGAACGAAACGCGCGCGCAATGTTTACGATATTTTTTCGCGGCTCAATCGTGCCGACGAACAGCAAATACGGATGGTGAATGCCGTACACCTGAGCCACGTGTTTGCGGGCTTCCAATTCGAGAACCGGCTTCATCCCCTCCTCCACGGCAAGATGCACGGTGTGTACTCGCTCCGCGCTCACCCCCAGAAGTTCAATGATGTCTTGTCTCGTGCTTTCCGAATCCGCGATCACGGCATCCGCCTCGCGCGCAAAACCCCCGACCTTCTTCGAGAAGGGGCCGACGATTTTTGGACTGCACAACTCCGGATGTTTCTTAAACGCAATGTCGTGAATCGTCAACACGCGCTTAGCGCGCCTGACCGGCGGCAGAAAATAATTCGTCGCATGATATACATCGACACCGCCCAGCAGTGCATCCACCTTGGGCCAGCCCAACGCCGACCAAATCTGATACATCACCCGCGTCGGAATATGGAGGTGTCGATGCGGCAACGGCCTGCCAATGGCCTCCAGGTCGAGCTTCCGCGCCGATGCCGCGAAACCGGCTATCTCAAGGCCATCCAGCTCCAGCAACCCCCGCAGCAGGTTCAGACAGTAATTCCCCACCCCGCTCCGGGATTGCGTAACAGGGCCAATGTCCAAGCCAATTCGCATCAAGAGGAGCCTAGCAACGGGGGTGGCGGGAGTCAAGACAAACCAGAGGAAAGGGCAATCGATGGCTTTAGCTAACTTGCTATATTATAATGCGTTAGACCAATCGTGGCACCCGGTAACGGGTGCGCCGCATACTTGACAGCCTGAATGGGCTATGTTAGACTCCGGCAGTTGTTAGCACTCTACCAAAACGAGTGCCAGACCGGAGCACCTGATGCGACGGGACATCGATTTATCAGACCGCGAAAAACTCATACTTCAAGCCGCCGTACACAGCTTTATCACCACGGCGGAACCGGTGGGGTCGCGCGCAATCGTAAAACGGTTTGACCTGGATTTAAGCGCGGCCACGGTCCGAAACGTGATGGCCGACCTTGAAGAAGCGGGCTACCTGCAGCAGCTACACACGAGTTCCGGGCGGGTGCCGACTGACCTCGGCTATCGCTATTACGTGGATTACCTCATGCGCGCGCAGGAGTTGACGCTTCACGAACGCGCGCGCATCGAGACGGAACTGACAGCGCGGTTGAACGACGCTGATGAAGTCATGCGGCAGACAAGCCATCTATTGGCCCTGCTGTCGCACCAGACCGGCATCGTCGAA
>JAWXCN010000050.1:0-5236 GCA_034408725.1 Candidatus Hydrogenedentota bacterium
CCGCGTTCCTGCTCATTCTCGGCGATTTCCTGGGCTTTCGCGTTTTCGCGCACATCTCGTTGGTGCCCATGCTGGCTGGACTTGTCATTGTATTTGCCGGCACTGCATTTGCCCGCCGCATCTGGTTCGCGTTGGCGTTCCTAATTTTCATGATTCCGATACCGCCGTCGCTTACGCAAAGTATCGCGTTGCAACTAAAACTAATCGCGGCGGAATGCGCCGTGCGCGCCGCGAATCTTGTGACCCTGCCGATGGTCCGGGAAGGCTCCTATATTTATTTTGGCACGGATCGCCTGCTCGTCGGCGATGTGTGCGGCGGGTTGCGCTCGCTTATCGCGCTCCTCGCCATTGGCGCGGTTGCAGCCTATATCAGCCCCGCAAAAACCTGGGCCCGGGTAATGATTCTTTTGTTGGCGGGGCCCATCGCGGTCGTTGCCAATATCGCCCGCATTTTTCTCTTGTGCGTAGTGGGATATTTTTATGGAAGCGAAGTCGCCGGGGGGTGGGTACACGATTACTCTGGATTCCTTATCTATGCAATCGCAATAGCGCTCTTCACAGCCATCGACATTCCGTTGCGCCGTTGGGCTGGCCCCGCGGCGGAGCAGGTGACCTCCCCGGGGGAACAAACACCGCTGGGCCGTCGTGTTTCATTGCGCGCCGGATTGATGGCGGCGACCGTCGTATTGCTGATCAGCGTCGCCGCCGGACACGTTCGCATCGTCGATGCGCAGTCTCGCGCAAACATGGATGCGACAGCGCCCATAGTCCTGAACATACCCAGCGTTATCGTTGACTATACCCAGGCCGGTGACGACTATCCCGTCGATGAACGCACCCGCGAAGTGCTCGAAACCAGCGCGATTCTCATGCGCGAGTATCGCGCGCCGGGGGGGCGCCGGTTATTACTGAGTATCGTACACGCGGGCTCCACGCGCAGGAGCCTTCACTTTCCCGAAGTGTGCCTCGTGGGCGACGGATGGGAAATCGTGAAGCAGCAGGAAATGCCGGTAGGGATTCTGTTTTCCGCGAAACAGCTTGTGCTGGTAAAGGGCAATTCGTCGGAAGCCGTGTTGTATTGGTTCAAGACTGGCGATTATGTCACCGGCAACTATTTCGACAATGCGTATCAATGGGCGAAGAACCAGATTACGTTTGGAGAGCCAACCTCTTCCATGATCAAACTGACAACACCAATTGGCGCGGCGGGCGAACGCGCGGCGTTCGCTTCCCTGGAAGACTTCGCGGCGAAGTTCGCGCCAGTCATGTATCGGAGTATTGAATAATGAAAAGGTATTTCCATAAGGCCCCCATGGCGCTGTCGGTCCTCGCCGTCATGTTGCTCGTTTCCCTGACGCCCGGCTGTTCGCAACGCCGCAGCACCCAGTTCACGGAACAGGGCGACACGCTGCTGGTCCTCGGAAACATTGAAGAAGCAACTGCGGCATTCGAGCGCGCGCTCGCGGCCAACCCAAGTAACGCGGAAGCCAAACTCGGATTGGCCAGGTGCCAATGGGCGGGCAAGGACGGCGAAACGGCCGTCCGATCGTACAAAGAAGCAATCGCCCTGAACGCACAGTTGGACAAGGCGTATATCGAAGGGGCACGAATCGCGCTGGCCATAAAAGACACAGCCAAAGCCGAAGAATTGGCCGCGCAATACTTGGCTGTGAAGCCGGAGCCCGGCGGCATTCTACGCGCATACGTATTGCGCGAAACAGACCGCGCCGGGGAAGCCGTCGGCGTGCTTCAACAGTTGCGCGAACAATTCCCGCGGTCCGTGGAAGTGCGCGTAAATTTCGCAGCCGCGCTGTTGTCCGCCAAGCAGCCGGCGGAAGCGGAAAAAGAGCTCAAGGCCACGCTCGACGAACTGGATTCCAATTCCATGCCCGCCCGGATGATGCTCGTCGAAGCGTATCAGCAACAAGGCAAGCTCGCGGAAATCGAAGATGAATTCCGCGCGCTCGCGGAACAGAGACCGGACGATGACGCCGCGCAACTCGCCTTGGCGCGGAGCCTGCTCGCCAGCAAGAAACTCGACGAAGCGGAAAAATTAGCGCGGCCCATACTCGAACGTAAACCGGAATCCCCGTGGGCCAATTATGTTGTCGGCGCTTATTTGCTCGCGCAGGGAAAACGGGACGAAGCGTTAAATTGTCTGCAAGCCGCATCCGGCGCGCTGCCAGACGATCCCCAGATATCGAAGTTGCTTGCCGAGGCGAAAGGCACGGCTGTGGCGCGCAACGCGCCCTCCCAAACCGCGCCAACTACCACGACGGCAACCGAGTCCGGCGAGGGGCCCCTGACGTGGCAAAAACTATGGCGCGACGGCTGTTTGCGCCAGTTGTTAAGCGGGCGGGAAGCGTTTCTTGCGACGAACGAGAGCAACTCAGGGGAGACGCTTGCGCTTGCAGCGGTGTTCATACAGGACACGCAACTCGCCAAACAATTGGGCGAGCGGTTGCCCGCCGACTCACCCGTCGCTATATATATCACCGCGCTATTGGCGCGGGATGCGCCGGCCATGCGCGCCCACCTCGAGAAATGGGAGGAGACCATTCCCGATCGCCGGGTGCTGCGTTTGAACGCGGAAGGCTTCGCCTTGGCGGTTGCAGGCGCGCGGGCGCACGCCATGCGCGTGTTTTCCCAATGTATCCAGGAATATCCAGACAACGGCGCGACGTACTACAATGTCGCCTCCATGTTCCGGGGCGCGGCTATGCCGAAATTCGCCATAGGCACGTTGAAACAACTGATCGCGCGCCACGCTGATAACCGTGAAGCCCGCCAGTTGCTATTCGACACCATGCTCGAAGCAAACCTTGACGATGAGGCGCGCAGGCAGGCGGAATCGACGTTCGCGCTCTTCCCCGAGGATGCCGCGTCGTTGCTCAATCTAGCGCGCGTATACCGCGACGCAGGCGAGCTCGGACTGGCGGAGGACGTGTTGCGGCGCGGGATTGAACGGGTGGAAGATTCCACACCGCTCTCGCTGGCACTTATGGAACTTCAAATCGCGCGCGGCGATAACGATGCCGCGACCGCGTTGCTGGCGACACTGGAAAAAGACCCCGGTCACGAGCAGGCGCAGCTATTGTTGACCGCTTTCATCGCGGCATCCAAAAATAACTGGGACGAAACCCTCGCGCTCTGCGGCCAGGCGGTTGCGCCGAATTACCCACTTCCTACGCGCCTGTTGCACGTTGCTGCTTTGGCGAAAACAGGTAAGGTCGCGGAAGCGGGAGAACCACTACGCATGGCCGACGGCCAGCCGCGAAGCGGCCCGGCCACCAACGCGCTCATTCGCGCGCTGGACGTCTCGGATCAATCGCTTGATCCGCAGGATGAGGCGCTCGCCAGCGCGCTGAAGGCAAACCCGGAAGCGCTTGCATTCTTTGCCTATGGGATGGCGTGTCGCGAGATGCGGTTCATGCGTGACGCCTACACGATGTTTCGCGCGGTGGATGAAAAGTGCCCCGGCCAGCAACGTCTGGTGGAACACGCGCTGCTTGTGGCCGCGCGTTCTGGCGATATCGACGGACGCTTGGCGTCGGCTTCCCATTTCACGGATAAATATCCCGGCATGGCGTCGGCATGGATTGGGCTCGCGGACGTGCATGCGTCGCTCGATGACGCCGAAGCGCAGAAATTGGCACTCGAAAAAGCCACCGAAGTCGAACCAGCCAACGATCAGCCGTGGCGTCGGCTTGCGCAGTTTTACAGCCTTCGCGACGACTACCCATCGCTATTGCAAGCGTGCAGGCAAATCGTTGCCATTCTTCCAGACGACCCCTACGCCGGAAACAATCTAGCCTATTGCCTTCTCCAAACGGATGGCGACGCTGGCGAAGCCCTGGCTCTCGCCCAGAAAGCGTCGGACAAGTTGCCCCGCAACCCCGAAGTCGTGCACACGCTAGGTCTGGCGCAAATACGCACAGGAGACGTCGAGGAAGGACGCAAGAATCTGACGGCCGCACTCGAGATGCGGCCTGGCGACCCCACGTTGATGCTCGATTACGGCGAACTGCTCATCAACCAGAATCAGGCCGATGAAGGCAGGACGCATATTCAACTTGCGTTGCGATATGCCAACCAGCTTGGCCTCGACTTTCCGCGCAAGAGCGAGGCGGAGAAAGCGCTCGCGGATGCGAGTTCGTAATGTCCGCCGTGCTTGAGACGGAAACACCCATCGTCGGGGAATTCGCGGGCGCCACGCCGCACCGCCGTTCCTTGAAGGCAGTCTTGTTCCAGGGTTCCTCATGGACCATGGCGGAGTACGGGCTGAGTCAAGTGCTGCGCCTGCTGTCGAACGTTGCGCTGGCCTCGCTTCTGAATGACCCTGCCATTTTCGGGATCAACTTGATCCTGATGGTTTTCATGCAGGCGCTGGACATGTTTTCGGACCTGGGCTTGGGCCAAAGCGTCGTACAAAGCAAGCGCGGCGATGATCCGCGGTTCCTGAATACTGCATGGACTATTCAGGTGATGCGAGGCTTCGCGTTCAGCCTTGCCGCGGTACTTTTGGCGTGGCCTGCGTCTATGGCGTATCAAAACTATCCGGCGCTGCTTTATGTATTACCCGTCGCGGGCCTTGCCGGCATCATCGGCGGTTTCAATTCGATGAACCTGTTCGTGCTGCACCGTCACGTGCGGCTTGGCAGACTTGCCATTATCAATATTGGAACTCAGGCAATCGCAATAGTTGCCACGCTCATTTTTGCTTACTACAGCAAAACCGTTTGGGCGCTGATTGCGGGCGCACTGTTCTCAAACCTCGTCAAGTGTGTTGCGAGCCACCTGTTATGTCCCGGGCCTCGCAGCCGTTTCGCATGGGACTCGACTGCGACGCACGAACTGTTTCACTTTGGGAAATGGATTTTTTTCAGCACCCTGTTCGGGTTCCTTGCGTCCCGCGGCGACCAATTATTGATGGGCTGGTACATGACCGCGGACATGTTCGGCACATACGCCATGGCGATACTATTGGCCCAGGCCGTTGGGTTCGGCATGCATCAGATATCCCAGCGCGTTCTGTTTCCGCTATACGCGCGCATTGCTACGGATGATCCGCAACGCCTGCGCGCACAAACCTTGCGCGTCCGCGCCGTATTGATGGCGCTGAGCGTGCCGCCCGTTTGCGTGTTGGTGATATGGGGACAGGAAATCGTCGGCCTGATTTATCCAGACACGTTTCGCAACGCGGGGTGGATGCTGCAAATTCTCGCCGCCGGCGGCG
>JAWXCN010000051.1:0-56232 GCA_034408725.1 Candidatus Hydrogenedentota bacterium
ATTACGTGAAGCGCACTAATTACAAGAGCGGGTCGAACCTCTCGCCCTCTTGAAAAACTCCGCTTTGAATCTTCCCCGGTGGTCCCCGTGCCCCCGTGGTCCAATTTTGGTCTTCGGTGCCCTTCATCCATTTCCCCGCTATTTCTTCAATCCCAATCTGAGCCCATCTGCGTACTCTGTGGACGAACCAACAACTCAGACCACCCATCCGAACGTCAGCGGACTCCACCACCAAACAGCAATCACGAGCGGCCCGGTTTGCGCTTGCCTTGCTTTCTCTTGCGCGGTGCCGGTTTTACCACTTGCTTGCCCAACGTTGACTCATACTTGCGCAGGTCCTCGCAAATGCGGTGAAGATCGGAGCCGAATTCCAGCGTATGTTCCATTCGATGTTTGCGCACCTCGGCAACAAATGGATCTTTCATCACTGATCTCCCAGAAAGGCATTTGTAATTTCGTTCGATGATCGCTCCGAGCGGTTTACACCTTCCACTCGCCGCGATACTCGCGGGTGAGCCATTCGGGTTTGCCGCTGCCGGGGGCCAATTGCATGCGTTTGGGTTTCCATTGGATGGTGGCGTGGTTGTAGTAGGCCTGGTTCATGAGGTGGCAGCAGATGGCGGTGCGGCCGCCGACTTCTTCGTTGGTAATGGGTCTGGTGCGCGATTTCACGCAGTTGAGGAAGTCCATCAGGTGGTTGTCGCTGTCGTACAGTTTTACTTTCGCGTCTTTGAGGTATTCGTCCTCGGCGATTTTGAGGGCTTGCCCGAGGGTGCCGTCTTCGCGATTGACGAATCCGGCGACCTTGATGCCATCGATATACAACTCGAACTGGCCGCGGTTCACCTTCACCGTGCCATCGCTGCCGAAGAACTCCGCGCCAAAACCATCGACATGGTGTACCGTCACGCCGTTGTCGTAGAGAAACACTGCGCCGTTCGTCGCCTTCGGATCATCGGGCGGCCGCACTTCCACCGGCCCGCTTTCGTCCATTCCGAGGCCCCATTGCGCGATATCGATGTGATGCGCGCCCCAATCGCACACCATGCCGCCGCCGTACTCCTTGTACGCTCGCCAATTGGGGAAATGATCGTGCAGGCCGCGTGGGCTGAGGACCGAGTTGTATGGGCGCACCGGCCCCGGACCGATCCACATGTCCCAATCAAGTCCGGGTTCCAACGGTTCTTCGGGCAAGTCGCAGGGCACGCCGGGAGGGCCGAAGCTGCAATCGACGTGTTCGACCTTTCCGATGATGCCGTTGCGGACGAGTTCGCAGGCGATGCGGAATTCACTCATGGAGCGTTGCATTGATCCGGTTTGCAAGACCCGCCTGTTCGCCTTTACCGCATCGATGACCGCGATCGCTTCGTGGATGTTGTGCGTCAACGGCTTTTCGCAATAGACGTCTTTGCCCGATTGCAGCGCGGCGATGGTGGGGATGGCATGCCAATGGTCGGGGGTGGCGATGCACACTGCGTCAATATCGTCCCGCGCGATGAGTTCGCGGAAGTCGTTGTACGCCGCGCAATCGGCCGAACCGAGTTCCGGCTTACTCGTATAGTGTTCATTCACCACGCGCTGGGCGTTCTCGCGGCGCGTCGTGTCAACGTCGCAAACGGCGACAACGCGCACTTCCGCATACTGCAAGAACGTGCCGAGGAGTCCCTTGTTCTGCTTACCCATGCCGATGAAACCCATGACGATTTGGTCGTTTGGCTTGGTCTCGGCGGCCCAGATTTTCGATGGCAGAATAAAAGGAGCGGACGATATTCCAGCGGTTTTCAGAAAAGATCGACGGTTCGTTTTCATATGCATTTTTCCCCTGCGCCGCGAATAGAGGCGCGTTGGCCCGCAGTATCCTATGAATCTTGGCGCAACTACAAGGTGAATCAAAGCTTAACTACACGGCGAAAGACGGAAACATTCTCTCCACGCGACAATGTTGTAAGAAACGCGCTGTCGCCACTAACGCCCTGAGATGGGATATTCCTGCCAGACATACTCAAGTGCTTGCGGCAGCAGTTGCTCCTTCACGCTGCGTTCGCAGTGTTTGGCGTTGCGGGCGAAAGTGAATTGGTAGGGGTAGCCTTTCGCGGCGAGTGCCTTGGCCATGTTTTCGTTGGCGAGTACCCAGTCGTGCATGTTGTCGCGCATGACGTTTGGGTTGAGAAGGTCGCGGTCGCCGACGTGCATCCAGATGCGGAGCGGTTTAACGGGGCTGTTTGGGATGATGGTTTCATGAAAACACCACGCACCGTGGGGTGTTTCGGGGTTGTAGGGCCACTGCTGATTTACGAAAGTACCTGAAAAACTAAGCACGCGGCGATACAAATCGGGGCGATACCACGCCATGATCATCGCGCATGCCGCGCCGGAACTGCATCCCATGGTCGCGCGGCCATCGGGGTCTTTGGTCAGTTTTACGTTGCATTGCGCCTCGACGAGGGGCAGTACTTCAGTCTCGACAAACTCCGCATAGAGGCCCGACATGGTGTCGTATTCAAGGCCGCGCTGGCTGCCCTGCGCGTCGCCGCTGCCGTTTCCGATAGAAATTGCGACCATTGCCGGAACACGCTTTTGCGCAATGAGATTGTCCAGCGCAACGAACAACATGGGATCAGGTCCGTCTGCGCCAACGATGAATGGCGCTTCCGTACCCGGCTCGTACTGTTTAGGGACATAGACCGCGACCTTGCGCGTGTATGGTGCAGGTCGGCTGGTGGTTACGACGAGCTTGACGGGATCCGCCGGATCCACGGCGCCGAAAGTGTCCTTTTCGCGAGCGATTCCGGGATAGATCTTGCTATCGGTAGATTCCATGGTGAGTTCATGAACTTCGCCTTTTGGCACGTCCACATTCGGAATCATTTCCGGCGCGGTCATGTGCGTCGGACCGATGATGAAGTTCCCATCGGCATCCACCGGCGGAACCGCGCCATCGGGCAATTCCGTGGCGGATACATATCCGGACGTATTCGGATCGCGTGTGGGCGGTTCCGGCCGCTCCGCGGCGATTGCGGAAATGAATCCCGCGATCAACAAGACAACAGCTATTTGTTTTCCCATTCCGCGATACTCCTCAACGAAAATTAAGTGCGGGGCGTGACAAATCGGTCGTCACCACGCGGTACACGACACCGTTGGGATAGTATCAAACCATCAAGAGGTTACGGAATGCGAATCACAGGAGGCGGCGCCCAGTTTCCCGCCAAAACCTGGTTGGTAGGCCAGTACAATCGCATCATCAGGTGAAACGGTTCTTCCGGCGCATATATCCAGTTGGGTTCCGTTTCGTCGCCGGGGCGTTCGTTCTCAATGAAAATATCCAGCGATCCATCGGGGTTGTACCGAAGTGGATCCTGATCGCCGACCGCATATCGATTCCAATCATTGGCAACGGTATAGCCTTCGGCATTGTACAGAGCAATTGACCAGAAGGCATTCACCGGAGGCAACTGTGACCGCTCAAAGTGAATGATGTAGTTTCGTTCTCCATTGAGTGTCCTCCCGTCGCGATCCACATACACAACAGGATATACAGCGTCCTCGGCTGCATTTGCGCCGAGCGCGGTCTTGGCGACTACCGCCCGCTTCAGGTAATCATTTCCGTAGACCCCGATGCCCCGCGTATCGATCTGCCATCCGTTGATGTGCGCGCCAATGCTGGGCGCATGACTCCGCATGCGTTGTTGCGCGATGAGCGGCGCACGTTCCAGTGCCTCACGAAAGGCCGGATGAAGCCGATTCCAATCCAGTTCCGCGCCCGCGATAAAGCCGAGGCGAGTCATCCGATCGATGATTACGTCATCGCTCGAATGAGGCGGGTTCACGCGCAACAGTTGTGAGGCGTACTTAAAGAAAACGCCCGCGGACATTTTATCGACTGCTCGAAACGGCAGCGATGTGGTTGCATAGGGGTCATCAAGGATAGCGGGCTTTTGTTTGCCGGACCACTCCCCGAAGTCCGCGATCGCATAGCCATCCTGAATTATGTGCGCGTTTTCAAAGTCGGTACGTCCGTGTACCAGCGTGCGCGCGATTGCCCAGACATGCGGGGTTGGAGATTCGAACACGGTCACATCCGCGGCAATCTCCCCCGTCCATCCTGGCGGGGTCACCAAAAAACGATTCGCACCCGCTCCCGCGGTGCGCGGACTGACGGATGCAAACACGTCTGACCACATATCCATCATTTGAATCAAATAATAGCGTCCGGCCGTGTCGGGAACAGAAACCAGCACCGGTCCCTGCCGCAGATCGAGCCACGCTGATGAATACAGTGTATCGACGTTTGCGTGGAGCACCGTGTCAAAACCGGCTTTGGGAAAGATCCGCATGTGGTTGAACTGGTTCGCCGGGCCCACCCCATCGACACACAGCGGATACGTAAGACACCTGCGAGTCATGTCCATCACTAGCAATGGATACGTGTAGAGATACGCGTCCACAGCGATCTGATCCATTTCCGGTTCATTGACGACATAGTATGTTGCGGCGGGAGACACTGAGGCACACAAAATAAGGGCAATAGCGGTGAGTGCGGAGGCATGAGTACGAATCATGAGGTCGTTTCCTTTCGCGAGTAATCGTCAGGCCCCGGTTACTGCAACGGATATCGAACGCTGCTTATTTTCCAGTGATGCCAACAACTTGTCGAACGGTTCGATAAACTTTGTGACACCTTCATCCTCGAGTTGTTGCGTTACTGCATCGATTTCGATACCCAAGCCTTTGAGAGATTGCAGTGTCTGTTGCGCTTCTTGTACACCCTGTTCCAACCGCGGCTCCGGGTGGCCGTGGTCCCGGTAGGCGTTCAGGGTTTCGAGCGGAACCGTATTGACCGTATTCGGACCAATTAACGGTTCGACGTACATCAAATCCTCGTAATCCGGATTTTTTGTGCTGGTACTGGCCCACAGCACCCGTTGGGTGCGCGCCCCCTTCTCCGCCAGGCGCCTGAACTGTTCAGTGTCAAAAACTTCCTTGTAAATCTGGTACGCGAGCTTCGCGCTGCCAATCGCTACCTTGCCTTTGAGCTCGCTGGCGGTGGCGGCGCGCTCTCCCCCGTCCAGCGCGACTTTCTCCAACATGGGATCCAGCAGCACATCGATCCGGCTGAGGAAAAAACTGGCGACCGATTCGACGCGGGCAAGAGGCTTGCCGTCAGCGGCTCTCTCTTCCATCGCGGAAATGAAGGCATGCGCTACATCCCGGTAACGTTGCAACCCGAAGAGTAGTGTTATATTGATATTAATTCCTTCGCACAAGCAGCGCTGGATGGCGGGAAGCCCCTCGCGTGTCGCGGGAATTTTTATGAAGACATTGGGCCGGTCGACCCATTTCCACAAGCGCCTCGCCTCAGCCACTGTGCCAGCCGTATCGTGGGCGAGATGTGGGTTGACTTCCAGACTGACGAACCCATCACGGCCATCCAGCCTCTCGTACACGGGCCGAAACACGTCGGATGCGGCCTGAATATCTGATACGGCAAGGGACTCATAAAGGCCGCGCATATCGCTGCTCATGGGGGCCAACAACTGTATGTCGTCGTCATAATCCGCACTACCGTCAATAGCATCATGAAAGATCTTAGGATTGCTGGTGATCCCTCGCAGGCCGTCTTCATCCACGTAGCGCTGTAGTTCTCCGCTCGTGATGAGACTCCGGCGCAGCAGATCCAGCCAGATGCTCTGTCCGAAACTTTGAAGTTGCAGCAATGGGTTTGTAATCACCGGACACCCTCCCTTCACGGTCAAGAAATCGTTTAGATTCTGAACCACCTGGCTGGTTAACAGCAAAAAGGGGTTAATGCTTCCTTGGCGATCCGAATTCCGGATTCGAGAGTTTTAGCCGCGGGCATGTAAATGCCCCAGGGAAATCGCGGAGTATTTACGGACCGATGTTCCGGAACTTTTTCCCAGGACGGCCGACGTGAAATAAAGTTCTACTGCTAGAAATCTTCAAACTGTCCGTCAGTATCGCCCTGCACGATGTTCCCCACGCCCGTGGGCGCGACGTTGTTACTCTCGCCCTGGAGGTTCCCGTCAATCTCGTTCCGCGAGACGATAAATCCATTCGACAAGTTTCCGTTCGCCTGAACATTCCCTTCGACATCGTTGCGGATAATCCGAATCTTCTTGTTTCCAACGTCATTCGAGAACAACTGGACGTCTCCGCCAACCATAGACCTTCGCAACTTGATGAGACCGCTGTTATCGATCTGGAAACTGCCGTCAATCGTCGCGTCAATTACGGTCACCCGCGCCGCCCCCTCCGCCTGAATATTGCCTCCCACAGTGATTCCATTTGCCTTTAAGACCGCGCCGTCCTCTACAATGATATTGCCCCCTATTTGAGATCCGTTGAGCACGGCTTTGGACCCTGCCGTGACAATGAAGTTCTCATCAAACTGGTCTGCCGGACCGAAGTTGCAAAAGCCATCGCATTCGAAATCATCGGCTCGGGCGACAAACGCGCCAACCATGATTATGGCCACTGCTACTGTTCGAGAAATTGAGGAGATCATAGGGGTTTCCAATCTTGATTGTCTTATGACGACAGACCTCTACCGTTGTATCCTCGTAACCTTCACGCTGCCCAGATTTATTCCTTTGTGATTGCTTCAATCGACGGGGCCCCGGGCCCAGACGAGTATCGGTATATTGCCGCATGATAAAGTCTTTGCTTAACTTACGCAGGGACCGAGGCCCGTTCCGGACATGCCCGGCGCGCGAGATTCGCGTCAAACTCCTGAACATAACTGCGTTCCAAAATTTGCACGGTAAGAATAAACAAGAGTGCTGTATTCACATTGCGCCCGAACTGGGAGGCCCGAGGCAGCGCATGCGCCATAAACCGTAATATGCGTATGGTCCGTGAACTGAAAATCCCTGAGCGGCGAATCGCCGCCGGGGAAAGATAGGTGTCGATTAGATGATCGAGTACTGCCGACTGGCCCTTGGCAACGCGGAGTGGAGGCGCGGAATAGGGCCATTTCGCGCGCTTGTAAAGTTCTTCCGTCAAATCTTCCTTGAACGCCTCGCGCAACACGTGTTTCTCGATTCCATTGCATATTTTTTCAGAATCGGGAATGCGCCGCACCGTTTCAAACAGATGATGATCGAGGAACGGGGTGCGCCCCTCAATGGAATGGCTCATTTCGGCGCGATCACCGAGCATGGAAAGCAGGTAGGGGGCGAGCATGGATTTTATCCAGAAGTATTGCACCTTGCGCGCGTGGGTGTGGCCATCGGTCTGCGCCCGGTTAATGCGGCGTTTCAATCGATCAAGCGGATGTGTAGCGCGCACCGCTTCTTGGTGGTCCCGGTGAAACAATCGTGCGAGAAACCGTTGGTAGGTATCAGTAAGCGTTTGGCCGTGTTCCGGTAAAGGCACAAAACCAAGCGCATCAATTACGCCGCGCATGCTCCTGTGCGATGGATGCTTGCGGTCGCGCAGGCGATTGCCCATCTGGTCGGACATCGCCCCCTTGCCGGATTGAAAATAGACATAGCCTAGAAAAAGTTCGTCGGAACCTTCACCAGTGAGAACGACGGTGACATGTTCACGGGCGAGTCGCGACAGAATAAATTTTCCGACGCCGTGCAGGTTCGGAAACGGCATTTCTGTTATCCACAAACAGTCTTCGGTGTTTCTTAACAAGGTTTCCTGGTCGCAGGGCACGGAGTGGAATTCCGCGCCAATTTTTTCAGCCATTTTTTCTGCAATGGCTATTTCGTTGTACGCCTTTTCTTCCGGGAACGCGATGGTGAACACTTTGAGCTTGCCGGAAAAATGGCGAGCGACAGTGGCCGCCACGATGGCTGAATCAATTCCTCCGCTGAGATACACGCCGACTGGTACGTCGGCGCGCATGCGTAGGCGGACGGCCTCATCAAACGCATCACGCACTACGCGCGGGTATTGCGCGCCGTTTAGCGGAATCGATTCGTTCATCGGCAAATCGAGGTCCCAATATTGAAAAAGCGAATGTGTGCGCGTATCCAGTTCCATCGTTAGCACGTGGCCGGGCGGCACGGCCTGCACGCCGGCGAAAATCGAGTCTGGAATTGCGCCACAGAGATAGTCGCGAACACCAACGACATCAATTTCCGGACGTAACGCCCCCGAAGCAAAGAGGGCTTTCGTCTCGGAGCCAAACAGGAATTTTCCATCCTGAACATTGTAAAACAGCGGCTTGATCCCGAACCGGTCGCGCACGGCCAATAGTTTCCGTTTGGATGCGTCATAGAGCAGAAATGCGAATTCGCCGCGAAGATGATGCACAAAATTCGCGCCATGCTCCTGGTAAAGATGGATGATGACTTCGGAATCGCTTCGAGTGCTGAAAACGTGGCCGAGCGCGATCAATTCCTCGCGAATACGTTCGAAATCATAAATCTCGCCGTTGCACACGAGCACGATGTCGCCGGTTTCCGAGTAGAGTGGTTGCGCGCCAGTGCTCAGATCGATAATCGAAAGCCGCGCATGTCCGAGGCCAATGCCCGCGGCTTCATCCACAAACATGCCTTGGCCGTCCGGGCCGCGGTGATGCATCGCGCGAATCGCGCGTTCGATCTGCGCCTCGCTCAGGGAATGCCCGATGAACCCAAATATCCCGCACACAGTATTTTCCCCGGAGGGCGGGTTTTCAACCCGCCATTTATTTAATTAAAACAATTAATGGCGGGTTGGAAAACCCGCCCTCCTTTACGCAAGCAGCTTGTCGATTCTCGCGGCGAGGTCGCGGTGGTATGGTTCGTCGCCGTTGGCGAGCTCGGCGGTGCAGAAACCGGTGAAGCCGATTTCCGCGAACGCATTGCGCACCTCCGGCCAGTTCACGCTGCCTTCGCCAAGATTCACCCACTCCCGCTCCTGCTTCTTAAAGTCTTTCAAATGCACTTTCACGATGCGCTTACCAAGGGTACGAATCCAGTCCTGCGGATAGCCGAAGGCAACCACGTTGCCCACGTCGAAATACGCTTGCAGGAACGGATCATTAAACTCGTCCACATATTTCGCGAACTCGAGCGGACTGAGTAGAAACTCGTTCCAGACGTTCTCGACCGCGATAATGACATTCAATTCCTTCGCAAGCGGCAACAACTCCCGAATGTGCTTCTGAGACCGCTCGTAGGCGTCGGCATAGCGCACCTCTTCGTTCACTACCGCGGGCACGAGCAGAATGTTATCGGCGCCGAGGATATTGGCAAGGCGCAGCGCGGTTTCCACGCCCGCTTTTCCTTCGTCAACTTTCGCCGGATCGGGGTGAGAAAGCGGCGCATGCCAGCCACCGAAGATGACCGAGTGCATTTTCACGCCGTGCTTTTTGGCAAGCCCAGCGAGTTCCTTGGCGTGATCATCTGCCGGAAGCGGCGGCATCTCGATGCCGTCAAAGCCACACGATTTAGCCAACTTGATTTTGTCTTCGTCAGACAAGTCCTTGGGCAGCATTCCCCAGATGACGGCCTTGGGAAAAGTGGTTTTAGCTTGAGCTGTCGCACTATGCCCCGCCATGCTGAGGATGGTGAGTCCAGCACCGACGGCGGCCGTGTGCGATATGAATTCCCGGCGAGAGATGGAATCATTCATGAATGGAATCTCCAGTTCGCTGCCTATGAAATACAGTATTCTGATCCGTCTTGGATGGTATCAAGCCTACGTTCTCCAGTTATCGGCGTCAAGATTGCTATACTTGCCGCTTCATAACGTGAATTGGGTGCAAATGAGAACGCAAGGCGCATGCGTCTAAAAACTTCAGATCTACTGGTCACTGCCATAGTGCGCAATGCCTCGAAAACGGAGCAGTCAACGCGGGTTTATCGCGTTCGACCTAACACTGGCGTGGTGGCCGTCATACATGTTCCGGACGCAATATCACGTTATTGCGATCCCAACCCGCGCGGCGGCATGCGCGGAGCCCGTGGCATAACCATTTTCGGTGGTGAAATTTATATTGCGAACTACAGCAGAATTTTCCGGTATGACCAGTCTTTTCGGCAAATCGGCGAAATCACGCATTCGTGTTGCGCCGACATCCACGACCTCGCGTTTCACGATGGCCAATTATGGGCGGCATCCACCCGCAATGATATGTTGATTGCGATGAACAGAGACGGCCGCATCACCGACACGGTGGACGTATGGGATGCGGGCGATATAGAGCATACATTTGGCGTACGGCGTTCAAACAAAGTGAACGAGACTGTCTGTCGCGAGCGCACCACACACGACAAACTTGATACCGACCTGCTGCATGTGAACAGCTTCGCGTTTTCCGCCGATGGCGATTTAGTAGTTTCACTTGGCCAGATCCGCGTCAACGGTCATTCAGAATCGGCGTTGCTGCGGCTCGGCGTCTCTGACGGCGCCGAGGTCATTTATCACAGCCCAACTGCGCCGGTGCCCGCGCACAACGTATTACGATTACCCAACGGGCGTATTCTGCACGCTCAAACGCAACATGGACAGGTCATAGAGATCGACCCCCGCACGAAAACGCATAAAGCACTCATTTCGGCCAGAACAGGGTACATCCGCGGTCTCGCACTGCTCAATGAGCATACCCTTGCCGTTGGGGTTCAGAATGAAGTGTGGCTGTGCGATATCGAATCAGGAGTAATCCTTGAGTGTATCGTGATTTCGAATGACGCGCGCGAATCGGTCCATTCGATCGCGTGTCTTGGGGCAGACGCGCCATGAAACCCCGCGACGATGTGACGCTGCGGTTATTAGACCCGGCGGAGACGCCCCCTACGGCGTTATTATTGCTCGGCGACGAATCCGAAACCATGATCGGCAAGTACGTATCCAACGCCGATATTCTCATCGCTGAAAACGGCTCAGTGATCATTGGCGTTTGCGCTATAGCCGAAAATACGCCCACGACTGGTGAAATCAAGAATATCGCTGTGGCCGAAGACCACCAGGGACGTGGAATTGGCATGCAACTCCTGCAGCATGCAATCATGCTCGCGCGGCAAAAGGGCTATGTCACGCTCGAAATCGCCACCGGCAATTCAGGGATCGGACAGCTTTACCTGTATCAAAAGGCTGGATTTGAAATGACTGGCATTGATCGGAATTATTTCGTGGAGAATTATCCGATTCCCATTGTTGAAAATGGCATTCCCTGCAAACACCGTGTCCGCCTGAAAATGGATCTCGTTCCGTAAGCAAACCATGCTGGAACTAACAACAAGCATGAAACCTTCCACACTTCTCACAACCGTCCGGGAGGCGCTGCCTACACCCACCGAATGGTTATTGAAGGGAGGCCACGCGCGTACACCGTTCTACGGCAAGGTGCGTGGCGATAGTTTTTGGGTGATGATGAGCAAAAGCCGATGGGAAAAGAATTCGTTCAATCCCGTGCTGGTCGCGCGAATCACCTCGACGACTAGCGGAAGCCGCATCACCGCGACGATACGGCTTTCCCGGCCCGTGCAGATTTTCATAGGTGTCTGGCTGATGATGGCGCTGTTTATCGGAATCGGCGGCGTGCATAACGCGGTATCATCAGGAATGAGTGTGGACCGGAACGTCGTGCTAATCATTGCCGTTACGGTCCCGATTGTACTGCTGACCGTTGGCATCACCGCGTATATCGTTCGCGACATCAACCGCCGGCGCAAGCCCGCGCTGGAACAGTGGCTGCGAGAGATTTCGGATGCCCTGCCTGGCAGTTAAGCGAACCTGGAATTGCTTATTACCCCTATTATTACCCCTTCTTAGTGGTAATACCCTTTCTTCGCCATAGCGCGGCCGGGCCTCGTCCAGAAACTGTGACGATCCCATTGACTTTGAGGTTGCGCAGGACCCGCCGAACGGTATCCCGACTTACACCGGGCGAAGCGTCAACAAGCTCGGAATGCCGGAAGGGTTTATCAAAGCGTTGAATAGCTGTGACTACCGTTTCCGACTTCGATCCCCGCGCGCTTTCGGACGAAACGGTGCGGGTGTGTAATTTGCGATACGCTTCTTTCAGAATTTGGAGCAGGAAATTGATGTATGGCCACGGATCGTGTTTTCCGTTATGCCAACCTACAGAGCAATATTCGAGCGTTTCGTAGTACCGCGCTTTTTCTTCTTCGATGATGCGTTCGAGGCTTATATAGCGGCCCACATCGTGGTTCGCATGATAACACTGCTGGAGAAGCAGGAGGCGGGATACCCGTCCATTGCCATCTCTAAATGGGTGAACGCATAAAAAATCGAGATTGAACGCTGCGACTGCGAGCAAGGGTTGAATCGATTCTTCTGCCGCTGTTTCTCTCCATTCCACGATCAGTTGCTTCATGCTGGCGCGCACTTCGCTGCCTGCCACTGGCCTGAATCGCACGCGCACGCCACCTTCCAACCGTTCGATAATGTCCGTATCGCGCGTCCGGTACTTTCCCGCGTCTCCAATTGCGCCGCGCACGAGCGTGTGAAATGCCTTTATGGCCTTTTCTCCAACCGGCAGTGATTCGCCTTTCCCGTGAATCATGCGAAGCGCGTCCCGGTAACCACGGACCTCGGCTTCATCCCGGTCGCTCAACCGCGCCCGGCCCTGCAGCACGGGTTGCACCCGGCCGAGTTCTATCGTTACCCCTTCAATGCGTGTGGACGCAAGCGCGCTTTCTACAATTGCGGATTCCCGCAGAACGCGAACCGACGACGAACTGCGACGCGCAAGGCCACTTTCGATTCCCCGGGCCTCGCCAATCTCCGCCAGCAGCCACGAAGTAGCGGTCGGGATGGAAGCCAGTGCTTTCAGTTTGACGAGCGTGTACATAATTCAATTCCTCAAAAGGCGCGCTTGTGTTCGCCATGCAACCCTACGGTACTATAGCCACCCGCGCCGCGTTGCGCGAGCGGACAGGTTTTCAATCAAAAAGGATACGACAATGCCTTTTAACGCTGATCGTTATGATCGCATGCAATACCGCCGGTGCGGCCGCTCCGGCCTAATGCTGCCGGTCATCTCGCTGGGGATGTGGCACAACTTTGGGGAAAAGGCAGACCACCAGACGTGTGTCGACATGACAAAAACCGCATTCGATCTGGGCGTCACCCACTTCGATCTGGCGAATAATTACGGGCCTCCGCCGGGGTCCGCGGAAGAGCGCGTTGGACGCATACTTCGCGACGAGTTCAAGGCGCACCGCGATGAGCTCTTTATTTCATCCAAAGCGGGATACCGCATGTGGCCGGGACCCTATGGCGAATGGGGCGGCAAAAAGTATCTCGTGTCCAGTCTCGACCAATCGTTAAAGCGCCTCGGGCTGGACTATGTCGACATTTTCTATCATCACCGGCCCGACCCCGATACTCCGCTGGAGGAAACGCTTGGCGCGCTAGACTTGATAGTGAAACAGGGCAAGGCGCTATACGCGGGTATCAGCAATTATCGCGGCGCAAATTATGTGGATGCCGTCAAGACCATGAAGCAACACGAGTGGGCGCCCATCACGATCCATCAGCCGGTGTACAACATGACAAACCGCTGGATCGAGATGGACCTGTTGAAACACACAGATTCACACGGCGCTGGAGTCATCGTGTTCAGCCCTCTGGCGCAGGGCATGCTCACGTCAAAGTATCTTGATCCGATGAAACCGATCCCGGAACAATCCCGCGCAGCGGATCCCGACGGCTACCTGAAAACCGAACAGGTGACGCCGCAGCTTATTGAGAAAGTGCGAACCCTTGCAAAGACAGCCGAAGCGCGCGGCCAGACCATGGCGCAATTCGCGCTGGCATGGACGCTCCGCGATCCACGCGTGACTAGCGCGATCATCGGCGCGCGAAATCCACAGCAGGTAACTGATTGTGTGAAAGCGGCCGAAAACCTTCGGTTCACAAAGGAGGAGTTAGCGGAGGTGGACCGGCATTTCCCGGTATAGCGGACGGATTGTGAAGTCGAATTGTCCCAAGGTCCAACATTTCAGGGTACGTCCACTCCGCAAGCTGGTACTCAACGCGATGAGTCGCATAGCCATCCTTGCGGAATTCGATAGCGAATTTGCCGGGCAATGGTTGGCTTGATACTCTTCGCCGCTGACAGTACTTGTGGCTGAACTGAGCAGATATCTTCCCATCGACCGACGACTCGCCTATTTCCGATTCTTGCGCGACGCCCTGAGGGTTTGAGAGCCCCTCGTCAACGAACACGACAGTAACTGATTGCAACGGTTCCTGGGTAGCTCCGTCGACCACAATAGCAGTGAGATTGATCGGCAGAGTGGATAAATAAAACGCAGTGATGCAGCCTTGGGAAGCTATCAATAAGGCTGCGCTTGCAATCATGCACGTTGAACGCGGGTTTTGCATAGTTGGTTACTCGCCGCGCTTTGTGCTTTTCATGGCGCGATCTATTTCACGTTTCACTTCGCGATCGCGAATCGATTCGCGCTTATCGACGGTCTGTTTGCCTTTGCAGAGACCGATCTCGACTTTCGCGCGGCCTTCCTTGAAGTAGACGCTCAACGGCACCAGTGTATACCCTTTTTCATCGACCTGTTCAGCGAGCTTTACAATCTGGCGTTTATGCATTAGCAGTTTGCGGCGACGCTCCGGTTCGTGGTTCCACGCGGTGCCCTGTTCGTATGGGTTGATGTGAACACCCACGAGAAACATCTCGCCATTGATCACGTCCGCATAGCTGTCTTTCAACACGATATGCCCTGCGCGCAGCGATTTCACTTCCGTGCCGCGCAATTCAATCCCGGCCTCGTGTTTTTCCAACACGTGGTAATCGTGCCGCGCGCGCCGGTTTTCCACCACCGTCTTAACACCCATGACAAAACCCGAACCGGCAAGAGGAATCCAAAAACCAAAAACCAAAGTACAAAATCACCGGCGTGGACCCCAATCGGGACCTTGCGCGCTGACCCCAATTCCCGGCACCTTCCGGTTTTGTCCCGTCGCGACGTTTGCCGTCCAAAGCTGTGGTTTACCTTCGCGCGTCGACGTATACACGACGTATCGCGAATCCGCGGACCATGTCGGCGATTCGTTCGAGCCGCCACTTGCGGTCAATGCGCGCGGGTTTCCGCCGTCTGAATCCATCACATAAACTTCGAATCCGCCCTGCTCGACGACGTAGGCGATCTGCTTACCGTCCGGCGACCATTCCGGGTCGTAGGATTTTCCGCCCTGCAACGAGAGCCGCCGCACGCTTCCCCCACTCGTATCCATGACATGCACTTGCGGGCTGCCTCCGCGATCACTAACGAAGGCAATTTGTTTGCCATCAGGACTGAAACACGGTGATGTATCGGTGCCCCCGTCATTCGTCAACCGGCTTTTGGAAGTTCCGTCTGCATTGACGAGATAAATCTCTGAATTGGCGTCTTTGCTCAGCACCATGGCAAGCCGGCTACCGTCTGGCGCCCACGCGGGCGCGCTGTTCATGCCAACCTCTTTCGATAGCGCCGAGGATTTTCCCGTCGCCAGCTCGAACATGTATAAGAATTGATAGCGGTCCTTGAACGAAACATAGGCTATCTTCGTTCCATCCGGAGAAAATGTCGGCAGTATCGAAATCGAATTGTGTTGCGAAAGCTGCTTCATGTTCGCGCCATCGTAGTCCGCAATGTAAATCTCTTTCTTGCCCGTCGCGCCGCCGCTAAAGCAATAGGACGACGTCGCGACGCCCGGTTCGCCATCTAGGTACTTGACGATCTCATCCGAAAAGCGGTGTACCACCTGCCGCGCCCATGCCTGTTCACCGGTCAAACGCTTTCCGACGACTTGCTGCCCCGTCGCAACGTCGAACAGCCGGCATTCCAACACGACGTTGCCGCCTTCAACCGTCACGTACACGTGTACGATGTACTGCGTTCGCGCAGCTTGCCAACCTGAAAACTCAAGTTGCGTGGCGTCGCTTGTTAGTCCGGTGAACGATGATGGAAACTCTTCGGGCCGGAGCAGCCGAATCAACCCGGTAAAGTCCAGATCGTATCGCATGACCTCGGTTAATTGGCTGGCTAGCGCGTCCTGTCCGGGCATCGCGGCAAACGTCGGCACCGCCACGCCTACGCGAGAATCCGTGCGGCCGCGCGACTCGAGTCTGACGCCCTCTTCCGCCGTGCCTGGCGCTTGAGCAAATCCCTGGGCCGCCAACGCAACAACTGCAAAAATCACAGTGCCTAAAGGACGCACGATTCTCCTCCTCTTTCCGCGACTGCGAATGCGCGGTCATTACCTGGTTGGAATGAACGTATAAAAAACCTGGACTTCCGCGTCCCCATAACCTTCCGGGAACGGCGGATACGGCACTGCGGACCGAATGGCGCGGATGGCCGACGCGGCCACCTCGGCATCGACGGCATGCCGTTCAACTTTCGGGTCTCCGAGCAACTGTCCCGCCCGCGACACCCAAAAAGAAATAATCGCCCCATCGTCTACCGGACCAAGTTGAATGGCCTCTGGTATCTTCCATTCGTTTTCAACTTTGCGCTGAACATTTCCGCCCCACGCTCCAAGCGCGCTCGGAATACCCCCGGCCATGCTGATACCGGCCTTGCCCGTTTGAACACCCCGCGCGGTTTGCACCGGCTGACGCGTTGGCCGCGCCGACGCCGAACGCACCACATCGTCCAGCGGCGACATCTCATCCAGCGGCGAAACATCGTCGAGCGGATTGTCTGGAATATCGGGAACCGGTGTCTTGAGCTTCGCGACCTTCGTTCGCTCGACTGGTTTTGTTTCTTCCTTCGGTTCCGGCTTGGGCTTTTCCGGTTTCTTCTCTTCCTTGGGCTTTTCGACTTTCGCCGGTTCAACCGGTTTTGGTTTCGGCTTTGGTTCTTCCTTGGGCTCCGGTTTCGGTTCTTCCTTCCTTACAGGCGGTGGCGGCGGCACAGGTTTTGGCGGCTCCTGCACTTCAGGGGCATCCAGTTTGCCGAGCGGCGGCGCTTCCGCCGGAGGCCCGCTTGGATTGGCCAAGTCCACCATGAAACCACCCGCATGCGTCACCCGGAGTTTCTGCGGAAAACGCACGGTAAGAAATCCAACGAGTGCGACGTGCAGCACGATGGACAGAATCACGGCCTTGCGCATCGAAGCTTTCGATCGCCACGGCCAGAATTGTGCGTAGAAACTCCTCATAGGTGCTCGGGTGGGCGGTCTACCTGTTGTGCTAAACGTGCGAGGGCCAGACACTGAAAACCACGCCCCACGCATACAAAATGTATCGGGAGGTCGCTAGGTTCCCGCGTGGCGACTATGCCAGAAGACGCCGGTAAAGTCAAAACGGATATACCTAATTTAAGGACAGAAATACCACATGTACGCGACGAGCGTATTGACGCTACTATAGGTTGCGCCACGCGGCCCTCGCGAAGATATCAATACCCCCGTAACATCCAAAAGTTTCCCAACCATCCCTAAACATTTGCCCCAAGTGGACTTCCCGCTGCTCACGGGCTACAATCCCGCCACTGCACCGGGGCCACAAGGATTTTTCATGCGTTCCCCACAGGAATTCGTCAGCGAATACGGAGATCGGACCGGCGCCCGCCTGGCATCGATTTACCGGCTATCTCTCGCATGGTATGTCTTCGGGATTACGGTCCTGGCCAGTCTGGGTATCGAGCCCATTTACCAACACGTGACGCCGTTTTACGCGCAGTATTTTCCCGCCTCGTCGTTCGCAACACCGAACATTTTACCGCTGTTCGTAGCAGTGCTCGCATACGGTATCGTGCATCGTGTTCTCGGCATCCGGTTACTCAGGCCGATCCGGTTGGGGTTTGCCATTTGCGGTGTACTTGGCATTGCGTTCCTCACCGCGGTGAGCGATGTCACCTACCGCGGCACGGACCTCTCCGGGTTTTGGACGGGGTTCAAGTGGCACCTCCCAGCGTTATGCGTCGTTATCATTTTCTCCGTAATCATCGTCTTGTTCTTCCGCCGGATTCGTTGGTGGGATGTTGAACTTTCTAACAAAGCCGCTTGGCGCGCCGTTTTTGGATTGATTGTTTTCGCGTTCGTATCCTCCGGATCGATTGCGATGATCCGTGAAGGAACTGACGGCATTGCCGCTGCCTATAGCCGGACGGGCTATGAATATATCGACGATATTGGCAAGGGCCTAACGCTTTCCGGTTTTCTGCGCGATTATAATGAGCTCCATCCGATGCTCTCGATGCACGCGAAAGTGCATCCCCCTGGGCCGGTCGTTATGTTGTGGGTCATGTCCAAGATTCTTTTGTCGCGCGATCCTCTCGTGCTTTCCATTGGCACTATGGCGGTCGGCAGCATGACGCTCCTGCCCCTCTTTGCATGGGTCCGCGATATGCTCAACCAACGCGTCGCCCTGACCTGTTGCGCGTTCTTCGCGTTGGCGCCATCGATCGTGCTGTTTACCGCCACGAGCGCGGACATCATGTTCCTGCCGCTCGTCGTGCTCACCTTGTTGTGTTTCTGGAGGGCCATTCACCGGGGATCGATCACATACGCCTGCGGCGCGGGCGTCCTCTACGCCTTTATGTCGCTCACATCGTTTTCCCTGCTTTCGCTGGGTGCTTTCTTTGCCTGGGTTGGATTGTGGCGCATGCAAGATCTGGCTTTTCGGGGCAACGTAATCAAAACCGCCGTGCTGATGCTCGCGGCATTTCTCGCGGCGCACGGCGCCGTATATGGGCTCACCGGTTTCAATATCATTACCTGTTTCGAGCTTAGCCACGCGCAGTTTCAGGAAGACCAAAGCCAATTGGACATCACATCGCCGCGTTACGGCCCGTGGGCGTTCAAACTGCTCAACCCATTGTGCTGGATTTATTTTGTTGGAATTCCAGCGACGGTTTTGTGGTGCTGGCGGATGATAAAACTCGAACACGTTTCGCGGCCGCTCTTTATAGTATTCGCGCTGACTCTGCTCGTGTTGGCCCCCTTGTACCTCGCGCGCGGTGAAGGGGAACGATCTGCCATGTATATCTTCCCTTTCATTATCGTGCCCGCGGCGCACCTGCTCGATGAACTCGGCCAACGCGCGCAATCATTTCGCCCGATGGCCGCAACATTTCTGTTTCTTGTTTTTCAGACGTGGCTGACCGAAACGCTTCTGTACACCTATTGGTAGTAATCGCATGTGGAACGGCAAAACAGTATCCATCATTTTCCCGACGTATAACGAGAAAGACTCGATACGGCAGGCTATCGATGACTTTTTCGATTCCGGCCATGTCGATGAAATCATCGTGGTAAACAATAACGCCGCCGAAGGTACGGACGCGGAAGTTGGCATGACAAAAGCCCGGCTGGTGCATGAGACCCGGCAGGGATACGGTCATGCGATCTGGCGCGGACTCGCGGACGCCACGGGCGACATTCTAATCATCGCCGAACCGGACGGCACATTCTCCGGGCATGACGTAATTAAAATGCTGGCATACTCCGATGATGTCCCCGTCGTTTTCGGCACCCGCACGCAACGCGAGTTTGTCTGGGAAGGCGCGAACATGGGCATTTTCCTCAAATGGGGAAACTGGGCCGTCGGCAAGCTGGTCGAGTTTTTGTTTAATACTACGCTGCTCACAGATGTCGGGTGTTCGATGCGCCTTTTTCACCGCGTCGCTTACGAAAAAATCGCGCCCCAGTTTTCAGTAGGCGCGTCAGCGTTCGGTCCGCAGATGCTGTTGCTCGTTATTCTCAACGGGATTCACTTCATCGAGATTCCTGTCAACTACAAGAAGCGTGTCGGTGAATCCTCCGTCACTGGCAGTAAGCTCAAGGCCTTTCTACTCGGCATGTCAATGATACGCATGATACTGCGCTACCGCATCTTGTCCTGGTTCGGCTGGCGGCCTTCTGCGGGGTCGAATCCGTATGCGAAGTAGAAACGATGGGGAGGGAATTTTAGATTTTGGATTGAAGAGGGGGAAGCGCGACTCTACTGCTCTTGCTCGTGCCCGTGCTCGTAATCGGAAATCATTGATCGTTTGATAGATCGCAATCTTCTACGCCGCTTCGGTCTGATCCTTATACTGAAGCTGGTACAAGGTGTAATACAACCCGCGTACCGCCAGCAACTCCTGATGCGTGCCCACTTCGCGAATCTCGCCGTGATGCATCACTACAATCCGGTCCGCATGCTGGACCGTTGACAGTCGGTGCGCAATGACAATCGATGTGCGCCCTTCCATCAGCTTGATAATCGCATCTTGGATCAGTGCTTCGGTCGCCGTGTCCACGCTCGAGGTCGCCTCGTCAAGCACCAGAATTTGCGGATCGTGCGCGAGCGCGCGCGCAAACGCCAGCAATTGGCGCTGGCCCGTGGAGAGATTGCAACCTCGCTCGCCTACGTCATATCCGTATGTGCCGGGCAATGTTTCGATGAACGGGGCGGCATTTACATGTTCCGCGCAACGCCGAATCGTTTCCGCAGTAACTTCAGGGCTTCCGAGGCTGATGTTGTCGGCGATCGACCCGGAAAACAGGAAAACGTCTTGTAGCACGATTCCGATCCGTTTTCGCAATTCCGTCTTGTCATACTCGCGCACGTCCAATCCGTCAACGCGAATGCTCCCTCGCTGAATATCGTAAAAACGGCTGAGCAGGTTGATAAACGTCGTTTTGCCCGCGCCTGTATGCCCAACAATTGCAACGCGCTCTCCCGGAGCAATCGACAGATTGATGTCCTTGAGCACCGGCGATTCCGGGTCGTATCCGAACCGCACGTCTTCAAAAACGATTTCGCCTTGCAACGTTTTTGGCTGGATTGCATTTGGTTTGTCCGCAATGTCTTCGGGCGTATCAAGCAACGTAAAGATGCGTTCAGACGCGGCCATCGCTTCGAGCAATACATTGTAGCGGTCCGTCAATGCGCGAATCGGACCGTACAGGCGTTCTGCCCACTGCAAGTACGCGAAGAACAATCCGATCTGCACTTCGCCGCGGCCCTGTGCCTGCAACCCGATAACTTCCCACCCGTGGTACAAAATGACCAGCGCCAAGGCCGCTGTACCCAGAAAATCGATCATTGGGAAATATACGGCGAAATTCCGAATCTGCTTGAACCATTCGTCGCGATGGCCGGCGTTCAATATCTTAAATTCGTCCAGTCGCCGCTCTTCCTGCCGGAAAATTTGCACCACGCGTATGCCGCTGATGTTCTCCTGCATGAACGCATTCAGTTGCGCGACCTTTCGCCGGACTTCCAAATACGATTTGCGCGCGTAGTTGCGAAACACCAGGCCGGTGATGAAAACGAATGGAATCGTCGACAGCACAATACCCGCGATACGCCAGTCGGTATACACCATGAAACCAACGACGACGATGATAGTGAACAAATCACTAATCGTCTGCTCGACCCCAGAAACAATGCTCGCCTGCACTTTTTCAACGTCGTTCGTTACGCGGGTCATCAGGCGTCCGACAGGGTTCTTGTCCAGGAACCGGAGCGACATGCGTTGCAGGTGCTCAAAGATGCGCATTCGCATTTCAAACATCGTGCGCTGTCCAATCCAGGCAACGATGACCATCTGCGCATACCGGACAACTGCTTCCGCCAACATCAATCCACCGATCAGCAGCATCAGGCGCATCAGTCCGCGCCGGTCTTCCCGCTTCATCGCGTCAAGGGCAAGCACCTTCGCCGGGTCCGGCTGCGGCGCCGCGGCAATTTCGGCGGATAAGGCGAGTCGATCGGGATTGTTCACGTTCTCGTCGATTGCCTGCATCATGATCAACGGCACAAAATTGCCCGCAATTGACGCCACAAACAGCAGCACGACAGCCAGCGCAAACCATCTTGCGTAAGGACGCACGTAACCCATCAATCGTCGCATCAGCCGCGCGTCATATGCCCGCTGCTGCGCTTCGTCCTCAATATGATATGCATCGCTCATGCGGTAGTCTCGAGCTCATCTTCCAGCAACTGCCGTTCGTACATTTCCGCATAATGCCCATCAAGCAGGAGGAGCGCATCGTGGGCGCCGCGCTCGATGATTCGGCCGCCTTCCAGCACCAAAATAAGGTCCGCATGGCGCACGGTCGAAACCCGGTGCGAGATAATTACGCTGGTGCGATGCTGCATCACGTTTTTCAACCTGCTCAATATCTGCTCTTCCGTATGCGTATCAACGCTCGAAAGCGCGTCGTCCAGGATCAATATCGCCCCATCGAGCACCACCGCGCGCGCAATCGCAAGCCGTTGCTTCTGCCCTCCCGAAAGATTCACCCCGCGCTCTCCCAATAGCGTGTCGTATCCGTTGGCAAGACGGTCTATTGTTTCCGTCAGTTGCGCGGCATCGGCGGCATACTCGATTTCTTCCTGAGACGCTCCCGGACGACCAAAAGTGAGGTTCGCACGAATCGTGTCGGAGAAGAGAAAGGTGTCTTGTGGAACATACGCAATACCCGAGCGAAGCGTTTGTAATGGAAACCGGCGAATATCATGGCCATCAATGTGAATCGAGCCATTCGTCGGTTCGTATTCGCGTGTGAGCAAGGAGACTATCGACGACTTCCCGCTTCCCGTCGGACCCACGATCGCAACGGTCTGCCCCTGCTCTACGTCAAAAGATATATCGCTTAGGGCCACGCGCCCATCGTAGCTCAAGCCCACGCCATCAAACCGCACCGCTCCATGAATGGCGGATTTTCCGTAATCAGTTTCCGCGCTGTCGCGGATGGCGGGTTCTCGATTCAGGTACTCGATGATGCGCTTCATGCTCACCACGCCGCGCTGATAGAGCGTCATTACCCAGCCAAACTCCGCCAAGGGCCACGCCAGCAGAAGCAGGCACGACATGAACGCCGTGAAACTTCCAAGCGTAAAGGTCTCACGCGCAATGCCGAAGCCCGTCTCGTTCCAAACGGGTCGTGACACCTGCGCGCCATCAAGCACCATGTCGCCGCCCTGCCAGATAATCAAGAGGATAACCACGCCAATCATCATGCCAATGACGGGCCATGCAAACGACATCGCCACCGATAGCTTTAAGCCTTCGCGCATGTACTTTTCGGATTCTACACGAAACGCGCGCACCTCGACGTCGCCAACACCATAGGCCTGCACAACGCGCGAGCCCGCGAGATTCTCCTGTACACGCGTCGTCACGACGCCAAACTGGTCCTGCACAATTTGGGACTGCCTGTGAATGTACGTTACGAACGCGTACACGAGAATGGATACAACCGGAAGCGGGACCAACGCGACCAGCGTAAGATAGGAGCTGAAATACAGCATGGTCCCAAACGCCAGCGGTAGCCGCAGCATGTCAACAGTGCCCATGATGCCGGGGCCAATGAGTTCGCGAACGTAGTTAATGTCGTTCGACGCGCGCGCCATCACCTCGCCGGTAGGCGACTTTGTAAAAAACTCGCGCGACTGCGCCTGTATCGCGCGAAAATAGTCGTTCCGCAAATCGTACTCGAATTTGCGCGACGCCCCGATGATGAGCGTACGCTCAAAATAACGCGCGATACCCGAGATGATGCCTACCCCGATCAGCAACCCCACGTAACCCAGCAACATGGACCGCGTCAATTCGTACGCAATGAACCGGTCCACCATCGCGCCCATTAACAAGGGCATTGCGAGATTGAGCACGGAGAAAATGGCCGCGAGCGCAAATCCGGCGGCATACGACCGCCAATAGCGGCGGTTGTATCGCAGCAGCGTTGCAAATGGGCCGGTGACGCGCACCGAAGGAACTGACGATGCCACGCGTTAGACCTCGCGCGCGGCCCGCGGTTCTGCCACCGCCTGGACCAGTTCCAGGAGATCGTCCGCATGAAATGGCTTGAGAAGATAGCCGTCAGCGCCGTACTCGCGGTACCGTGCCGAACCACTGTCCACGGGTTTCGCCGTTACCATGAAAACCTTGATGCCGGCGAGCACGTGATCGCGCTTCAATTTTTTACACGATTCCCATCCGTCCATGCCCGGCATCGCAATGTCCATCAGCACGACACGAAACTCCCGCGTCGCCGCCAGCCGCATCGCCTGTTCACCCGACACGCACGTCGTCACTTCATACCCTTCGCCTTCCAGACACCGCGAAATGAACTGCAGGATTTCCTGATCGTCGTCCACGCACAGAATTTTATGGCCCAAAGGCTCGCCAATAGATAGATTCTGGCCCAATGCGTACTGAATTCCGCTCAGCAAAGAGCTCTTCCGGAAGCTTCTTTTCACACGCGCCGCGACGAGGGCGCGATATTTTGAATACACCTCCTCATCGCTCGTCATCACGATAATCGGTATTTCGCCCGCCGATTTGTCCGCCAACAACGCGTCGAGCAGCGGGCTTGACTCCGCTTCGTCGTCTCCTCCGAGGTCCGCCAGCAAGCAGTCCGGGCTATGCCGTTGCGCGAGGGTGATTGCGTGTGCTGCGTCTAACGCATGAATCACGTCCATGCCCTCCGACATCAGGAGCGTGCGCACCTGGGCGCTCAGCGCCCGGTCTTGCGTTACCAATTCCACCAGCAACCGTGTGCCTGGCGTGGCGCCTTCACCATTCAGATCGTGCGCCTCGGTTTTGCGGGCGCCGGCAAGGGGCAACACGAACCGGAACGTGCTTCCTTTACCTTCTTCGCTCATGGCGGTGATCCGCGTACCGTGCAAGCGCGCAATGTCCTGCGCGATTGACAGTCCAATCCCGGTGCCCCCGTATTTGCGAGTCGATGAGCTGTCGTATTGATAAAAGCGCGTGAACACTTTGTCCAACGCTTCTTCAGGGATGCCGATGCCCGTGTCTCGCACCAATGCCTGGACATTGTCGTCCTTCACTATAATCTCGACGGTTACCCGCCCCTCGGCATTGTTAAACTTCACGGCGTTGGACAGCAGATTGGTGAACACCTGTCCAAGCTTGCTCTTGTCGCCTTCCACCAACACCGGTTCGGCGGGAGCAATCATTTCCAGCACGATGCCCCGGCTGTCCGCCACCGGTTGGACAATTTGCAGGCTCGCGCGAGCGCACTCGCGAAGATCGAACTCGTCGAACACCAGTGTCTCCGTTCCGCGGTGCAGCCGCGAAAAGTCCAACAGGTTTTCGATGAGGGTGACCAGTTTCTCGATATTGCGCAGGCTAATTCCCAGGTATTCCTTTTGCTCGGCATTCACCGGGCCCGCCTTGCCATTCACAATCATGTCCGTATAGCCCATTACCGACACCAGCGGCGTGCGCAATTCGTGCGACACATTGGATAGCAGGTTCGTCTTCATTTCGTCCAAAGTCTTCAATTCTTCATTCGCCTCGTGCAGCTTCTCGCGCGCAAGCGTCACCTCTTCCAGCGATTGCTGTAAGTTCTCGAGAAGATGCGCATTGCGGATTGCCACGGCCACGTGCGGGGCCATCTGCTGCAATACGTCGATGTCGTGTTGTGTATACGCTTCCACGCGTTCGGCGCCGAGATTCAGCGTTCCGATTATCCTTCCCGTAGCGTATAACGGCACACACAGACACGAATGGATACTCCGCGGGAAATGTCCCGTATACGGACTGTCCAGCGCCGCCAGATTGCCTACGACAAGCGACTCCCGCGTGCGCACGACCCATGCCGAACAGTTCGCGGGGTCTTCCAACGGCGACTCCCGGAGCGGACTATCATGCTCTGGCCACAGTGCCTGGGTATGGAATTGTTCGCCCTCGTCGTTGAGCAGCGCTAGTTCGGCGTAGTCGAAATCAACCATCTTCTTCACTTCGACCACGAGGCTTTCGTATAAACGTCCGGCCTCAAGGCTTGAATTGATGACATTCGCAATTTGGCTGATTACCGCGAGCCGCTCAGCGCGGTCCCGCGCGTCCCGTTCGAGCCGGATATTCTTCGTCACATCGCGGAACAAACCCTCGATGCCAATTGTGCGCCCCTCGTCGTCGTGCATGAGATTTCCGGAAAGGTCGACGCAGATCGCCCTGCCATCGGCATGTTGCATCCAGATGCGCGACCGCTCGACAAACCCTTTCGTGACCAGTTCATCGAAGAACCCACCCATGTCCTCGGATTCATGGAACATCGAACGGATATTCGTGCCCAGCACTTCGTCCTGGTTCTCAAACCCCAGAATTTCCGACCCCGATGGATTCACAAACCCGATGACGCCGCCGGGATCGGTCTGAAAAATCCCGTCCCGCATCGAATTCACCAGGCCGCGATACTTTTCCTCGGACTCTTCCAATTGCCGGATATTGCGTTTCAGCGCCAGCGCCATCTTGTTGAAGGACATGGCGAGCTCTTCGATCTCGTCGCCAGTGCCAATCTTGAGTTTCAGTTCGAGGTCGCCCTGCTCGATAATCTGCGCGCCTTCGTTCAGTAAGAGCACCGGACGCACAATGTTGTTATGTACGTTGCGGTAGGCGTTGAGCCACAGGAAGGCAATAAACACCACGCATCCGGTTACGGTCAGGGCCGACCAGAACCAGATCGGCGCGTATACCGACGATGCCGAGCGCGCGACCATGACAAACATCGGGTAGGCGTCGAAAATACGGTCATACGCGACAAACATGTGGCGCGGCTCGGTGCTGTCGAACAACCGGTACGTTTCAACCGTGCCGGATAAGCCGCGGGCGGGGTCGAGCATTTGTTCCGCGAAAGTATCCGACAACGGCTCCCATTTGAGCGAGGGATTCTCGGGGTCTGCAGTTCCTTCCAGCCTCGACGCGCGCATGGCGCCGGCGCCGGCGTCAAACGCGAGGTGATACTCCTCATGCTCCGGCGGCTTGGTCTTCCGGTACGGATCAAAACCAAGTCCGAACTTTAGCAGGGTGTGTATATCGAATACTTCGGAAACGTAACCGATGCGCTGACTCGTCCCGGGCGAGATAATCGGCGCCGAAGTCTGCGCCAGGTATCGGCCATGCGCAAGGTCCGGCTCCAGGTCAACGAAGTCGGGGCCCTTCAGCCTGACGCGCCATTCAGGATGCGGCCGTTTCGCGTCATCGCTCAATTCCCCCGTGCTCGCAATGAGTTTGCCGTCCACATCGTAGAGCGCGAACACGGACGGCATGCTTTCCGGTAATTCCGCCTCTGCCTGCGCTTTGAGCCGTTCCATGAGCAATTCCAGCGCATATTCGGAATCCAGAATCGCCGGCCGGCCCAGCTTCGGCATCAACGCGCCAACGATCTGCGGATCATGGGCAAGTTTTTGGAGGGAGTGACGATGCGCATTCGCGGCGATACGCAATCCACCGGAAGTTTTCTGCGCGGCGACTGACAATGTCTGCTTTACGGAATTGGCCTGGTTCTGGCGCGCGATATACACACCGAGAACGATGGCCAACACGAGCGGAACGATTCCCACGTACAGAATCGACATGAGTATCTTCCGCTCGATTCCGCGGCGTGGCGTGCCCGCAGGCATGACGACTCCTCTAAGGCCGGAGGGTTACTCGACGATGCGGCCGCGACCTAACAGCTCGCGAACTTTATCCAGCATTTGATCGACCTTGAACGGCTTCGGCAGGTATTCGTCCGCTCCGCACGCGAAAATGCGCTCGATATCCTGTTCTTTCGACAGGCACGTCACCGCCATGATCGGCGTGCCGCGCGTCAATTCATTTTCACGCAGCGCCTTGCACACCTCGAAGCCGTTTATCTCTGGCATCAGAAAGTCTAGCAGAATCAGGTCCGGCGACAACTGGGCAGCCTTGAGGCCCACTTCGGTTGCATTGCTCACCTTGATGAGTTCAAAACCCTCATCGGTGAGAATCTTCTCCATCAGCGCCAGCGCATCCGGATCATCATCGACGATCATGACACGGCGGCGATTCGCGCCCTTCTCCCGCGGGAACATGTCGTACTGTTCGCGAAATGCATCAAGGTCTTCTTCCAGAATCCGGTAGTGGCCACCGGGCGTGCGCGACGCCTTGATCAGCCCCTGCTTGATCCAGTTCTTGATGCTGTGGTGGGTTACATGGCATATCTTTGCCGCTTCGAATGTCGTAAACGCTTTTTGCTCGCGATCACTCACGGTAGTAGTCCTCCGGCCAGCGCGGATTCAAAAGTCATCCACGGCTTGGCCAAATTCAGCAGATTAAGCACCTTCTATTTGAAAGTATAACCGCCATTTTCGCATTTTGTCAAATTTGCGGGCCAAACTAAACAATATGAGTTACTTAGAGATCGGGTTTTGTCAATAATTTACCTGCGACTTCCTGAACGAACTAACAGCCAGTGCCAATAGCAAGCCGCCGAACCTGCAAAACAAAGTAAACTCAATGGCCCTGTAAATAGCGCCGCAATAAACAAAAGGGCCGATGGCGCTAATCCCAAGTACCCCTTGGCGCGTGGACTTGGTTCCCGCCCCTGCGCCACGGCGTTCGCAGACCACCAACCAAACACAGCCAATGCAAGGAACAACAAGGGAGCGGAAAGTTTCGGCGGACTGATGACCGCCACGCCGCCGATTACCGCGACCAGCACCAGCAAACCGTACTGCGTTTCGGGCTGGACACTGGCCACTTTCCCGAAATCGTCGACTTGGCGTCTATCTCGGTCGTTGCCCATAGCCTGCGTCCCTCGAGAGCCAGTGTTCAGAAATTCGTTGGTGATTATCCCAGCGAGGCGAGTATCGAACGGATGATGTCAACCTCCTGTGATTCCATGCCCGAGACGAGTAGCCGGGTCATCCAGGGATAGGTGGAGGTGAGGACCCGATACGCGATAACCCAAGTGCAGACCGCGCACAAGGCCAAACCAAACTGAAGTCCAAAGTATCGTTTCACAAGCGACAGATACGCGGCACGCCGTTTCTTGCGCAATACGGATGTATCTCCGCGCAACTCCGGCGGCAGCCGCGTGAGCAAGGTCTCGCAGCCCGGCAACGCCAGTGCGGGGCTGATGAGGCCCACGGCAAAGCCACCGGCAATCGAAACCCACCATAGAGTTCTAAAAAGCGTCTCCGCCGGCAATGATCCCTGCGACGCCCTTTGAACAAGGCCGATGATCGTAAGCACGGTGAACAACCCGAGGGTACTTGCCGCAAGCGCAATCAACGACATTCGCGAGTGGCGCACGTTATGCGCGTAGCCGCCGGTGGTCAACGCCTTGGACGCGGCGTATGCCACCAGGAAACACGCGAATATAATGACCAACCCGTCGCGAACAAGTAGCAAAGGCACTCCGTACTTCGTCTGTTCATCGACAATTGTAAGTTTCCGGTTGTTCTCGAATTCTTCGATCTCACGCATCGCTGCGTCAAGGCGTGTGCCGAGCGAGACGAGCTGCTCGTCCGGCGCCCCGGCAGTGGCTGTGGCAATTTTTTTCCGGGCTTCTACCGCGAGCGATGCCGTTCGCAAGCCTAGGTATAGTTGCGGCGCGCCCCCCCCCAGACCGTCGCGCGCTACATCGGTCGGCGCGGCGCCCGCGGCAATCCGCCGCCCGGCGGATTGCAGCGCGTCCAAACGGGCCAGCGCAATGTCGGCGCGCCCCTCATTCAGATCGATTTCAGTGGCTTCCAACATGCGTTTGGCGAGTTGTTCAATCGGCTGGCCGCAATGATGCACCATCTGCCGCCGAAGATCGGCGAACTGGTGCCCGTCGCGTTTGAGCACTGGGGACCACATCGGCAACGGGAACGTCACATTGTCTTCGCTCGCGTTAGCGCGCTCCATCAACGCGAGCGCACTGTCATAATCTGGGGGATCCATGAGCGGCAGGACCGCCGCTTCGAGATATACGGCGAGGGCATTATGCGATCCACCCTCTGCCGCATGCCGGAACAGCTGGCGCGCTCGTGGGTACAATCCTAACTCGATAAGTTGGCATCCGTACTTGAGGGCGAGATCCGCGTTCTCGGGATCGATCTGGTATGCGCGTTCGTAAGCGGACACGACCAGGTCTGATTCCTCGCGTTCGGCTAACGCTTCGAGGTATCGAGCTGATGGTACCTCGTTTGCTTGGTCTATCTTCACAGCCTCTCGCAAAAAAATGCGACCCTTTTCCTTCTGGGTGAGCGCGCTAAGATACAAGCGTTCGGCCCTCTCGTACCGGCCGAACTGTTCGACCACCCACAATAGAATCGTGAAGGCTGTAACCAGCGCAACGCCCCAGCGAAACGCGCGACGCATGCGCCGCGCGCCAATCAGGTCACCGCTGTCGCCATATTCAGGACATTGGGGTGGCGCAGGGATCAACCCTTGCCTCCCATCAATCGGCGCGCGATGGTCTTGCCTTCCTCGATGCCGGGCTGATCAAAGGTGTTCACGTTGTACAGCCTGCCCGCCATCGCGGTCTCCGCTTCGAGCATGTACAACAGTTGCGCGACGGTATGCTCATTCACACGAGACATCGTGATGCGCGATACCGGACGCTTGCTCAGTTTCAGCGCATCGACTGTACCCTGCAGTTCCGCGGCCATGAGCTTGTTCATGGTCTTGCCGCGCAGGTAGTCGAGATCCGTGAGGAACTTCAACGCATTCGGTATCTTGAGCGACGAATCGAAGCGGCCCACTTCAATCACGTTGATCAGCTTGTTGTTGGGCCCTTCCCGGTACAATTGAATCTGGCTGTGCTGATCTGTCGCGCCGAGGGCCTTGATCGGCGTCTGGCCCGTGTATGCTTCTCCGCCATCGAGATTCGCTTTCTTACCGAGGCTCTCCGCCCACAGTTGGCAGTACCAGTCAGCGACGTCGCGCAATGCATCAGAGTACGGCATCATCACCGACATGACCTTGCCTTTTCGCGTATCGGCAAGGTATTGCACCGCCGCGCGCAGGTACGCGGGATTCTCCCGCAGGTCTCCTTTGGCGCATCGGGTGTCCATCGCCGCACATCCATCGAACAGTGCGTCAAGGTCCATACCCAGCATCGCGGCGGGAAACAGGCCAACGGCTGAAAACACGGAAAACCGCCCACCGACATTGACGGGCATGTCGAAACTCTTTAGCGAATACTCGTCCGCTACTGGATGCAGCAGGCTCGCCGACGCGCCCTGTCCGCGCGAATTCGAGGTGACGACGACATGGTCTTTCACTGCGTCCTTGCCGAGTTTCCGTTCGATGACATCGACGACGATCATCAACTGGCTCATCGTCTCCGCGGTATTGCCGGATTTCGAGATGACGTTGTAGAGCGTCTTTTGCGGGGGGCACAGCTTAATCATCTTTTTGAACGAATCGGGATCGATATTGTCCATCACGAAGATGCGCGGACAGCCGCCCCGGCCGCGTTTGGTTTGCAGATTGTAGAACTTCGAGCGAAGCGCGGTGACTAACGCGGTTGTGCCCAGCGCCGACCCGCCGATACCGAGAATGACAAGATTCTCGTAACCGCGCTTGAGGAAACTTTCGGCGCTCTGTTTCACTTCCGCGAGCGTCTTGTGATCCTCGTGCAGGCTCCAAAAGCCATAAACACCGTCCGCGCGTTCCTTGCGCAGAATCGCGTGCGCCTCGGCGATGCGCGGTTCTATCTCGTTCAATTCCGCCTTGGTGATGCCATGCTCTTCACCCACTGCGTCAGACATGGCGCGCGACACATCGATCTTGATGTCCAAACTCATGCTAAACCCCTGTTCTATCGAAAAACTTTTGCAACGCCATGTATACACCTTGGCTGGGACCCGACACCACTCGGACGCCTGGCAGCGACTCGATAAACACCTTTCCATAGTGCTTGGTCAAAACGCGTCGATCAAGAACCACAATTGCGCCGCGATCGGTCTTGCGGCGAATAAGTCGGCCAAACCCTTGCCGGAATTTAATCACGGCCTGCGGCACGGTGTAATCCATAAATGGGTTGCCGCCTGCCTCCTCGATCGCCTCGGACCGCGCCTGGAGAATCGGCTCAGTGGGAACGCGAAACGGCAGCTTGGTGAGGATTACGCATTGCAGGGCGTCGCCCGGAACATCCACGCCCTCCCAGAAGCTGTCGGTCGCAAACAATACACTGGCCGTGTCACTACGGAATTGATCCAGCAACCGCGTGCGTGCCGCGGTTCCCTGCTTCAACGGCGTTATCCCCGCCGCCTTCAATTCCTGTTCCAGCCGCCGGTGCGCATAGTCGAGCGCGTAAAACGAAGTGAACAACACAAACGCGTGTCCGCGCGTAATCTTCAATATCTCTCGAATGTTCTTTACCGTGTCGTCGTTAAACGCGCGATCATCCGGCGCGACGATATCCGTTGGAATGCACAACAACGCCTGCTTGGCGAAATCAAACGGCGAATCAATCGCGCGTCCTTCCGGGTTTCGCTCTGGAACGCGATCGAGTCCAACGCGCCGGTTAAAGTAATCGAACTTCTTGCGCACGCTCAGCGTCGCGGACGTCATGACCAAGGTGCGCAGATTGGCGTAGACCCAATCCGCCAGCGGTTCGGCAATCTCCAAGGGACACCGGACAATACGCACGATGTTCGGGTTGTCGGTTTCGATCTCGATCCACCGCACGGTATTTTCCGCGAGGGTTTCACTCGTGCCTTCGGCCAACGTGTTCGCAAGTCGCGTAAGCCTGTCGCGGTAGGCTTCCAACTGGTATAGCTCTGTGAGAAAGGGCGGCTCGCTGATCGCGTCAGCGGCCGTAGCCTTTTTCAGGAGTTCTAACAGCGCAGTCGCCGCCGCCGCGCATTTCACTACTTCTTCCACTGCGGGCAGCACGTATACCGCGTGAATCTCGCGCAGGTCTTCGTCGTGCAATGCCGCCTGCGTAAGACGCCACTTGATCTCGCGGCCAAGCTGTCCGCACCGCTCGCTGGTGAGATGTCGAAGCGCATCAAATGCCGCCGTCAACATCTCCCGCGCCGCAGCCAGCGCGGGCTGAAGCTGGTTGTCGATGCCGTCAAGAATTTTTTCAATTTCCGGCATCGTCAGGCTACTTTTATCTTTGATCAAACGCGCCGCAAGATACGGCAGCAGGCCGCGTTCGCGCCCGCGATCGATGCGGATGAACCGGCCAATCAACGCCAACGCGCCGGACCGCGTCGCCTCCGCGCCGAAATACTCCGTCGCTGAATCCTCGACGCTATGCGCTTCATCTATGATGGCCCGGCGATACGACGGCAACACCGCCAGCGCGGAAAAATTGCCAAGTTCGCGCTTGATCGCGAGATCGGAAAACAGCATGTGGTGGTTCACCACAATGATGTCCGCTTTCGCGACGTCGCGGCGCGCCTTGCCCAGAAAACAGCGTTTGGGGTTCGGACAGTTCGACAGCCGGCAGGAATCCGCCTCGGAACAACAACTCCCCCATACTTCCCTTGGAGGCACAAACGGCAGATCGGAAAGACTGCCGTCCTCAGTCTTCTCCGCCCACTCGGCAATGGCACGTAAAGCATTCTGTTCGGCCGCGTCATCGTACAAAGTTGCTTCGGATAGCGCGCGATTCAGGCGTCTCCAGCAGAGATAGTTGTTGCGCCCCTTGACCAGCACCGCGTTAAATTCCGTGCCGAGCGCGCGCCGCAGTACCGGCACGTCCTTGTGAATAATCTGTTCCTGCAAGTTGATCGTCTTGGTGGAAACGACCACGCGCTCTTTGTTCGCAACCGCCCACGAGATCGCAGGAAGCAGATATGCAAAGGTCTTACCCACGCCCGTCGGCGCTTCCACGACGGCAATTCCGTCGGTGTTGAACGCGTCCGCGACCGCTTCCATCATCTCTTCTTGTTGTGGCCGCACCTCGAACTGCGGCACCACGCGCGACAACGGACCGTCCGGCGCAAGATCGCGCACCAGCTTCTGCACATCAACTTTTTTAGCGGCGTCCTGAATGAACGGTTCAACGACGACATATACCCGCTGGACCGCGTTGTCCACGATGTACACGCCGTGCCCGTGAAACCCGTATATGCTCGCAAGCTGCACGTCCGCTTCCGACGGCGCAATGTTTCCGGAGGGATGGTTGTGGATCATCACCTCCCCGATTGTCAGCCCCTCGAAAATCGCCGGGACCGCGCCCTCATGTCCCCGCGCCAACACGCGAACCTTCGCGACAATCGCATCGGAGTTCAGCGTGCCCGCAAAAAACACCTCGCGACCACCGACTTCCTGAATCGCCTCGATAATCGATTGAACGGCCGTGACAGTGAAGCGCTTCTTCGCGTCCTGCCCCAATGGCGTATCAATTTTCGGTTGGTTGGACATAATGCGCCCTATCGTACCCTCTCGCGGGGCTGGAGTGAAATGGGTTAAAATTGCTTTGCGGAAAGAAGGAAGGGACATTTTCGCTCTGTGAAACGCTTCTCAAAGACCCGCTGGTTTGGGACATTCCTGAGCATCTGCGCCGTAGCGCTGATTGGGTGGATCACTTTGTATGGCGTTGGAGCAATGCTTATACGCGGCGCTCAGACGCATCTCGAAGGTTATACGAAGGAACACGTTTCCGATCCGAATCGAACCGTTTCGCTTCCGGCGTTCGAAGTATTTGTCAAAGACGCCGAGAAAATAAGAAAATTGGACGAATTTTCCTTTGACCCCCGGCTGCAAATCTACTGGGATGATCGCGGACGGTCTATTTCGTCTTGGTCTTCCGATGAGTTGGGCGCCGCTAGAGCGTGTCTCTCCGACCATGCCGATATACTCGCCGAGATTGAACGGCTAGCGAACGAATTCGAACAACTCCCTGAGCAGCGGTTGCAATTTGACAGGCCGCTGAAGACAGCAAGGAACTACAGCCACCTTGTGTACATGCTAGAGTTCCTCACGGATTGGCAAGTTTTTGAAGGTAATTTGGCGTTGGCGGAAGACTACATTCTGCTTATCTTTGCTGTGGCTACGCGCATGGACGAAATCAATTTCATGTCGGGATCGATTGGATGCAGAAAGGCATTTAATACATTGGGTGCGTATTTGCAAACCACCGAGCCCTCCCCGGAATTTCTGCCAAAGTTAGAATCGGCTTTGAAGCGATTTCCGGATCAGATGGAAGGATTACCCGAATTTTTGCGCGCCAGTTTGGTGACGGAGAATTCCGATACCGCTGGCTATGGGAGCATCTTCTGGAATGGGGCGCTAGCGGGACTTCCTGAAGTCGTTTATGATTCGCCTGTGGGATTACCAGCTCGACAAATTGACCAGGCCTTAGCAATGCGTTCCTCTTTGGCTTTTGTGAGAGAGATTGAAAAGGCGCCGTTAGAAACATGGCGTTTTACGAAACAACGCAAGCAGTCGGGACGAACGCCTTTTGGGCTTCCACAGATGGAAATGAGTAGCTATGGCATTCTGGCGTATGCAGAAACTGCCATAGAGACTCAAGCGCGAATTAACATCTTGTTGACCGTAATTGAGATCGAAAAGTTTAAAGAGATTTACAATCGATATCCGGCGACGATTGATGAACTTCCTAACACCCTACCCAAAGACCCATTTTCTAACGAACCGCTGATTTATTCTTCGTCGTCATTGCTGCTGTATTCGCGGGGCAAGAACTGTGTTGACGATCACGGGAAAGAGGATGACATTAGATGGCGTGGGTTTCGGGAGGATAATAAGTGAGTGGACTGTCGTTTCGGGGTGACGCGCCGGGAGTTCGGCCACAGCGGATGAGGGCGGCGGTAGCGATGGGGGCGGTGCGAGTTTACGAAGCTCGATTACGATGACGAGCACGAGTACGAGCACGAATGGAACTATGGAGACCTGGCGGTCGTTGGGAGTGGCGCGGTCGGGAGACCGGCCACAGCAGAGGACATTTGCACCTTATCGTACCTTCTCGCGGGTGTGGAGTGAAATGGGTTATTATTAACCAATGCAATGCGCAACGTGCGACGGCGAGACTAAGACCAAGCTGGTGACGCGACAGCACTGGTTCGATCAAAGGCTATACATCGTCGAACATGTTATAGCAAATGTCTGCACCAACTGCGGCGAACGGTATTTTGACGCTGAAACCCTGGATCAGATTGACGCCTTTCTACAATCGGACCACGAAGTCAAGAGGAAATTGAGTGTCGAGGTTGTCAGTTTACCGTAGGTTATTCGGGGAGTCGTCTCGATTCGACGGAGACTAGTTTTATATTTCAAGAACACCGCAAATACCGTTGGCTCGGCGCACTTCTGAGCATCTGTGCCATTCCGCTTATCGCGTGGGTGGTTAGCCTTGGCATAGGCGAAATACTCGTACGGCGTGCTCAGGCTCGCGTTCAAAACGCAACACTTCCAACCGACCCTAATGCAATCACCCCGCCTCCCCTCCCATTTGAAGAATTTGTGAATGATGCTGAGAAGGCCAAGAAACTCGCCAATTTTCTTGACGACCCCCGGTGGAATTTCTACGTGACCGATATTTCCGAGCGGCCCGTTGCTGCCTGGAAACTGGAAGAGTTGACCGACGTCAAAGCGTGCATTTCGGACCATAGGGATATCATCGCGGAAATTGATGGACTCGCAGCAAATCTTCAATCACTTCCCGAACAACGATTGCAACTCGACCTAACGAAGCGAAACGGGAAGTCGACCGCCCTGCTTCACGCGCTTGCTTACTTAAAAAACTTACGTGTGCATGATGGGCAGTACGAATTGGCGGAAGATTACGTCCTTCTGCTTTCCACCATGACCGCGCGCATGAGCGAAACCGATTTGTTATCAGGTTCCATTGGATGCCGTTATGCATTCCAAGCAGCGGGCGATTATCTCCACACCAATGAGCCCTCTCCGAATTTCCCGCCAAGACTCAAATTCGCAGTAGAACGAATTCCGGAACTCGTAAATGCGCTACCGGAATATATGCGCCTCTTATTGTCGCGTCAGAAGCTTAATACGAAAGGACTAGGGCATGCAGCGTGGAATGGGGCGCTCTTGGGAATCCCCGAAGTCGCCTATGATTCACCTTTAGGGTTACCAGTTCGGAGGATTGATAGGGCAATGTCGATAAATTCCTACTTGGCAACAATCGAACAAATTGAAAAATCGCCGATAGATACGGGGCAAATTTTGAACAAACTTGATTCGGCGCGAACAATATTAACTCTTCCTGCGATGCAGGTGAGTCGCCTTGACGCACGGATTGAAGCCCAAATAATCTTGCAGTCTCAGGCGCGAATAAACCTGCTATTGACTGCAATCGAAATGGAGGCGTTTCGGCAATTCCACAATCGATACCCGGCGTCGCTCAATGAACTCCAGACTCTCTTGCCCAATGATCCATTTTCCAACGAACCTCTCGTTTACTCCCTCTCGCCATTGTTGCTGTACTCCCGGGGGAACAACTGCGTCGACGACCACGGCAAAGAAGATGATATTAAGTGGCGCGGATTTCGCGAGGAAACGTAATCCATTCCGCGTTCGCTCGCTCGTAATCGTAAATGATCGTCCGCAATAGTAGCGCCTCGTTTGCCAAACGCGGCGCGTGTCGGAGGGAGCGCGTTTGATTTACGATGACGAGCACGGACACGAAAATGCAAAGTGTAGACTGTGACATGCGCCCGATTGACATCGCCTTCAACCCGCTACGGCCATGCCCGAAGAAAATGAATTAGCGACAACTCTGATAGGGACTGATTTCGCGGATGCCTTTTCGAGAGTTTTGTAGATGTCGGTCATTTTTCTGCGGATGGGTGTGCTCGCTTTTTGCTGGTCTTCGGGGAGCAGAGAAGTGTCGTACTAGGCGCGGTGGAGTTGCGCGTGGCGTTCGGGCACGGAGAGTGCGCGGGGGGATTTGGGTTCGAGCAGTTTCAACGTGCGGCGGAGTTCGCTGGTGATCCGCATGAATGCGAGCAGGTACGGGCTCTCCTTGCGGTGGATTTTGTGGTAGTTGCCGGTGGTGGTGACGGCGTTGTCGATAAACGGGTTTTCTGCGATGGCGGCGGCGGCGCGCAGGAGCATGACCTGCAGCATGGCGACGTGGTGCGCGGTGTGGCGGAGCGTGGCGTCGTCGTGCTGGTGCCGGTCGAGTTTTGAGAGGCTGTCAGTGAGCGCGGTGTTGTATTCGACGGTTTCGTAAGGACACCGCGGCCGGTCCGGCGGCGACAACTTCAACACCTCCGGGCCCGCGCAAGGACACGTCTTCCACATCGGGCATTGGTCGCCGCAGGCCTGGACGCAGCGGGAGTAGAGTCCGTGAATAACAGCGTTGCGGTTGCCGGGTTGTCCGCCGGTTAGGTCGAACCCGCCGTGGAATTTGCAGCGGCCGTTGTCGTGGTTCGGCGCAAGCGCGCACACGCCGCTGGACAGCGTGCGCGCGCCGCAGATGCGGGACTCGCGTTTTGTTTCTTCGGCTTCGACCAGTGCGATATGAGCGTCGTCCCATGCGGGTGAGCATGGGGTGCCGAGAGGGGTTTGCCGCGGGCCCGAATCAATCATTTCTTGTGTATCCATAGTCATACTAATAAATAGCCCAGGGCGTTGCACTGTTCAGATCCACGAAATGCTGTTTTTTTACGGTACTTGCTCACAGGTATAAAAGCTGCTATACATCTGCGTGAAACTATACCTGTGTTTACCGGTTGAACGAATCGAGGGAACAACTGACCGCTTGGTGTGCCGAACACCGAGCAGCCGGGTTACCGCTAAAGGGTGTCCCGAGAACTGGATTCATTTTTAAATAAGAATGAATTGGGCGCAAATTTACAAAGGACGTTCCATCAAAAACTTTTGGTATTCATAATTTATGAGCACTTTTCAAAGCAGTCTAAACCTATATAGAGACTTTGTCATGGCAACTGGCGGAACTCAAATATTCTGTCCTGGATGTAAATCATTCTCAGTATGTAAAGTAGTACCTTTATCCAGCCTCGACAAACCAAAAGCACGAAGATGGTATCGGACAGATCACAAGGACATTGCATGGTTCCGAAGGGGACGAACATGCCTTAAGTGTAATCACACATTTTTATCTGCCGAAGTAGACGAGGCATTCATTGACGAACTGGTTGCTCTAAGGGACCGATTCATTGAGCAACAAAAGAGAACGGTGCAGAGTGTACGGAGAAGAGCCCGCTGGCTTGAACGTAACGAGACAATTCCTCGAGAATTAGCAGAAAGGTTTATTGAAGCTACTGCTTGGTGGTTAACGCATGCTTCTGGCTCAGCAGTTCGTGCACCGGGCCATGCCAAACGCATGTATAAATCACATCATGGATGGACAGTGGATTTCGGGGCGAATATGTTTCTTGTGGGTAAAGCGATAGAACGCTGTAAAGTTGCCATAAATGGCGCGTTAGATGAAATTTCAGAAGGACGCATCCCGCTAAAGTCAGACATCATCAATAGCCTGAAGACAGAGGTGAGTGGGGCGGTTGCAAATGCCAATGGTCATGAATACCAAGGCTATTATCCGATAGAAGATGAAGACTTGATATTCGGAGCCCAGTCCATCGATGTGTCAGACGCCGCAGAATTCATGATTAACGAAACCTGTATCAACGACTTTCTTCGAAATGGATAAATTTGAACGATAATACGACGACATAATCTGCCAGTTAGACCCAAAAAATCACCAGTAGGGGACTGTCCCAAAAATGCTCGCGGCTATATACGAACGCGGTGGGGCTATTCCCGAACCACGTCTTACTGAACGCGGACTGATGTAGCGCTGAATTCCGATTCGGCGCACGTTGCACGGTGAACCTGAGAAAAGGAATGACGCCGCACCGAAGGGTGAACTATGAACTGTCATTCTTTAGTTTTAAGCCAAGACCTTGCCACGACGGCAAGTGTCCAAGTCTCAACTTTCTTCATCTCGCGTCGCTCAACTGCCATGCCAGACTCAATCATCGATAGTCGAATGCATGTGCTTTTCGCTGAATCGCCCAGCGTGTTGCACTGATCCGGGACGAATTGTAGTTTTACGAAACGAGGGGTAATTTGTTGACGGAATTGAGTGCAAGATATAGTCGAACATGGACTTACACAGGTGATTGGGTTCGGGAACAGTCTCCCCTCGAAACGCTGCTGCGCCAAGCCGGCGGCCTCTTTGGATTTGCCAATGAATTTTGGAGCGACCGAACAAATGGGTCTATTCTCGAACTTTGTCTACGGTCACGACTCCCAATGCGTGATTGATTCGCGTGTTGGAGCCTGATCTGATTCGAGATCCTAAGCAGGATCAAGCCAGGCCATCAACATCGGTGGCGCGGAGATAGCTACCGCCGCCCTTGAAGCAAATCTCGTGTTGATTACCTCGTACTTGTCGATTTTGGGCACAATATATACGTACCATCAGAATGAATATGGTAATGTATGTATCTATTAAATGTCATGGAGTTCCGCAGTGATTACGACGCACGATGCGCAATTTATCTATCAAATGATGTTTGATCAATACTTTTACTTAAAAAAAGGACAAGAGTTCGAGAGATTCTTCTGTGATCTTTTGTCCCACGTTTATGGGGATGACTTCGAGCCAAAGCCAGCATGGGGAAAGCTTGGTGATGCGAAGTGCGACGGCTTTTTACGTAGCAGTGGAACAATATTCGCCTGCCATGCCCCAGCAAATTGGAGCGTCTCTACAGCAAGCAGAAAGGTCAAAGAGGATTTTTCAGGTGCCAAACTTCACTGGGCGGACAAAATGAAGGAATGGATTTATGTAAACAATCTACGAGACGGGTTACAGAAGGACCTTAAGGAACTTATCGTAAAGTTAAACGAAGACGAAAAGTCAATTGCGGTATCGGAGTGGGGATACCATAAACTTCAGCAACAATTCGGACAGTTAGGTACCGACAAAATGTCGCTGCTCTTCGGCCGACCCTGGGTCAGGGCAGACATGCTCGACATTGAATTTAAGGACATCCGCCAAGTACTTGAAGTGATCGGGCAAATTCAATCCCAATCCCAGGCAATAATCCGTGCAGTACGCTCAGATAAATTGAGAATAAATGGCCTGTCAGAACATGTCGCAGACTTTCTGAAGCTTGGGATGACGAAGGCAGCAATGGTCGGCGAGTATTTAGCACGACATCCTGATGCTCAATATGGCGACAGGCTTGCATCGGCGCTTCGGAAAAAATATGAATCGCTCGCATCAGATGAGTCAGTGCCCGATCAGGTCTTTGTCCATTTACAGGAGTACTTATTAGGCTCTGTGGAAAGAACGCCACGAAGTCAAAGCTCAGTTCTCGCTGTCTTAGCTCACTTTTTCGAGACATGTGATATTTATCGAGAACCGCACAAGATATGCAAATCCTCATGATACTTCCTACAAAACATCTGCAAGCGGAGCGCTCCTTAATCGTACTTGGGGCCCAACTCTTAGCCCAATTGACATGTCCGATCACTGTTTCTGAGCTTTGGCGCAGTTTTTCGGATTCAAAACAATCAGCGATTCAACGGCCTATTACGATTACGTTCGACCAATTCATACTATCACTGGACTTTCTGTTTATTATTGGGGCTATAGACATAAATCAAAACCTTATCGCCAAGAGGGCACCAATGTGATCCACCGAATATTCAGTGATTTGCCCACATTTAAGGAGATGCACTTTCGTAGTGGATTCAATGTCGTACTTTCAGAGCGTAGCGAACGCGCCTCAAAAAAAGACACGCGGAACAGTACCGGAAAGTCGTCCTTAATAGAGATTTTGCACTTCGCGCTCGGTTCGGGTGTGAGCCCTCTGTTCCGTGCCAAGGAGTTGATCGGATATCATTTTGGTGTCTGTCTCGATCTTAAAGGCACGAAAGTGTGCGTCGCTCGGACTGCCTCAGATTCCAGAAAGATATTTGTGGATTGTGAATCCGTCGCTCGAGAGAGTTGGAAATTCAAGACATTCGAAGATAGACCATATCTCATGTCAGAGGTTTGGAGTGAGATTTTGGGACTTCAGATGTTTGGCCTAGCTGATAAGACGGATAAATACGGACCAACGTTTCGGAGTTTGGTGCCTTATTCCGCCCGTAGAAATGCAATTGGTGAAATTCAGTCTGCGACTGAGCTATTTCCTAAGGCACGAGTCTATCAGTCCCAAGTCGCGTTATCCTATATTTTTGGTTTGGATTGGCGTATATCCCAAGATTGGCAGCTGTTACGGGATAAAGAGAAAGCGCTCGATACACTACGTCGCGAAGCCGACAAGGGGACCTTTGATGAGCTACTGGGCAGAACGGGGGAAATTCAGGAACAATTGAATCGAGTTAGGGAAGAGGCCGGACGGCTTGCGATGCAAATAAAGAATTTTCGAGTTTCTGAGAATTATCGTGAACTCGAACAAAGCGCCGCGACGATGCGACGCCAAATAAAGAGTTTGTCCGGCGAAAATACCTTAGACGAAGAGTATTTAGAGGATTTGCAAGCAGCGCTTCGTGACGAAACAATGCCCGATGTGGACAGGCTCGAAGCCTTATATCAAGAGGTCGATATCGCCTTGCCGTTGCTTGTGCGGTGGAGATTCGCAGATGTTGAGGATTTTCACAAGTCGATCACAAGCAATAGGCGCCTTCACCTGCAAGTTGAAATTGAACGTTGTGAAGCTAGAATTCAGGAACGTCGGCGGAAGCAAAAGACTATAAGTGAAAGTCGACAAGCGGCTATAAACATACTGGAGACGTCCGGTGCACTTGACGAGTTTACTGAAATACAAAATGCTTATACAGCCAAGAAATCAGAAGTGGAATCGCTAGACAGGCGTCTGAATCTGATTCGGCAACTCACCGGGGGCAAATCTGAATTAAAAGGCGAACGTCCGAAACTATTTCAGAGATTGCAACGTAATATTGAGGATGCAAAAGCTAGGATAGATAGAGCTATGTCGATTTTTCGTGAAATTAGCGCAGAACTCTACATGGAACCCGGGGAACTTCGAATCCAAGAAACTGAGAATGGCCCAAAATTTGAACCGAAGTTGAAATACGAGGGCGCTCATGGTGGTGTGTACAACATGTGCATATTCTGCTTCGACTTGACGATGGCGGTCTTGAATGCTGAGCTAGGACGAGGTCCGGAGTTTCTTGTGCATGATAGTCATTTATTTGATGGGGTTGAGTCACGGCAGAAAGCTAAAGCCTTGGAGATGGCCCACAAAATGTCCAAGCAATACGGATTCCAGTATATCGTATTACTTAATAGCGATGAAGTGCCGTATGATGAATTTAACGAAGACTTCGATTTTAAGTCCTATATTAATCCAGAAAGACTTTTCGATATTGAGGGCGGTGGCCTATTTGGAATTCGATTCGAGATTCGAGATGTGGAGCGGGACGAAGTCGAGTGATGTCGTCGATCGCCGTAGTGGGCTGAGTAGAAAGGGCGGCCCATATGCGACGCAGCGTGAATTGTTTTTTGAGTTTCCGGGGGTAGTGTATTCTTTCGGGACTTCATCGTCGCCGCGCTCCCCATCCGAAAAAAAAGATCTATCCGCTGGTTTTCACGCTGGATGATATTCTGACGCTTCGGCAAGCCCCGGCACGAATTGCTCGCCCGCGACTACTTCCATCGACGTTGCGCCGCGCAGATCGCTGCCGTAGGGTTCGCATTGTCCGCCCAAGTGTTCCGCGAGGAATTTTTCTGCTACCGCCCAGAACGAAATCCAATTCTCCGCTCGGCGATAGTCGTGCTGCTCGTCTGGGTAGTAGAGATAGGTCAGCGGCGCGCCGCGGGCCTTCGCCTTGGCGACAAACGGATCGGCCTGGGTAAGGTGCGGAATGATTTAATCCTGTCCTCCACTCCGCCGACCGGAGGTCTCCCCATTTCGCGCAACCTCTCCTGGGATTTGTTCGAGCGCAATCCCGAAGCCATTCGCACTCACGCGCCAAATCAGAATTCAGCGCTACATCGAGAGGCGTTTTGTCAACCAAATACGGGTTAAATCGCGTGGCTAAGTTCTGTAGTCACGAGTGCAACGGTCTTGCGCTATGGGTAAAGGCGGCATTATGTCGCGATGCTCTCCGCCCGCGATGGTCTCGTTCTGGACGGAAATGCGAAGCGCAGCTTCCGGAGCAATTGCGTTGCCAGGTACAACCTCGTAACGAAAGAATAGGTATATCTGTGTTTATCGGTCTCCATCTGTGGTTAAGAAACGTATTGCCGCACTCCCTCGCCACCCCCCCAACGAACATCGTGCAACCCCATGTTCCCGCATTCGCCACGCATACCCTGTGTCGCCAACGCTTACGGCGAATACATCCCGATTTTCATGCGCCTTTTTCCCAGATCGAACCGGGTGCACCCCCCCTTGAATCGTCAAAAAAAATTTCACGACACCCCCCACCACTCATCAATACCCCTCATTTCGCGTGGCTACGTGCTGGAGTTGCGAGTGCAACGCGGTAGCCTTAATGGTAACGGCTGTTGGCGTGCGGCTTGGGTATAAATACACATCCCCCTAAATCCCCCTTCCAAGGGGGACTTTCAAGGAGTCGCTATCGATTTCATTCTGGACGGCTCTTAAGTCCCCCTTGGAAGGGGGATTTAGGGGGATGTTGCCCGGGTGAGTTGTGGAGCTTATTAAATATCCAACTCGTTACAAAGTTTCCACTTGGTAACGCGCTCTTGAAAAGCTCTGCTTTGTTCTTTGGATAGAACTACTCCGGCCAAACCGGCGCGAGCAGGATAGTGATATTCACCGGGCCGGGTTGGTCTACCTTCACGCGCGTGATCAGTCGTTGGATGCCTATATTTGTTTTCTCGGGTGTGGGCCGTTCGGCGGATTCGGCGGTGAAGCTTGCGCCTTCAGGTTTGTGGATTTTGGCCTCGAGTTGTTTGCCGTCCAGCGTGAGCAATGCGGCGCCGTTGTCCTGGATTTCTATCATGGCGTCGGTGGTCATGCCCCAGGCGATTTCGCAGGGTTTGAGTATGTTGAACTCATCGCGGATTTGTACGAATCGGCTCCCAAGATAGAGCGCTACCCTCCGTGTAGTTTTGTCTGAAAATTCGGGATAAGCGCTGGTCAGGTCGATGGACACTGATCTGATGTCTTTCGCTCCGGACATATCGAGGATTTTTGCAGTGGCGTTTTCGTCCTGGTTTTTTCCGTTGATCATGGGGACGTTGTGGCTGGCGGAGTTGAGTCGGTAATACTGCCAGCGTTTGCCGCCTTTTTTCTTGTCCCAGTATCCGGGGAGGTTGTAATCGTCCGAGCCGAGGTCGCGGGCCCAGCGCACGCCGAGTGCATCGAGTTCGAAGTTGCCGAGGTCGAGGTGGCCGTGGTTGACCTGGTTATAGCCGCCTTTGACGCCGACGAAGAGCGCGTTGGGATCGTTCCACGCGCTGCGCATGACGATGATATCCACGGGACTGCGGAACCAGCGTTCGAGGTCTGGCGCGGCGGCTTCCTTGCCCGTTGGCGCGACGTACCAAACGAGGTGCTCGGCGCTGGCGCGGCCGTGGGCGAGCACGGCGTGTTCCGCGTCGCTGATGACGGAGTCGTTGTATTTTTGCGCGAGCCAGAACATGCACGGCATGGGGCGCCGCTTGCTGCGTTCGCCGCTGTCGGCGTAGTTCAGGAACAGGCCGGTTGGGCCGGTGGTGTAGTTGGGGAAATGGCCAGTGACGCGCAGGCCGGGCATGTCGGACAGGCCGAAGTCCGTGCCGAGCGCGGTGTCGAGCGCGCAGATGCCGTAGGCGGTGTAGCGCGTGGCGTAGCTCCAGTAGCCGGGGCCTTCCATCCACGCGCCATCGGGGTCGTACGCGCGCAGGGCTTTCGGCAAGGACGCGACCGCGCGCGGGATGATCGATTGCGCGTACTGCGGGTCGGTCTCGGCGATGGCGAGCGCGCCGATGAGCATGCCGGCGTTGCAGACCTGGTTCCAGTTGAATTCGGATTCGGTCCACCAGCCGCCTTTGTCGTAGATCGCGATGCCGGGTTTGAGTCCTTTCTCGATTAGCGCGGTGCGGATTTTTGCGCGCGAGCCTTCGCTGAGCGCGTCGTAGATCCAGTCGTAGCCAACTGCGACCGCGTGGGTCATTTCCGCGGTATCGAGAAAATGCGGCGGGTTCCAATCGGGAAACGCACAGACCGTGAGGAGGTTCGCTTCGACGGCGTCGGCGTACTGCTTCTCCCCCGTCCACCGCCACGCGAGCGCGAGCGGGTAGATGCGATCGAGGCATGCGCGGCTGACCTGGAGGAGGCGCGGACCGATGAGTTTGTGTTCCAGCGGCGGCGCGGAGAGTGCTTTGTCGGCTTGTTCTTTTACCTCTGCGGCGTAGCGCTGGAGTGTTGTATCGGTTTCGTAGGCGGCTTTAAGTTTGGCGAGGCCGTCATTGAGGAGGATCAGGCGCGGGTGGTTTGGGGTCAGGGTGTTCAGGACGGTTGCTTCGTTGGTTGCTGCGAAGGCGGTGGACAAAATGGACAGTGTGGACGCGAGTAGGGAGAGCGTTGTTAGGCGTGGGTATTGAGATCGATTTTGCATTGCGTTTGCTCCGATCCAGTGCAACAGACGGTCCGAATTTATATGGACTGCACTCAGAGAGTCCACGCAGTCCACAATGTCCATTCTAGTCCATACGAACTTCAACGAATCGTCGGTTTGATGACCGCGGTGCCGGTGCCTTCGTAGGCCTTTATCAGTTTATCGAACATGGCGTTGTCTTCATAGGCGCCGACGATCGCTCCGCCGGACCCCGCGAATTTTGCGCTCGCTCCGACGGACCGCGCGCGTTCGACAAGGTCGATGTTATCGTCGGAGAGGCGGAATAACGTGCGGCGAAGATCGAAGTTTTTGTTGAGGATGGGGCCAATTTCGTTGCCGCGATTTGCGATCAGGAGGTCGTGTACCTGTTGCGCGTAGGATGCGAATTCTTTCATGGCGTCGACGACGATCGGATCGCCGTTGCGCCAGCGTTCGCGGATGTTGTTGTGGAAGACTTCGGAACCTTCGGCGAGGCGCGTGCGGTAGGCGATATAGAGTTTCGGCAGAAGTTTTGGATCGAGTTCGGCGTAGTTGCCGTGGCCGCGCTTCTCCATGAGCGCGCGATCAAAGTCCATGAACACGCAGCCTTGATACACCTGGATTACGCGGTCCTGTAAACCGGCGGAAATGCCGAGTTCTTCGGTCTCGACGCTGAGGATCAGGTTCGGCAATATCTCGCGCGGGATTTCGACGTCATAGAATTCGAGCAGACACTTCATGGTCGCCGTGACAAGCGCGCTGGAACCCGCAAGGCCGACGTGCCGTGGAATCGTCGTGCGGTAGCGCACGGAGAAGTTGCGGTTGGCGAGCTTGATGCCTTCGCGGTCGCAGTAGTCCACGAACTTGCGGATGGCGGCTTTTACCAGCCGGATAGCGCCGTAGTAGCCGAACTGCTTCACGTCATCGACGAGGTCGCGCACGGACGCGTAGCTGGAACGGTCGCGCAGGCTGGGTACGATTTCGACTTCGGGGTGCTCGTAGAGCGTGACCTTCGCGCCGAATTCGGCCATGGTGAAGCTGATAGTCTTGCCGAAATAGCCGTCGGACGGATTTCCGATGAGGCCCGCCCTCGCATAAGCTGTTGCTTCACAAGCCATTACGTCGCTCCCCATAGCGTATACGCATTGCAAAGCATACGGGCGCGGCCTGTCGCAGTTCAAGTTGCTTGGAATAAGAATTGTTGTTAGGATGCGGAGGCGGTCGGGAATATTCCATTGGCCCTTCCGCTTTCCTGTCTAACCACCTCGAGAGTAAGCTTGGATAAACTCGACATTCCACCCGTTCCCCGCTCCCCAGAGTTTGAAAAACTCGTGCTGGAGCATATGGATATGTTGTACGCCGTCGCGCTTCGCCATACCCGGAACCCGGCGGATGCCGCTGACCTGACCCAAAACACCGTCTTGAAAGCGCTACGGTTCCACGACAAGTTTGAGCAGGGTACGTATATCAAGGCCTGGCTGCTCACCATTCTCCGTAACACCTACATCAACGAATACCGCCGGAAAGCGCGGCGACCAGCGACGGTGGAGTTGAATGGCACTGAACCCGCGCCGGACACCTCACCCGACCCCGGAGTACGCTATGAACCGTCGCGCCGAAGCGCTAAGGAATTGATGGAGCTTTTGGACGACGAAGTGCGCAAGGCCATCGAAGAGCTCCCGTCTGACTTTCGAGAGGCAGTCATTATGGCGGACATCGAGGACCTGTCGTACAAGGAAATCGCAGACCGCATGCAATGCCCGCTGGGGACGGTGATGTCCCGGCTTTTTCGAGGCCGGAAGTTGTTGCGTGACCGGCTAAAGCAATATGCGAGCGAAAAGGGATTGTTGGAGCACGGGAAGAGTAAGGTACCGGTCGCATCTCTGGAGATGTAATTTATAATTACCATTTATTTAATAAAACTATCCGATAATTCATTATTAGGACATAGTTGTTTCATATGGGACTCGAAAGTCGGGCGTAATCCAGGGATTCAAATATGGCTATCAAGTATGGACCCAGGGGTTTTTCCAGTGGAAGAATCCGCCCATTTCTGCACCTTGAATCAAAGGCGCGGCCGGAAAAACCGGCTGCGGTAACAGGGCCGGGCGCCATCCGAAGCCTGGGGATAATGGCCGTAATCCTTGTGCTCCTGGGTGGCGGAGGCGCACTTCGGGGCGGAACGGAACAGTTTGCCGGTATGCACGCCACTGGCCACATACTCGTCAAGGATGTAGTGCATAACGATGTCGAAACGACGCTTTACATGCTTGGGGTCCATGTGCTCACCCCGGATGGAATTACGCATGACGTGGTCGTGGAATGTGATCGCCTGCTATTCGATTCGCTTGAAGTTGGCGATGCCGTGAGCGCGCGTTACGAAAATACGGGAGACCCGAAATTGATCCGGGTTGAATCCATTGAAGCGCAGGGCCCGGCCATCGACTTATAACGACAAAACCCGCAGTTCGCCTATATCACGTAGCCGAGCGCCTCGAGTTCCTTGCGGGTCTCGTCATCAAGCTGGTTTTGCAGGTCTTCCTCGGCTTTGTTTTCGAGTTTCCAACCGTATTTTTCGATGTAGCCCGACTTTAGCTGGTCTTGCAGGGTTGCCCGCAGTTCAGGCGAGGTTTCGCTGAGGTCTTTGAGTTCCTTTGGGTCCGATGTTACATCGTAGAGTTCCTGGTTCTTCATGGGCAGCGTATGTTCGCGGTTTCGCGTTTGTGCTGAATCGGCTGCTTCGCGCTCGCGTTTTACCGGCGGCTGAAAACCGCTCGGGTTGTAAATGTACTTGTGCGTCGCCGTCCGGACATACAGCATTTTGTCGCCCCATTCGCCGAAGATTGGACCGCGATCAAGCGCCTGACCCTCGAAAACCGGCGTGAGTGCTTTGCCTTGCAGATTCTGTGGATGGGGAACGCCGGCAATATCCAGCACGGTCGGCACAATATCGACCACGGAAACAGGGGTAGCGCAGCGCGTTCCCGCGGGTACTTTTCCGGGGAGCCGCACGATAAGCGGCACCCGCAACGTCCCTTCATACAGCGACGCCTGATGATGAAAGTAATTGTGGTGATCGTACATTTCCTCACCGTGGTCCGCGCTGATGACAATCAGCGTGTCATTCAGCAATCCGAGGGAAGCGACTTTTTCGATCACGCGACTGATTTCATGGTCAGCAGTCAATACTTCGCCGTCATACAGGCCGTTGATGTAAGCGAGGTCGGCGTCCTCGAGTTTTTCTTTTCGGACAAACACGCGGGTCAGCGTATCATACGCGCCATCAATGTCGCCGGAATACTTCGGGTCGGTGAACGCATCAAACTCATTCATGGGAGTATACGGACCATGCGGCGCGAAGTAGTGCAACCACAGGAAAAACTTTTCGCCCGCATGCTGATCAATCCAGGGTAGCGCTGCATCGGTAACGCCACGGTCGCGAGGTTCTTCCTTAATTATCTGGCGCGTCTCGAAGCCTTCCCATTTCTGGTTGCCGCCGTTCGCGATGAACACGGCGCTGGTGTATCCCGCGGGCGCCAACATTTCCGCGAGGGTATCGTGCTCCGAGGCGAGCGCCATCCCGTTATATCGCACGCCATGCGTCACGGGATAGACACCTGTAAGAATGGTCGCGAGCGACGGCCACGTAGAACCTTTGGGAGCCAGGGCATACTCGAACACCGCGCCGCTCGCTGCGAGCGCGTCGATGTTTGGCGAAGTTGCATTGGTATGGCCGTACGTGCCCAGGCGGTCCGCGCGTAGCGCGTCCACCGTTATAAGAAGGATATTGGTGTGGCCGAGTTCCTTTTGGGGAAATGCGTCCAGCGCAACGGGCTTTCGGGGCGCGGCGGCCGGCGCTTCTGGCACGGATTCAATTTTCACCTGCGCCGCCAACGGACGCTGTACCGGCCGCGCGGCTTGTGGTGGTTCGGGGTTTCCGCATCCAACAAGGACCGCGACGGCAAGGCACACACTGCTGAATTCGATACCGCGCAACGTAAATGACTCCCTCTTCAAACGCTACATGACGTAGCCCATAGCTTCGAGCTCCTGGCGCAGTTCGGGGGCTACTTCCTTTTGAACTCGCTCATCCACTTCGTGACCGAAGCGCCAATTGTATTTCTCTTGAAAAGCCGTGATGTGCTTTTTCATTTCCGTGACGACATCCGGTTTCTCGCTGGCCAACTCTTTCTGCTCCAGCCGGTCGGTCGCGACATGATAGAGTTCTTGCTCCTTCAACTGCATCACCAACAACTCGGGGTCCACTTGCGACGTATCCACGTCGCCATCGTTTTCCGCTTCGGCCAATTCATTTCCAGCCCTGTCGATGCCGACCTGTCTACGGCGTTCCACATTGAGTTTTCTGGGCTTGTGGCCGAATGGATTGGCAACGAACTTATATTCGGCGGTGCGGACAGTGAGGATTTCGTCTTTCATTTCAGCATAAGCAGGACCATAGTCCACTTTTTCGCCCCGCGCGAGCGGCATCAGACTTTTGCCGACGAAGGATTCTGGCACGGGAACGCCGGCAACTTCGCAAATGGTCGGCGCAATCGTTAGATGCTGCACGATTGTGGCGTCGCGTTTCCCCGCGGGAATGACGTTCGGAAGCCGCGCGATGAGCGGGACCCGGAGGACACCATCATAGATCGACGCGCCATGGCCGTAATAATCGTGATGATCATTCAGTTCTTCGCCGTGGTCGGCGCTTATCATGACAAGGGTGGTGTCATAGACGCCCTGTTCTTTCAATACGTCGAGCACCTTCTTAATCTCGTTATCAACATACAAGAGCTCGCCGTCGTAGAGGTCCAGCACCTGCTGCACGTCCGCGGGAGTTACGTCGAAGCGTCTGAGCGAAGCGTTGCCGACGCTTTCCTTGCTGCCGTCGATGGGTCCCTTGTAGCCGGGACTATTGAACTTCTGGAACTCGGCGGGCGGCATGTAATCGGCATGCGGCGCGAGATAGTGCAGCCACATGAAGAACTTGCGGCCCTTATGTTCGTTCAGCCATTTCACCGCGCCGTGAGTGGCCCGCTCGTCGACGGGTGTCTGGTCAATCGGATAGCGGAACTGGAACCCCTCCCAATTCTGACTGGTGGCGTTCGCGAACACCGCAACGGACGTATAATCGTGTTTGCCAAGATGCTCGGCCAGCGTGAGCAGTTCGTCTGACATCCGAAGCCCATTATGCCGGACGCCATGCTGGATAGGATACTGCGAGGTCATGATTGTGGCCAAAGACGGCCACGTGGAATTGCGCTGCGCGAAGGCGTTGTCGAAAATCATCCCCTCTTTGGCGACCGAGTCAATGGTGGGCGTGGTTTCGCGTGACGCCCCGTAGCACGACATCCGATCGGCCCGCATTGTATCGATTGTAATCAACAGGACGTTTGTGTACGGTCCCGTGGGCATCGGCGGCAGGCTGCTCATCGCCTGTTCGGATTCGGTCGCTGCCTGCGCGGCCTGTTCTTCCCGTTGCTTTTTCTTCTCCGCCTTTTTCTTCTTTCGCTCAGTCGATTTTTGATCACGCTGTTTTTTGCGGTCTGCGTTCGCAGGATCAACCTTGACTTGGTCTGACGGGACGGCGGAGGCCTGAGAGCGTTTCTTCATGCCGTCGGGGGCGGGACCGGTTATGGCGACAGGTTCGATGCGTTTGGCTTTGACCGGATCGATTCCCTCCGCGGGTGCATCCTTACTACCGCATCCGTGTAGTGCAAGCGCGGCCAATACCGCGCATGGGAGATAAAATCCCAGCCGCACGTTCTACCCTCCTTTTCTCTGCGAGCATTGTCGCAATCGGATTCATGATGGAGACACCAAGGGCGTGTTCTCGCCCCGCGGTGCAATGGGCAATATTATCACCATCCAAGCGGGCGCGCGCAATTTTCGCAATCAAAAGAAGACAGGCCGCACCGGAATTCTCTACAATGCGGACTCACATCAATTTAACCTGGGAAGTGAAATATGAATTTTGCCTTGCGACGCTTCACTGTGATGGCCGCTCTTATAACTGCATCCATTCCTGCGATCGCCCAAGCACCACTGCGCTGGTCCGTTTATGCCACCAACAGCTCTGTCGAAAAGCTTGGCGCCGACGCCGAGACGCTGAAAAAGGCCCCTGATTTGTTACGCGGATTCGGAATCACCAAAGTCTACCTCGAATTTTTCCGCGGCACGCCAGTGGCGAATGACAAAATCAAAATCGTCATCGACGCCCTGACCACGGCCGGCTTTGAGGTCGCGGGAGGCATTGCCACGCTGCCAGGTGAAGGGTATGGCGTTCGGGAGGATGCGCCTCTCGGCTGGTTCAACTGGCAGAACCCCAAGACTCGCGAGGATGTTGCGAAAGTGGTCGCAACCGCGGCGCCCCTGTTCCGCGAGATTATCGTGGACGACTTTTTTTGCACGAACGATAAAAGCCCCGAATCCGTCGTGGCGAAAGGCGAATTGCCCTGGTCAGACTACCGGCGCGCGCTCATGATGGACGTCGCGCAAAACTCGATACTCATTCCCGCGAAGACAGCCAATCCCGCGATAATGCTCACGATCAAGTTTCCCCAGTGGTACGACAAGTTCCATGAATTCGGATACGATGTTGTCGCTGAATCCGCGTTGTTTGATCGGGTCGGGGTGGGAACCGAAAGCCGTGGCGCGAACACGCAGCGATTCGGATTCACGCAAGCATATCACGGTTTCATCAACTACCGCTGGCTCAGTTCGATTGGACTTCTAAAAACGTCCGCGGCGTGGTTTGATTACGGTGATTGCGACGCAAACGATTTCGTGGATCAGGCCTATCAAAGTGTGTTGGCGGGCGCGCCGGAAATTATCCTGTTTTCGTATGCGCAGATGGAGGAAGAACATCCTGGAAATGAAGCCCTGAAAAAGGAACAGCAGCGCCTCGCAGCCTTGTCCGCCGCAGTGCAGCTTTCGCCGGTCTCGGGTGTCGCCGGATACAAGCCCCCCAACAGCGACGCGGCCACTGATCCCTTCATCATGGATTACATCGGCATGCTGGGGATTCCGGTGGTCCCGAGTTCGCAATTGCCCGCGGGTTCGCGCGTTATTTTTCTGCCCGCCCAGGCTGCTTCTGACCCTGGTATTGGGCTGTTCGTGCGCAAGGCAATCGCCCAACGCGCAACCATTGTGATGACGCCTGGATTTCTCGCGACCGTGCCCGCGCGGGATGACATGGTTCGGCTCGCCGGTCTCCAGGGCAAGATTACATTAACGCCGATGCAGGCGACGTCCATGCGGACCAAAGGCGAAGAACATGCTATTCCGCACGGCTTGAGCCTTGCCGGCAATCTGTTTCTTGGCGAAGCAAAGCCGTTACTCATGGCAAATGTTGGAGACAAGCGGGTCCCGTTTTTCACGCAGCATACGGTTGACGGGGCGTCTATATATGTCCTCAATACGCGGACATTTTCTCAAGCCGATTATGACGCCGCCGGCGAAGTCTTATTGCCACCGCGCCGGCTTGGACTCATCGCGCTTCCCCAAGCGGCCGTTGAAGTGATCCGGGACGCCTTCACGCGACCGTTGGGCTACACGATGGATGCACCCGCCCGGGTGACGCTTCAACCGCTCGGCGCGGCGGGCTACATGATTCAGAATTACAATGACCGCAGCGTAACGGTCCGCTTGTCGGCGCCCTACGGCGGGGAGGGAAGGTTAACCGATCAATTCTCCGGGAAGTCCTATGCTTCCGCGGACGATGTCGAAATCATGATAGGCGCGCGCGGCCGCGCCTGGTTACAGGCCAAATGAGATCAGAGCGCGGTATGAAACTGCTGTAGCAGAGTCCGCTTCGGGCAGCGCTACCGCTTTGGCTTAGAACGCACTACAAACGAAAAGTAAATGGTGGGTTTTCCAAATGGGCTTTCGGCTCCGCCGGGAGTGAAAGCGGTAGCGACTGCTACCGCAGTCCATAAGACGCTTGTCGTTGAAAGCGCCTAGTTCCCGCCGCGTAGTCCGCGAAATAATCCTCTGCGGCGCGGCTTTTCTTCCTGCTTGGGTGGTGACACCGGTTCGGTGGGTGCGCTGAACGTGTGTTCCAACGTAGGCTGACCACCAGGGGCGGGCGGCGGTGCGGCTGCCGAACTCACTCCACCTTCGTTGCTCTTCGCAGATGCTGCCCGGCGGGACTTTTCCGCGGCGTACCGGGCCATGAAGTCTGCTTTGGAACCCAAGTCCGGCTTTGCGTAGAGCACCAGGGTTTGACCCACGCTCAGCGAGCTGGGGTTAATGATTTCGTTCCACCACTGAAGATCGCTCAACTCGACGCCATTATTTCCGGCAATCTTGCTCAGCGTATCCCCGCCGACAACAACGTACTCCCGCGCGCCATCGCTTGTTGCTTCGGCGCCCGAAGTTACCTGCGCAGATTCAACGACTGGCGCCGCGGCCGGGGGTGTGTTCAGCGCGAGTTGTTGCTGATATGCGGCGTATGCAGCAGCCGCCGCGGCGGTTTGCTCGATTCCCTGCTGGCCAACCGCGGTTGTGGGAGGAACCCCTGGCACAAGGCTCGCCTGAAGCATATTCGGATCGACGGTTCCGGTGTCACCGGCGACACCCAACGCGGACAGAACCGGTTGTTCCGCTATGTTCACATTGCCAGAAACTGGCGGGACATTGGCCGGCGCCACACCCGTGACGGGCACGGCTGGCAGTGGTTCCGGTTTTGGAAGTGGCTGCTCGACAAGACCCGTGCCCACTACCTGTTTCGTGCCTGACGCGACGGCGACCTGTGATCCACTTGGCGTATCCGGACCGCCGAACATGAACCACGCCGATGTTACAAGCGCGGTAAGCACCACGGCAACGCCGATCCCCAGCACGCGAACGCTGCGCCGGTAGCGCGCAACCCGTTGCATCGTGTTTCCGCCGATGAATGTTTGTGACGCCAATGATCGCAATCCCGGCTTCACGGTCGAGGGCGGTTCGACGGATGCCGCGGACCCCATCTGCATCGTCGCGTTAAGACGGCTCATGGTGTCGCCTACACCCGTAAGGCCGATGAGTTCTTCACGAAATGCCTTGGCGGTCTGAAGCCGTTCCGATGACTTTTTCGTCAACGCCTTTTTGAGTAGATTTTCAATCGTGGCCGGAAGCACGCCATCAAGCCGGATGGTTATCGGCGGCAATGGAAGATTCAGGTGCCCATTCAACACTTCCGTCAAAGTTCCGCGATACGGCGGCCTGCCCGAAAGCAATTGGTAGAGCATTACCCCCATTGCATAAACATCGGTCGCGGACGAAATCTCGCCGAAGGTTTTACTGTCGATCTGTTCCGGCGCCATGTACAGCGGCGTCCCGGGACCGCTTGAATCGGTGGTCGTCAGACGCGACAGTTGTTCATCGTGCTCTGCGAAACGGGACACGCCGAAGTCCATCAGCTTGGCGCACACCTGCCCATGCTCGGAATACGTCAGCATGATATTCGACGGTTTGATATCGCGATGGACGATGCCTTGCGCGTGAATGCGCGAGAGCGCATCAAGGACCTGCGTCGCGATGATGATCGATTCAGATGGCGGCATGACAATGCCCTGGTCGGAATTGCGCTCCAACCGCGCCTGGAGCGTTTCGCCGTCGATATATTCCATGACGAGATGAATCTCGTCTTCCAACTCGAGTTTGTCGAACAGCGTCACGATATTCGCATGCGGACCGACTTTCGCATGAAGCAGGCATTCGCGTTCAACGCGTTTGCGGATTTCCGAGTTCCGCGCGAATTCTTCTTTCACGGTTTTGATTGCGACACGGCGATGCAGCGCGGTGTCTTCTGCAAGGCGCACACTTCCCATCGCGCCCGCGCCCAGTAGACGCATGAGGCGATAGCGCCCGCCAGCCAGCGAACGTGTCAAAGATTCGATCGTTTTTTGCTCTTCCGAAACGGAGCCCTCAGGCGAACTCATGGAAACCTCTCCACCCGTTTCAAACCCGACATCTCGATTCTAGCACTTTTCTTGAAATTATGCACACGAATTGTCTCTCGCGCCAGCTTGTCAAAAAGCGGGCGCGGACAAGGCCTTACCGCCGTTGATTCTGTCCCCATAATACTTCAAAATCCGTGAAACGTTCCGCTTAATCGCTATGG
>JAWXCN010000052.1:0-14366 GCA_034408725.1 Candidatus Hydrogenedentota bacterium
CTGCGAGACACGCCAGCGGGAGCGTAACGCGATCGCTAATCTCCGAGCGCAACGTGCGCAAATTTTCGGCATTGGGCCGGGACCGAAATTCCTGGTACCGGGCCGCGGACTTTTTTTCTCGTTCGATCAGTTCGGTCAACATCATGGCCCGATGTTGCGCCGGCGGAGGCCGCAACGCGGGAGAGTTGAGATTGATCGCTTGTTCATCGAAGAGGATCGGCATAACCGAATCCCCTTTTTGCGGCATGATCTGGTGTCCGTTCCGGAGCACCAATAACGCTCCACTGCCGGAGTCAACGAACTGCGCGCTTTCCGCGTAGAAAATCCAGTCGCGTCCGGTTTTCGGTTGCACGACGACAATGTCGCCGAACAGTTTCTTCTCCGCGTCGCGGGTCTTGAACGAAACGCGGATACCGCCGAAGTCATTCATCACGCCTACGGGCAAAACGTCGAGCGTGATGCGTTGTGGAAGTTCGACGTAGAGCAGTTGGTTGGCGTGGTCCATCGCGCGCGGTTGCACGCGGTCCTGAAGAAAAAATGTTCCAACGCTCAGCACCGCCCCGACAAGGACAACGGGAACCACAAGCCGTTTAAGCGGAATGCCGGCGGCTTTCATCGCGGTGATTTCGTTGTGCTGCGCGAGACGGCCAAACGCGAGAAGAATTCCCATCATGTACGCGATCGGTATGAGATATGCGAACAGGGTCGGACTGAAATAGAGAATGAGGCGGGCGACGTCCCAGCCGCTGAGGTATTCGAGCGGCAACGCGACGCGGCGTTCGCGCAGTTCGTTGGCAACGCCCACGAACCCGATGATGGCCATGGCCAACGCCGCCGGCACGAGAATCTCGCGCAGGGAGTAGCGGGTGAGAATGGAATATAGGCTGCGAAGTTTAAGCATTCGATTCAGTATTATACGCTGTGCGGCAGGCGTAAACGGAATCGATTGACCGAGCGGTTATCGGACGAAATCAAGGAAGTGCGCGACAGGATTTTACAGCAATTGGAATCCCTTCTCTAAACTACGCGCTATTCGTGCTCGCATCGACTTCCCCAGGCGCGTGGTATAGAATGCGGTTGAAGGAGAATCGGACATGGTGAAACTCGAAGTCATGGGCGTCAGCATGGACAGCACCCATCAGCCGGTCGTGCTGCTGCGCAATGAAGACCGTGTCCTGCCAATCGTCGTCGGTATTTTCGAGGCTGAAGCCATCCATGCCGGGCTGGTCAGTAAAGACTATGGCCGTCCGATGACCCACGATCTCATCCGCAATCTGCTCGCAGGTCTGCGCGGCACCGTGCAATCCGTCACAATTTACAAGCTCGAAAACGAAACCTTCTTCGCGCACGTGAATATCGAGCAGCGGTCCGTAAACGGGCAGGTCGAGCAGGTGCTTCGGGTTGATTCGCGACCCAGCGACGGCATCGCTATCGCCTGCCGGACCGACGCGCCCATCCTCGCGACGCAGGCGGTGATGGACCAGGCTTCGCAGGATGTATCGATCCTCAGCGGGAACGAAGAAAGCGACGACAGCGAGGAACAGGAATTCGATTCGTAGGTGGGTTGGGGAACGCTACTCTTCTTTCCGTTGGTTTTCCGGTTGAGGTAGATTCGGAGGTTGCGACGGCGGCGGCGCATCGGGTTTGCGCGTATCGAGCAGACGCGCCGCGTAGTAGTATCCGAAGCTCACCACGAACATCAGCGTTGCCAGGCCGATGAACGCGAGTGGCCGGTATACGCCGGTGAGTTCATACGCATCCTTGAACAGCCGCAGAATCGCCAGCAGAAACACACCGAGGCCTGCGTACCGGTAGAAGCGTTGAGCCGTAATGAGCGATACTGCAAACAGCACGATGGCGAGCAAGCCCCAGCCAACCGTAAGAAAATATTCTTTCAGCGTCGGTATGCGTTCGACCATTACCACCAACAGAATGCTCGCGAAGCCAACGGCGACGCCGCAAAGCGGTTGGAGAAACGGCTGGAAGCGCGGCGTCTTGATCCGCACGATGAGCCGTTCGCATATCGCCCAGAAAACTGCAAGCGAAATATAGCCGCAAATGATCGCCAACGTTGACAGCTCGCGCTGGTAAGAATCATTGATGATTTCCAATGAACCGAACAGCGCGCCAATGCCGGCGACGGTCACCGCTGTGCGCGATCGCGTGAACGCCGCATAGCCCGCGTAAGCAAATGAAACCAACGCCGCCGCGAAGGGTTGCCAATCATCGGCGTAATAGCCGAAACCCTCGGTTGCTGGTCCGGGAACGTCATTGAACCACCACGCATCCTTGCCCAGCGCGGCCACGTAGCGCATGACCAGGAACCAACCGAACGCCAGCGCGGCCGCGCCCCAGGGAGCGAGCGACTCGGCCGTGACTTTTCGCGCATAGAACCGGTCGATGAAAATGCTCACGCCAAGGCCGATCAGCACGATTGCGTGCCATTGCGTCGTCGCGCTGTCATCGGAATGCACGGACCATCCGATCACCGCAAACCCCAGCAACACTATCGAGGATGTTGCGAGTGCGCGCGCGTGAAGCAGCGTGGTGAGAATGGCGGCCGCCGCCGCCGCAATGGCGAGGTAGAGCGCGCCGTGCAGGCTGGATTCGGTGCGCGCAAGCAGCGCGATAACGAGCATCAACGCGGTCGTGCAATAGAGGAAATACGGCGACGGGCGCATCTGGTGAAACGCGAGGCCTTCGTTGGCGCCCGCTATGCGCCGATCACCCAACACACTCGCCGCCATCACCATGGTAGTTGTTGCCCAGATTAGCCAGACCGGGGCATTATCAGCGACTACGTTCGCAACAAATGCGCTTGCCAATGTGGGGGCCAACGCAAGCATCGCAACGAGCCCGAGCGGGCGCGCGCGCAAGACGTACGCGCCGATGGTGGCGAGCAGCACGAACAATGCAAGGGGTCCAACGCGATGCGCGTTCCCGGCGAGAATCATTGAGTACAGGCATACGAGAATTAGACCGCCCAGCGCGTACAGGTAGGGAAATAAAAGACCATCGAATGGTTTTTCGCGCGTAACGCGATTCCGGGGCGGTTCCGAAACGAGGTCAAGCTTCCAGAACAGACCCAAGGTGTCTGGCGAGACAGGCAAAGTCGCGGGAGAACGTTGGGACCAGTCGGTGCGCTGGTATAACTGCGAGGCAACAAACAGGCCCGCGACCGCAAACATGGCTTCGACAATGCGCCGGCTGTGTTCCGGGTTGTCATATCGCACGGTCCACACGTCGATCCAGCCGTAGAGCGCCTGCAACACGCAAAGCGCGGCGACCGCGAATGCAAGCACACGGGTGACTACGAGGCCTGAACGCCGCGCGGAATACAACAAGACGACGGCTTGAATAGCGAGTGAAGCAGTAAGCGTGCCTTGGCCGTAGCGCACGGCCAGCGCAAGTGTAAAAACGGAAACGGCCTTGGTGAGATAGACGTTGTACAGCGGGTCGCCCTTGCGCAGCCGCAGATAGCCAAGGCCAATCAGGCCCAACACGACGGCGTACGTCGCAAGCACAACGTCGCGGTATTGCAGCATGTGATCATATTTGTGAAATGCCGCGGTGCCCAACAAGAAGAAGAACGCGGAATTGGCCGACACGAACAAGGTGCGGTATTTCGTGGGCACGAGCGAGCGGCGAAGGTCTTCAGGACTAAGAAGCTCCGCAAGCGCAAACGTGAGCATGTATACACAGAGAAATCCAAAAGTGAGATTGAAATCCGCCTGTTCGGTTGTGGGGGCAAGATTGACAAACCAAAGCGTGTGGTTAATGTAGCAGCCGATCATTCCGACGACCGCGACGTAGTACCACCGGTTTGCGAGAAGGAAGAACGCGCTGCCGAGTCCGAGCACAGCAATTCCCACGATGGACAGGCGCGCCAACTCACCGTCAGTCAAAAATGCAAGCGCCATAGTGAGATGGCCAAGCAGGGTGACAAGAGTGGCCACGATGCGCGACCTTCGCACTTGCGCGACCACGCCCCAGAGAGTCACGACGCCGAGCAGCGCAACAATTCCCGCGGTTTCGCTGTAGATGATGCGCGCAGCGTCGATGTAATGTGCGGCAAACGTGACGAAATAACTGATGCCGATGCCGGAGGCATAAAGCACCCGGGCGTATGGGAGATACTTTTTCTCGAGACGCCAGCCGGCGAAAAGCACGACAGCCGCCACGCCGTAGCCAAAACCGACACGCATCAGGGGCGTTGTGTGTGGGCTAATATAATATAAAGTCCAAACCACGCCAATCGCGAGCAGCACACTCGCTATGCGCAGCAACCAATACATCCCGATGCGTGCTTCGATGCCCGCGGGAGGTTGCGCAAGTTTGCGCGAGGATTGCGAAACCTTGGGAAGCGCGGGTTCCTCATGGGTGCTCGCGAAAGTCGGGGAAGCAACCGGGATCGGCACAGGAACCGGTTCGATCAATGGCCCGTGGTCGTCCGTAACAGGCAGAGGCGGAGGCATGCCGGGACTTTGCGATACAGGTTTCGAGGGTGGAGCGTCTTCCGGAGGATGCGGCGCTGCCTGTTCTTTCGCTATGGATTCCAGTCTCAGATCGCGCTCAATCGCCGCAATCTGATTTTTCATGCGGGCAGCACGGTTCAACAAGTCATCCAGCTCGTGCCGGAGCGACTGCAGCTCATCGTCGTAGCGCATACGGCGTTTTACCCCACTCAAACCCGGCGAAAGAATACGGAGAAGCAAGGTGCGCTGCAAGAATAGGTCGAATCCAGAATGCGGTGGGGATTATTTGGACTGCGGTCACGGAGCGCCAGCTCCCGTGTTTGGAAAGAGCGCCATTTGGACTGCGGTGGCGGAGCGGGTAGCGTAGACACCGCTTTGGCTGTTTATGGGCGAGGATTTCGTGCGCGCACGATAAAGGTAGACCAACTTTGATAAACAGCCAAAGCGGCGCGTTGTGGGCCGCCGCAGTCCAAATAGGCTTCTTGTTATGACGTGGTTTTTGGGGAGGGCTATTTGAACTGCAGTGGCGAAGCGAATCGCGCCTTGGCCCGCCAACCCGCTACAATCAGCGCATGAGGTTGCATTCCATCGCGCGACAGCGAAAACTTTTCTTGAGCGTTTTCGCGCTTTCCGCGGTGTTTGGTGTCACGCACGCGGATGGACAAAACGCGCCTAAACCTCTCGCTCCTGCGGGCTATGCCAATGAGAAGGCTATCCGCAAGGCGTTTCGCTCCGGGGCGCTTGCGAAAACGAGCATTGATTTGGGTGACCTTGCGAAAGTTGTGATTCATCGCGACCTTGTGTATGCCGCCGCATCCTCGCGCAATGTGCTTGACGTGTATCGCCCGCGGGAATCAATAGCTCCGGCGCCAATCGTTTTATTCGTACACGGCGGCGCATGGGACCATGGCGACAAAAAATCGCTCGGGGCATACGCAGCGCATTTCGCGGCGCGCGGGTACGTGTGCATGTCGATGAATTACCGGCTATCTGACAACGCGCCGTATCCGGCGGCGGTCGATGATGTGCGCACCGCGGTGGCGTGGGCGCGCGCAAACGCGGCAAATCATGGTGGCGATGCTGGCCGCATTGCCCTCGTGGGATATTCGGCGGGAGCCCACCTCGTGATGTTGTGCGCGTACAAGGAACCAGGTCTGCCCGAAGTGCAGTGCGTCGTGGATATGTACGGTCCCGTTGATCTTACCGCCGCGTATGCGCGCCGTATGAAAGCCGTGCGCGTTTTTCTGGACGGATCATATCGCGAAGTGCCGGACCGGTATCGAGCAGCCTCCCCCTTGACCTATGTCAGGTCCGCGGTTCCACCCACGCTAATCGTTCATGGCGACGCCGATGACGTCGTACCTGTGGAACAGGCGGAAACACTCGCGCGTGCGCTGGAGAAGAACGGCGTCCGCCACGAATTCCAGCGCTTGGCGGGATGGGACCACGCGCCGGACCGCGCGGCGCCTGTCTTCCGGCATTGCGTTATCGTGATGGACCGTTTCTTCAAGGACGTGCTTGCGGGAGGGCGCGGGTACGCGCGCGCTCTTCATTCTCCCATCGTCACGGACCGCCCAGGCGCGCGGGGACGCGCGCCCTCCCACGAATAACAACGGTTTGGTTTCGGCCAAGCGCGAGCGCGCGGGGACGCGCGCCCTCCCGCGAATGACAACGGTTTTGGTTTCGGCATAGCGGACTCGCGCCCAATGGTCTCTGTTGGCTACACTGCGTCCGAAGAACGGCGCACTGCCCGGGGGGCACTTTTCTGAGCACAATTGATCTGACGTTGTTGTTGCTGTCACTGGGCGTGCTGCTCACCGTGGCGCGCGCGCTCGGCGAACTTGCCGACAAACTTGGGCAACCGACGGTACTTGGCGAAATTACGGCGGGCGTGCTGCTTGGCCCGACCCTGCTCGGCCGCATCGCTCCCGATCTTGCCATAACGCTGTTTCCCGCCGTAGGTCCGCGCGCGACTGTGTTGGAAGGACTGTTTCTTCTCTCGATCGTGCTGTTCATGCTCGTGGCTGGACTCGAGGTTGATCTGTCGAACGCGATTCGGCAGGGAAAAACCGCCGCGCTCGTAGGTATCGCCGGAATCACGCTGCCTTTTGCGCTGGGATTTGCCGCGGCATGGATTGCGCCCAGCACGCTGGGTCACGAAGGGGAATCGTCCCGTCTTGTTTTCGCGCTGTTCATCGCAACTGCACTTTCTATTTCCGCGCTGCCCGTCATCGCAAAAACACTCATGGACCTCGGCCTGTACTACACCGACGTTGGCATGATCGTCATCTCCGCGGCCATCTTCAGCGACCTGTTCGGGTGGCTTTTGTTTGCGCTCATCCTCGGGCTTATGGGCGCTGATACGGCCCACCCCGGCGGTATCGGCGTGACCATCGCCCTTGTGATTGGATATGCGGTAGTAATGCTCACCGCGGTGCGCTGGCTCATCCACCGCACGCTACCGTGGGTGCAAGCGCACACGAGTTTTCCCGGCGGCGTCATGGGGCTCGCGTTGGCCACGGCCTTGTGCGGCGCGGCCTTCACTGAGTGGGCTGGCGTTCACGCCATCTTCGGCGCGTTCCTTGCCGGCGTGGCCATCGGAGATTCACCACACCTCCGCAATTACACGCGCACAATTATCCGGCAGTTCATTGCATTTTTTTTCGCGCCGCTGTTTTTTGGTTCGATTGGACTAAAAGTCGATTTCTTCGCGCACTTCGATCCTGTGTTGGTCGTGATTGTTATCGCGCTCGCGTGCGCTGGAAAAATCACGGCCTGCGGCGCCGCGGGAATCTGGGCCGGCATGCCGCGGCGGGAAGCATGGGCCGTTGGACTAGCGCTTAATGCGCGCGGCGCGATGGAAATCATTCTCGGCACGCTTGCGCTTCGTTACGGCGTAATCAACGAACGCCTGTTTGTCGCCCTTGTCATCATGGCTTTGGCCACATCAGTGTTGAGCGGCTTGACGATTCCGGTTGTTCTGCGGCGCGCGAAATCACGAAAGATTGAGGATTTCCTTTCCGCGCGCACGTTCGCCGGCAATTTGAAATCGTCCACGATGCTGGACGCCATCAACGAACTTTCGGAAGTCCTGTCCCCTGTCGCGGGTGTCTCGCCCGGCGAATTGGGCCGCGCGGTTTGGGACCGCGAGCAGAATGCTTCGACAGCGCTGGGCAACGGAGTAGCAGTGCCACACGCGCGCCTGCCGGCCACCGGCGGTTTTTGCCTGGGGGCCGGGATTTCCCAGCGCGGCATCGATGTCAACGCGCCGGACGGCCGCCCCGCACACATTTTCTTTTTCTTCGTGTCGCCGCGGAACGACGACGGCGTTCAGTTGGAGCTGTTGGCGGACATTGCCGAGCGGTTCACCGATCCCATGTTTCACGAGAAGCTGTCGGGGACAACGTCGTACACGGAATTCCTTGCGGTGCTGCGCACGCGCGGCGACTAATTGTGTGGTAAAGTAGCAATGCCGCTATGAACAAGCACGTCACAAAAACTGCCCGGACGCTGATTAAAAATGTCGGCAAACACGTCAAGCGTGTCGCGCTCGGACGCGAATCCCTGCGGGACGCGGTCGAGGGCGTCACGGAAGACGCCGACAGGCTCAAGCGCGTGGCGAAAGGGGCGAAGGCCCCCGGTTCGCATCATCTCGCGTCGCAGTACGTCGAGAAAGGCCGTCGCGCATACAACGACAAGAACTTCAAGATGGCCGAGGATTTGTTTCGCCACGCGATCATCGAAAATCCGCGCTATGCGTTGGCGTTTACGTATCTGGGTTCGACGTTGTACAACCTCCAACGCATCAACGATGCAACGAGCATGTGGATGAAGGCCATCGAAGTAGACCCCGATTCCGAAGCCGCGGCAAAGGCCATGCGACACTTGCGACGCGTGAAATGGCGTAAGGATGCTGTAATCGCGGATATTGAGCGCAGCATCCGCGGCGAGTAATGGCACAGACCCGTACCCTTGCTGTGCGCGCACGAAGTCGCCGCCCATAAACAGCCAAAAGCGGTGTCTGCGCTACCCCCTCCGCCACCGCAGTCCAAATAGTCCTCTACCCAAAGTGGTCCTTCTCACAAAACTACGTTTTAACAGAAGCCTATTTGGACTGCGGCGGCCCTCAAGGCGCCGCTTTGGCTGTTTATCACAGATGGTCTACCCCTTGCTGGGTGGTACCGAAGTCGTCGAAAATAAACAGCCAAAGCGGAGTCTGCGCTACCCGCTCCGCCGCCGCAGTCCAAATAAAGTCCTTTCGTGTTGTTATCGTAATTCGGCATACAATACGGGTATGAATTTCGACATCCCCTCATTCCGGTTTTCTGTTCCAACCGAAATTATCTTTGGTAGCGGCGTCTTCATGGAACTCGGTGCGCATGCCGCGAAACTCGGTTCGAATCCGCTCATCGTGACAGGCAGGCGGTCGGCGCGCGAATCTGGGTTGCTCGAACGCGCGCTTGAGCAATTGCCCGGCGCGCACGTATTCGACGCCATCGACGAGAATCCGGATACCGCGCTATGCGAACGCGGCGCGCGGTTTTGCGCCGATCACGCGTGCGATGTTGTTGTCGCTATCGGCGGCGGAAGCCCTATTGACGCCGCGAAAGCCATTGCCGTGCTTGCGCGCAACAGCGGGCCGTGCGCATCGTTCTTTGGCGCAGAAAAATACGCGCATGCGCCATTGCCCATCGTCGCGGCGCCAACTACGGCCGGCACTGGAAGCGAAGTCACGCCGTATGCGGTCATTGTCGATGCCGAAGAGCGCGCCAAACGCACGGTTTCGGGAGCGGCGCTGTTTCCCCGGATTGCGCTGCTCGATCCCGGTCTCACGCGATCACTTCCGCGATCAACAACCATTTCAACAGGCTTCGACGCGCTCAGCCAGGCGTTGGAGGGAATCGTCTCGAAAAAATCGACGCCGATGGGTGACGCGCTCGCGCTCGACGCCATCCGCCGCGTGCGCGCTTTCCTACCCGCTGCCGCGCGGGGTGATAGCGACACAGCGCGCGCACAACTGCTCTATGCCGCGATGCTTTCAGGCTGTGTCATCGCGCAAAGCGGCACGACACTGGTCCACGGCATGGGGTATCACTACACCCTCGAATGCGGCATTGCGCACGGCCTCGCGAATGCGTTGTTGTTGACACCACTCTTCATTCATAACGCCCGGCATGCCCCCGAAAAGACTGCCGCAATCGCCGCGGCGCTCGGCGCATCCACCGCTGATCCCGGCCGCACCATAGCACGTTCGCTTCACGAACTCTTTGTGGAATTGGGGGTCTCTCCGGCTGCCCGTGACCACGGATGCCGGATCGAACAACTCGAACCGTTCGCGGCAAATGTTGCCAGCGAACCATACCGCTATCGAAACCAGATAGGCGAGATAACGGCGTCAACAATCTTGGGGTTCTACCGTCAATCCTTTCATGGCTATCTATCCGAAGTTCAGTAGCCTATTTCGCGGACGCAACCTGAAGCAGGTTCTCTGGGAAGGTTTTCAGCGAACTGTCTTCCTTCCATGAATTGCCTTGGCCGGAACCGTCCCAAAACAGATCGCCGCCCGGTGCGCCTGATCCTGTAAAGGCTTTGTCGGCATTGCTGCCGTTGTTGGCATATACATTTCCCGTAATGACAGTGTTGTCCGAATGCGGCTCGATGTCGAGCTCGTGCGTCAAATCAAGGCCGGGGCTGCCCGTCTTCACGTTCATGACGGCAATGCCATAGGACTGGTTGTCCGCGATCCAGTTCTTCGTGATCTCGGTGCGGTCCGCGGCCATGACAACGATCCCGGTGCCCGGAGGAATGAACGATACGGTCGAACCGGGTTTTCCGAAGTTCGGATGGTTGTTCGACCACACACGGTTATTGACGACGCGGCAGTTGTCCCCAACTTTCGATGGGTTGTTGGGCAGCACAAACACGAGTAATCCGCCGGTGTTATGGTGGGCGCTGTTGTTGGACACGACTGCGTTCACCGAGTTTTCGATTTCGATGCCAGCAACGTTGTTGAATGCTTCGTTGTTGCGCACAATGATGTTTTTGCTCTGGCCCACGTAGATGCCCGCGTCGCTGATGCGGCTGACGACGCATCCTTCGACTAACACGCCGTCGCATTCCACCGGATACACGCCATAGAGACCGGCGTTATCAATAGTGAGGTCGCGGAACGTCACGTTTTTCGTTTTGCTCGCGACAACGCCATTGCCTTGATAATTGATGATGTTAAAATTTTCGATTGTGAAATCGCTGCCGGATACCTGTACGGCGTCGGCGAGCTTGCCTTGTCCGTCCAACACCGGGCGCTCACCGTTTTCCTCGATCCCTGCCAACGTGATTCCGCTGCGTTCTACTGTCAGGTCTTCGTTGTACACGCCGGGATACACTTCGACGCGATCGCCGGCTTGGGCGCGATCGAGCGCCGCCTGAATCGCCTGTCCCGCGCGCACGGTCAAAGTCATACCGGCAACAGCAGGGGTGTCGGCATGCGCCGCGGAGGCCATCGTCAGGATCAAGAGAATCGCATTTCGTTTCATGGTGTCATGCTCCCTAAAGTGCTTAAAAGCTTGGATTGCCTGGCTAACTGCAAATTCTGGCTCAAATCAGGATTTCGCCGAGGCCAATGACTTGCCCGCGCCTGATGGCAGCTCCGGCGGCATCGCCTTCACGTCCGGTTGGTCGAATACATTGCCTTCCCCACTGCCATCCCAAAGGATATCCCCGCCGGGAACGCCGGGGATCGCCGCGGCAAATGCTGCATCAATTGATGCGCCGTTGTTCACGAGAGTGTTGCCGTACACGCGCGTGTGGTCACTGTTTGGTTCGATGTCTATCGGGTGGCCGCTTTCTTCCTGTCGCGCGGCGGCGCCGGGCGACGACGTCAGGCTGATTACCGACAACCCATACGTGTTGTTTCCGGCAATCGTGTTCTTCGTCACGTCGGTATGATCCGCGGCCATTACGATGAGGCCCATGCCCGAGGGCAAGGAGGCGACGATCGTGCCCGGCTTTCCGAAGTTCGGGCCGTTGTTATCGAAGATGCGGTTGTTGATCACGCGGCAGTGCTCGCCTACTTTCGAGGGATTGTTGGGTAGCACGAACACGAGCATGCCCGCGGCGTTGTTGTGGGAGGTGTTGTTTTCGACGAGCGCCCCAACGCAATTTTCGATCTCGATGCCGGCGACATTTTTATACGCTTCGTTGTTGCGCACGATTATGTCGCGGCTCTGGCCGACATAGATTCCCGCGTCGTTGATGCCGGTGACCGTGCAGTATTCGACGAGCACGCCATGGCATTCGACGGGATAAATTCCGTAAACGCCAGTGTTGATGCAGGTAAGATTGCGGAATGTAACGTTCTTTACCTTGTTCACTGTGCAGCCATTGCCCACATAGTTCTGAATGACGAGGTTTTCGATCAGGAAATTGTCGCCGGCGACGTTCACCGCGTCGGCCATCGTGCCGCCGCCATCCAATATCGGGCGTTCGCCGTTCACGTTGATTCCGATCAAGCTTATTCCTGCCTTGTCGATCATCACGTCCTGCGCATACACGCCAGGATAAACCTCGATGCGGTCGCCGGGTTGCGCGCGGTCCACGGCCACTTGAATCGATTGACCAGGCCGCACCGTAAAGGTCGCGGCATTGGGTGACAGCGCGACTGCCGGCAACGATACGGCGAATGGGGCGCCTGCCGCGGTGCTTGCCGTTGGCGAGGACGGCGGGCTTGGGGCGCGCGTTAACCGTGCATCTTCGGGCGCGGCGGCTAGCGAGGCTAACGCCACTGGAGCTGGCGCGGGTTGCGCGCGCGTTTTCACGGTGACAATGGGCATGTTGGACGGCAAGCGCTCGGGTGGATCGGGCTGGTTCGACGTGTCGGTCAGCGCGTGAAGAAACGCCACCAGATCGGCTTTCTCTTCCGGAGTGAGCGTGAACTTGCCGATCTTGTCGTCGATGCCCTTAACGGGAGTTGGAAACTGGTGCCCGCCGCCATTGGCATAAAAATCAATGACTTCCTCGAGGGTTGCGAACACACCGTTGTGCATGTACGGCGCCGTCAACGCGACGTTGCGCAACGTAGGAACTTTGAACGCGTGCTTTGGTCCCTGTCCCGGCACCTTCGCGCGTCCGATGTCATTCTCGTGGCCTTCCAATGGCGGCACGCCCACAATCCGGAAAGTATCGTCCGCGAAATGCGGGAAACGGTGACACTCGAAACATCGCGTCTTCACCGACCGATATAATTTCAGGCCGCGCTTTTCGGGTTCCGACAACGCGGACGGATCGCCTTGTGTATACCGATCATAGGGCGAGTTGTACGAGACAATCGTGCGCTCGAACGCGCCGATCGCTTTCAGCACGTTGTCGAAGGTGACTGCTTCAGCCCCGCTCCCGCCAAACGTTTTTTCAAATAACGCGACGTATTCCGGAAACGCGCGAAGTTCCCTGACCAACGCGTCCGGGTCCTGTCCCATTTCTGCGCGCGCCGTGATAGGCCCTTTCGCCTGTTCTTCCAAAGTCTTCGCGCGTCCGTCCCAGAATTGCACCGCGCTGTGCGCGGAGTTCCAAACCGTGGGCACGTTGCGTTCGAGCGTCGCGCCCCGTTCGCGATCCGGGCCGACGCCGAGCCCGCCCACACCCATGCCAAGCTGGCGGCCATCCGCGAAACCAAAATCAGGATGGTGACAGGTTGCGCAGGACATCGCGTTTGAACCACTCAACGTCGGATCAAAGAAAAGGAATTTTCCGAGTTCAACTTTGTCTTTCGTCATCGGGTTGTCGGACAAGCCTATCATATTGGGGAAGGGTAGTTGCAAGCCAGTAATTTTCGGGGCGCCGTCCTTATACGGCTCGTCCGGCACATACGCGCCGTCTTTCACGACGAATCCCGGAATCGAAGCGAGTTCCGCGTCCTGGGCATGGGCGAGGGCAGCGAACATCACTGCCGCTACAAGAACACGGTACGCCATCTTCATCATCGTCCCCTTTGCTTCACCAGCGCCACAGCCTTCCAGCGCATCTTCACTCGCAAATCATAGATTCTGTCAACCCCTGTGCTGTTTTCTCTTGCTATATAGTATGAACATATAAGCTATGATGCCACTTAATGCGCCGGCACTGAGTGCTCTGACCCATAATGGATATCTCACCAGTAGCATATCTGATGTCATAACAATGGCAAAAAGACACATTCCCAATATGGCCGCATGGATTAATCGCATTTTATCTTGATTCATTTCACTAGTACCTCAGCACGATCATGCAGATCTTTCGCCAAACCTTCTGGTCTGTCCACAGCTTCAGGCACCGCCAACACGTACTGGGACTGGGGTACCCCGTTCGGGTAAATCCTTCCAACGCGCTCCCGTTCGCAATATCCACGAAATTCCCTCAGGGCGCGTATATTCCAGTACACCATAGAAGGACTGGGTCTTGTCAACACCAAACGGCTCCCGGGTTTACTCATGCCATGCGTCCGCGGCAAATTCCGGCGCCAAATTCCGTTCGACCCGCTCGGACACGTCCCGCAGTACCCGGCGGTGACCCTGCATCAATGTGCGCGCCGTTCCGGGGACGACTACCCCTTGCTCGACCAGCACATCGAGAAGTTTTTCGAATGAATCACCGGCGGATGGTGAATCGGTCACTTGCACCTTGTCTATTATGCGGTCCAGCCGGGCGCGGATGGTGGGGTACGACACACCGTAGAGGGTGGCCAATTGTTTGAGCGAACCAGAAGTAAGAAGGAACTGTTTCAGGAAGAGGGTCTCTTCCTCGTCAATGACGGACAACCAGGCGGGGAACGATTTGGTCTCCATTTGAATATTTCATCATAAACCTTCATTTTTTTCAAGTATTTCTTGCTACAATCTGTAAATATTATTTATCTTC
>JAWXCN010000053.1:0-53154 GCA_034408725.1 Candidatus Hydrogenedentota bacterium
GCAGGATACAGGCAGGTCATTCTCTATGACCTCGAGAAGCGCGCCATTCTCGGTGCGTTGCCGTTTCCCGAAGGCGAGATTTTCTCAATCACGTTTAGCGTGAACGGCGAGTTACTTGTCGCTGCCGGTGGTATTTCGGGGGATTCCGGATGCGCCGTAGTATGGAACGTGCGCACAGGCGCGCGCGCGGGAACTTTCGGTGAAGAATACGATTCCGTCATGGCCTGCGACATCAGCCCGGATCATACGAAAATTGCGCTGGGCATGCCCACGAAAAAGGTCAAAGTGTTCAACGTTGCCGACGGCACGGAACTTTATAAGTGCGAAGACCACACCGACTGGGTGTTTTCCGTGCGGTTCAGCCCGGACGGCGAACTGCTCGCGACCGCGGACCGCGCGGGCGGTTTGTTGCTGTGGCAAGCCGCCAATGGCCGGCCTGTAGAGGCATTGCGTGGCCATACCGGCGCAATTCATGACCTTTGCTACAGCACTGATTCCGTTTCCCTTGCATCCGCCAGCGCCGACGGCACCATTCGCGTATGGGACACGTGGAAGTACACGCAGTCGGCGCAGTTTGCGGCGCATCCCGGCGGTGTGCTGAGCGTGGACTTTGCCGACAATAATGAACTGGTCTCGACCGGAATAGACGGCCAGATGAAACGATGGGATACCGCCGGAAAGAATCTCGCAACGTATGCCGCACTTGGCGACTGGGGATTCAGCGCGCGGTTTGGCGCAAAGGACGCTCTGATGCTCGCTGGCGGTTGGAATGGCGTTGTCCAGCTTTGGGACGTCGCGACCGGCACGAAAGTGGGCGAACTGCTAACGAGCGCCGCGCAATCATAGTTGCCATGCTACATGTGCGGTAGCGCCGTCCGAAGCAGAACTCTGCTACCGCAATACATAACGACGTCCGCGAAATCCTGATTATGCTGGGGCGTCGCCGTCACAAGTAATGGTTACCGACACCGAAATTGTGTGCTCGCCACCACCGAGGACCACGCCGCGAACGGGTGAGACGTCGTCGTAGTCACGGCCCCACGCCAAGGTAATGTGCTGATTGCCGGGGACAATATTGTTGGTGGGATCGAAATCGACCCAGCCGTGCTGCGGTGAGTACACGGCCAGCCATGCGTGCGAGGCTTGCGCCCCGGTAAGGTATGGCGTCCCCGCGCTGTCGCCGGAATAGATGTAACCGCTAACGTAGCGCGCGGCAAGGCCGAGCGAACGCAAGCATCCAATCTCGAGGTGCGCGAAGTCCTGGCACACGCCCCGGCGTTTTTCCATGACTTCTTTCAATGGAGTGGAGACGGTCGTTGCGGTAGGGTCATACGTGAAGTCCCTGTTGATGCGCGAGGTCAAGTCCATTACTGCATCCAGCAACGGCCGTCCTGAAACAAACGAAGGCAGGGCGTAGGCCCGCAGAATGGGCGCGGGCGACACAAACCGTGAATCGAATGTGAACTGGTACGCGTTTAGCGTTCGCATGTCCCTCGCGACCGCGATGTCCGCCGGAACAGTTTCCCATGGCGGCGCCGCGGAAAAACTCACGGGTTCCGGCGCACGTGTATCTACCGCCGCAATGAGAGTAATTTCGAGACTGTTGTGGGGTTCCTGCACGGTGAAGTACGAGACTTCATTGCCGAAATAATCCATCCGCGGGGCGCCGAAGAGCGCGGTTACCGGCATTACTTCCACGCGATGCGCGCCGACGCGCTGGTTCGTGGTGTCGCGCGGCGTCAGGTACGCGCGGTTATAACAAATCGGCACGGTTTCACTGTAATCGTAGCGGGTGCTGTGCCGGACGTGATAGGTCATGTGTTCGACTCCGGACTCAGCGTGGTGACGTAGCGAGAGAATTCGGTGTGGGTGAAGTAGTGCCACGCAAGGGCCTCTGAAATGTCCCGCAAGGTGCGCGACCAATCAGTGAGCCGTGTTTCGAGAGACACGCGGCGGCCAGGAGGCAGGGTCGTTGCAAGTTCGAAGATATCGGTTAATCGCAGGTCCGCGGCAAGCCGGGTTGCGAATTGTTGCTCGCGGCTGGCAAACGGATAGGACTTCTCGCGCGGCAGGCCATCGATGTGCCGGGCCAGGCGTTCCACCTGAAAGGCCACGCCACGTGGGTTTGATTCATCCGTAATCAAGAGGTCAAGCACCGCCGGCGCTTGGAGGTTTCCACCGTATCGCGAGCGGTATGTCATCGAGCTGTCCGCAATTTCCAGGGCGGCCTGCAATACAGCGGTTTCGGGTTCTACCGGAAACACCAGTGTAGACCGCAGCAACTCGAGCGTGTTCAGCGTGCGTTCGACGCGGCGTCCAATATCGAGGAATCGCCAGCCTTGGCCGCGGGTCATGTTTTCCATCGCAAGCCCGCTGAACGCGGCAAGCCCGGTGATAAGCTGGTTCAACAGGGAAAGCGCCTCGCTAAGCCGTGGTAGATGCGCGCCGTTATCAGGCAGGTCTTCAACCAACCGGCTGAGCACGCGCCACGTGTCCAGGGAGAGTCTGTCGCGCACAACCCACGCTGCGCGGTTCAATCGTGTGAAGGCAGACTGCACACTGTTGGGCCAAGTTGCGTCGAACAGCGCGGCAACGCTCGAGCGCTCGACTGCCTTTTCGTCCAACTCGGGTTGGAACCAGTTCTGGCCTTGCGAATTCGGAAGCACCAGCCCAAGGCCACGAATCACCGCCGACAATTCTTTACCGGACGCGCCACTATTTTCTTCCGTGAGCCGCGAGATCACGCACCGCACAATCCGGATGGTCGCCTCCGCGCGTTCGAGGTAACGACCGAGCCAATATAGATTGTCCGCCGCCCGGCTGGGCAGATTACTAAACGTGCGTTTTATTTCTATGCGCTGGCCCGCTGGCGGCAACAGCGAATATGTGTCGACAAGTCCCGTTGTGCGCGCCCAGGTATCCTTGGTGCCGCCGCCACGCTGCATAGAGATGACAAGCGAATCGGGCGATTCAGAAAATCGCGTCAGTCCTCCCGGCATGACGGTATAGCTGTCGCCGGCATTTGCCGCCGCAAATGAGCGCAGCATCATGTAGCGCGGCACAAGGCCGTTGCCATTCCAGACGGGCACCGTAGACGGCGTGATGCGTTCCTGTGCGACATAGTTGAACGGTTTTACGCGGATCGCGTCGCGCAGCGCCGAGCGTTCGGTCGTGGTCAACGATTCGACGATGACGGGATTCCACCCGTTGCTCGAAAAAGCCGGGGCGATTAACAGGCCCTCGAAATTATCCTGCACGTATTTGAAATGCTCCGGGTCGGCGCACCACCACGTGCGCACCGAGGGCAGTTTCAGGTCTTCTCCAAGCACGTGTTTGCACAACCCCGGCAACAACGCGCGCAGCGCGGGCGCTTCCAACAATCCGCTGCCGAGTGGATTCGCGATGGCCACATTTCCACTTCGCGTGGCTTGCAGCACGCCGACAAGTCCGGAACTAGACTCTAATCCGAATTCGAGCGGATCGCATCGTTGGTCATCCATGCGCCGGAGAATTACGTCTACACGCGACAACCCTTCGACGGTCTTCAGGTACACGCATCCATCGCGCACGGTAAGGTCTTCGTCCTGCACCAGGGTGAATCCGAGGTAGCGGGCGAGGTATGAATGCTCGAAATACGATTCGTGCGCCGGCCCCGGCGACAACAGCACGATGGACGGATTGTCCCTGCCCGCCGGCGTGAGTTCGCGCAGCATGGTGCGGAACCGCTCGAAGAAAACCGCCAATCGCCGCACGCGGCATTCGTGCGTCGCGGCGGGAAAGGTGCGGGTGGTGACTAGCCGGTTTTCCAGGGCGTATCCGGCGCCCGATGGCGCCTGGGTACGATCTGCAACGGCCATCCAGGCGCCATCGCGGCCACGCGCGATGTCTACGGCGTAGGCATACAGGACATGGGCCTTGGTGGCGTACATTCCGTGGCATGCCCGCAAAAATGCCGGGTTCGCATACACAAACGCGGGGGGAACGCATCGATCCGTGAGCAGGCGTTGCGGGCCGTACAAATCGCGCAGCAAATGGTCGAGCAGCACCGCGCGCTGTTCGATACCGGCTTCGAGCGTTGCCCACTCTGCTTCGGCGTGAATTTGGGGGACGAGATCAACGGCCCAGGGACGATTGCCGTCTTTCGGGTCTCCATACACGTTGTACGACACACCGTTTTCTTCTATAAGCGCGCTGGCCTGATCGTATCGTTGTTGCAAATCTCCCGCGCCGGCCGAATCGATCATGCCGGTGAAATCGACCCAGTGCTCGCGCACCGAGCCATCTGCTTCTACCATTTCGTCGAATCTGCCGGGATGCGTCTTGTACGACGCAAACACGGAATGCGTGGTGGTTGATTGCATGGTGTGGTCCGTGTTTATTACCGTGAACGCGATAGTGTAGCAAATTCCACCGCGCGGAAAGGACTAGTCCTCCACGGACAGCGGGCTGGTCTCCAAAACGGGTGGTGCATCCGACAAGGGCGCTTCCGTCGTGAATGTAAATTCCATTTGCAGATTCCGCACGAGTTTGTACCGCTTCAACAGGCGCAGCGTTTGCAGGGTATCTGACATTGCGTAGTTCGTGTTCGCGTCCACGTGTTCCAGCATGTCGCGCAGGAGCAACGGGAATTCCATTACGTGACCCACGCCTGTCTGTTGCAGCAGCTCAAGTGAGCGGCTCCGCAACTCCGGGGTTGCCGGAAGTTCCGATACGACCAGAATCGTTTCGTACTTATGGTGTTGAAACACTTCTGCGGCGAATGCGTCGTGCGACACAAACTCGTACAGGACAGGATTTGCCTCAATAAGGGAAGGGTAGAACCTGTCGGCATGCCACGCGCGCACCTCGACCACGGCGCGTTCGATCACGTGCATGTCGCCAGGCAGCAATAGAAATGGCAGGTCGCGTTGCGGCGCAACGGCGGGGTTGTATACGAAGAGTTGACCGGCATGCTCGTTCGAACGCGGCCGGCGCGCCGAGTGTTGCCAATTCGTGAGCACGTGAAACAGGTTGAGCTCGAAGAACTCTCGCACCAGTTGGACGTTGACGTCGCCCATTTCATTTACCCCGGGTTGATTCGGCGGATGCAACGCGCGTTGCTACAGCTCCGACATCGCTTTGCCAAGCTTATGGTTCGGGTCTTGCCCGATTATGCGTTTTCCCATCTCGGCCGCGCGATCCAGCCTTCCCAATCTCTGGTAACACAGGCCCAGCTTTGCCCAGATATCGACCTGCGTGAACGATTCGCCAAAGGCTGTGTATACCTTGTTCGGATCCTTGCTATCGGTCCGATCGTCCGCGGCGCGATAATGTTCCAGGGCGCTTGGCAATTGATCGCGCGTGAAACAGACCTCGCCCCGCAGAAAGTGAGACTCGGGCTGGTCCGGCTGCACTTCGATCGATTTCTGTAACACGCGCTCCGCTGCGTCGAGCGATTCTTTGGCCAGTATTTCCTCGCCGGCAAGCCGCGCCGCACGGCCAGCAAGATACAACGCGGAAAAATTCGATCCGCCGCCCGCGCCGGCGTTGCGCGCCTGAATGACTGCGGTTGCCCAATCGCCTTCGTTGAAGGAACACTGCGCCAACCCAAGCAGCGCGCGGGTATTGGCGGGATCAAGGCTGTAAAGTTGCTCAAACTCGCGGCGCGCCTCGCGCGTCTTGCCGGTTGCAAGCAGTGCGAAGCCGAGGTCCAGCCGCGCGGGACCGAGGTTTGGGCGTTTCTGGACGACCTGTATGAGTATATCGACGGCGCGTTGCGTCTGCCCAAGACGCAAGTAGCATTTACCGAGTTGGTGATACGCCACCGCGTAGCCGTTATCGAGATGAATCGCGCGTTCAAAACATGCGATGGCGCGGGCAATATCGCCCTTCTTGCTGGCGGTCAACCCGTCATCATAATAACTTTCCGCATTTTCGCCGCCGAACGCCATGCGCTTACCCCTACGCCGTCCGGACCGCGGCGAGTGCCGCCCGCGCTTGCGCGATTTTAACGTCGGTCCGGTGAACGACGTGTCCCAGGCGGTCCGGCAAAATGAATTTCATTGTGCCCGCGCGCACTTTTTTATCGTGCCGCATGGCCTCAATCACGTCGTCCACGGGCATTTCCGGCCACGCGGTTGGCAGGCCATATGCTGCGAGGCACGCGTGTTGGCGCGCGACAAACTGCCGATCCACCATGCCGAGATCGCGGGCAAGATTCGCCGCAGCGCACATCCCGATCGAGATTGCTTCCCCGTGCAGAAATACTGTGAAATTGGATGCTGCTTCAATACCATGCCCGAAGGTGTGGCCGTAGTTGAGGTTCGCGCGCACGCCGTGTTCCTGTTCATCTTCCGAGACTATCGCAGACTTGATCTCGCAGGAACGGCGGACAGGATACTCGATAGCGTCCAGGTCCTTCGCTAGAATGGAATCCACGTTGCGCTCCATGTATGCGAACAGGTCCGCATCCGCGATGACGCCGTGCTTGATCACCTCGGCGAGGCCCACGCGCAGTTCTCGATCTGGCAGCGTCTTCAGGAAATCGAGATCGATGATTACGGTAGAAGGTTGGTGAAACGCGCCGATGATGTTTTTTGCGAGCGCGTGGTTCACCGCGGTCTTGCCACCAACACTTGAATCCACCTGCGCGACGACGGTCGTCGGAATTTGAATATACCGTATGCCGCGCATGAATGACGCGGCGGCAAAGCCCACTACGTCACCCACGACGCCTCCGCCGAGCGCGATCACGATACTGGATCGGTCCAGCCCGGCCTTCAGAAATTCGCCGATGAATAAATCGATTTGCGCGATCCGTTTGTTGGGCTCGCCCGCGGGCATCGTGCAGACACCGCAGTTCAAGCCAGCGCCGCGCACGATGCCCGCTATGCGTTCGGCGTGCAACGGCGCAACGATATCATCGCTTGCCAGCATTACAGCGCCCTTTGTGTCGAGCGCGCGCAGCACATCGCCGAGGCATTCGATCGCACCTGCGCCAACATGTATGGGATATGCGCGCGCGCCAAGGGCCACGTCGATGGTCGTTATGCTGTTCGCGCCCATCAATGCTTTACCTTCACCGACTTCCCGGTGTTAAACGAGCGTTCAGCGGCGAAAATAATCTCAAGTGACTTGCGGCCTTCTTCGCCCGTACAAAACGGCTCTTCAAGCCCAAGCGCCGCGCGAACAAACCCCGCGCTGACACCAAGTCCCCACGAACCGGGATAGTCGCTAAGCGGCGCGGGTAAATCGAATACGATCTCGCACGTAGGTTTGACGAGATGCGCGACAAGCGGCTTGTCCGGCTGCACGCCAACTTGGAGTGTGCCGTTTTCACAATGCAGAATCGTGTAGCTCGCCGACGTGCCCTTGATAGTCCACGATGCGCACAAGGTGCCTACGGTGCCGTCGGTGAAGCGGAGCGCGGACACAAAATTGTCCTCGACGTCGCACTTCTTCTTTTCGAGGCAGGCGGTGTATGCGGAGATGTCGGCGACTTCCTTGCCCGTAAGAAAGCGGATCAAATCGGCTTTATGCACTCCCAAATCGGCCATCGCGCCGAAGCGGGCATGTTTCTTTTTGAAAAACCACTTGCCCGCCGGACTCCAGTGTTCTGGGCCTTCGTGGCCGAACATGCCGGTGACGTGAAGGATGCGGCCAAGCACGCCGCTCGCTACCACTTCGCGCGCCTTGCGGTGCAACGCGGACCTGCGCTGCGCCTGGTTGACCATGAGCAGTTTCTTCGCCTTGCGCGCTTCGTTGCACATGGCCGTGGTCTCCGCGGATGTCGCCGCCATGGGTTTCTCGACCATGACGTGACAGCCCGCGCGCAACGCGGCAATAGTCACTGGCGCGTGAAGATAATTTGGCAGCGCTACAGTGACGCCATCGAGCTTTTCGGTGGCGAGCATTTTCCGGTAATCAGTGTAGACCGCGGACTTCGGCGCAAACTGCGCCGCCATGCGCTCCGCCAGCTCGCGGTTTGCGTCACAAACGGCGGTAATCTCCGCCTCGGGACATGCAACGTAATCGGGAAGATGAAGTATCTCCGCAATCTTGCCGCAACCGATCATCCCCGCTCGAAACTTCGTCATGCAATCACTCCAGCCCACTGCCCCAACGCACCGTCCAGCATTCTACTGGCTCGCCGAGCAACGGGGCAAATGGAGAGAATGCCGAGGTGGGTAAGGCAACTCCCTGCACAATTCATCGATTTTAATCTGCACGTGCCTCCGCGAACTACTTATAAGCCGTATATGGGTTAATTCGCGTGGCTACATTGTGTAGTCACCGCTTTGCAGTGCAACACTTCACACTAATAGGTAAAGGTACGCAGTGCTTTCGCCTCGGAGTCAATACCATGCGGGCTTAACGCGGAGTACGATGATGAATGTGATTCAATGTTGCTCTTAAATCTGCGTGAATCTGCGCAATCTGCGGACTGCGATTTTGGTGTTACTCCACCGGCGGGCCGCTCTCCGTCGCCTTGCGCCTATTTAGCCACACGCGGCCAAATTCAAAAACCGCAGGCAGCACCGAGATGATGATGATAGCGACAACAACGATTGAAAAATTGTCCTTGACGATGGGGACGTTGGCGAAGAAATAACCGCCGAGGGTCAACAGGAATACCCACAGCACGCCTCCAGCGATATTGTACGTGAGAAATTTCCCGTAGCTCATCTGCCCGACGCCGGCGACGAATGGCGCGAACGTGCGCACGATTGGCACGAACCGCGCGATAATGATTGTTGAAGGGCCGTACCGTTCGTAGAATTCGTGGGTGCGTTCGATATGTTTTCGATTGATGAACCGCGCGTGTTCACCGAACACCTGGCCGAGTTTGTAATTTACGCTGTCTCCGACCACGGCGGCGATCGTCAGCGAGACCAGAAGGATGGTGATATCCAGCGAGCCGTTCGCGGCAAACACCCCCGCCGCAAACAGCAGTGAATCGCCCGGAAGGAATGGGGTCACGACGAGTCCTGTTTCGCAGAATACGATGATAAAAAGAATGACGTGGGTGAACGCGCCGTACTGCGAAATGATCGCGGTCAAATGCTTGTCGAGGTGCAGAAACAGGTCGATAAGGTCTTTAATTATCTCTACCAAGGGAACTACCTTTCGTACCGCGGAATTTTCTGTCAAAGGCGCGATAGTATACCCAACTCTTCCGCGAATATCAGAATCGCATCTACCCGGACAGGGCCGTCCATTGATTCAATGCGCAATCACTTCGTATCATGGTGCGATATGCCAACCACACTTGATTTTCCGCATTTTCCGGTGTTCCGCGCTGGCGGTCTGGAACGATAGACATGCCCATGCGCACCCTGGAGCAACGCATTCCGCCCGTGCGCGGTCTTATAGCCGTCCACAACCAATGGGGCGGCGCATTTAGCGCAATAGATTTGCGCCGGTGGATGCGGTTGAACCGCATAGTGTTCAACGTCGAAAAGGTTGATGTGCTTGCGCATGGCGCAGCAGCCGCGCGTGTATGCGAATTGCTCGAACCCGCGGGCGAATGGGGCCTGCGATTGTCGTTGCGGACGAACTGCGCAACGCCACCGCCATCACTGAAACCGCTTGCCGATGATGGCCTGCTCGATGTGTTGCTGGCGCCCGCGAGCCTGGACGCGCCGCAATTGGCCGCGTGGCTGGCCGCGTGCCGCGAAGCCGCGTTACCCGTCCGGCTGCAAATCCCCGCTACAATGTCGTCCGCATTCGACGTTGCCGCGTTCGTGAAGCGCGCACGGGATCACGGCGTCGTCGTGGTAAACATAGCGGCGTTTGATCCGTTCACCCCGCCATTCCGCGGCGCTCACCAGAACGAAAGCCGCGTGGCGATTGGCGCCATCCAAATGCTCACGCGAGCGCTCGAAGACGCGGATATCGAGTGCAATGTCATTGGCATTCCGTTCTGTCAAGCTGAAGAGCAGTCGCGGTCTAATATCGTCAACTCGCGGCAGTTCCATCTTGATCATCAGCACTACGGCAAAGCTTCATACGAACAGGCGTTAAACCTTTATCGCAACGTGCCAGCCGCCGTCAGCAAGATTATCCTGATTCTTCTCGCGCGGTCTACCTTTCAGCGCACGTTTGTGGATGCCGTGTTGCTGCGGTTGCTGCTGCACATGCGCCTCGTATACGGATGGTCCGTCGCGCTGCACAAGCTCACGCGCCACCTGCGCAGCCGTTATTTGAAACCCAGGGAGGGCAGGCAATCGATAGAACAGGTCACCGCGGAAATCGAAAAGGTTCGCGCGCGCGAAATGGCCACGCTCGGACCCGTGTGCTCAAAATGCAGTTTGCGGCGCATTTGCGATCACGGAGGGCCGGAATTTGCGAACGCGCTACCGGGGCTTGTGCTGCGGGCGATCGAAGGCGAACTCGTCGTTTCTCCCCTGCATTTCGCGGTCGCTCAGCCGAAACATTACGATGCGGTCGACGCCGAAAGATTGAAGAGCACCGAGGGCCATGACGCGTTGGTGAAAGAAGCAAACGCCGTCGTCGAGAATCGCGCGCCGGACCGGCAAATCATGCCTTACGAATACACGATTGAAAGCGCGCCGTATGAACATCTTGAAGGCGGCGTGCGCTGGCACTCGATTACAAACACCGAAAAACTGAGCTCGCCGTTGGAACACGTCGAGCCGCCGTTTACGATCAGCGTAACGTTCGGCGGGGGCATCGCGGAGTTCATCGGCTTCAGTTTTGGGCGGCATTGCAAGCTGCTCTGTTCGATGGAAGGTTACCGCCACACGGCTGTGCTGCATGTCGCCGCGGACGGTCATTACGTGCTGTTGCGTGACGGAAAGCCCGTGCATCCTGTCGAGTTTGATGGCATGTTTTACGTGCCCATGCGGCTCGCTGGACGGCTTGAGCCGCGTATTGCCATCTGGAACATTGACGCGCAGATCGTCACGCAATTTGTAAAGATTTGGTTCGGCGAACACACGCATGAGCAGAAATCCGAAGGCGTAAAATTTTCAATAGTTGTCGTGAATACGCGATACGCGCGGCGATTGCAAGCTGTGCTTCGCAGTATTGCCCAGCAACGGGACATCGATCTCGCGAAGATTGAAGTGATCGTCTGCTACGTCCCAGGACTCGATGCCACCGATGATTTGATCGACAGCATGCGGTTGTCGTATCCCGGACTTCGCATTCTACGGTCGCCGTTCCCCGTGCAAAACTCGAACTCGAAAGGCTTCATGATCAATGAGTCCGTCAACATGGCGTCTGGAGAATGGGTGGTGTTGATGGACGCGGACATCATCATCGCGCCGAACATGTTTGCGCGCATTGATGCGCTGGGCGACGATGCGAAATTTGTCGCGCCCGACGGCCGTCTGATGTTGAGCAAAGAAAATACCGCAAAAATACTCATCGGCGAGGTGCGCCCGTGGGAACATTGGGACGAACTCGTGAACAGTGGGGGAGAGTACCGTTACCGCGAGGCGCGCGGTGTTCCGGTCGGATTCTTTCAATGTTTTCGCCGTGAGTTTATTCAGGAAGTGAAGTATGCGGAGCTCGATCATTTCGAGGGCGCGGACATGTGGTTCGGCATGGCGTTGCAGGACCGCTACGGCAAAGAGACCCGGCTGTCCGGTATACCAGTCCTGCACCTGGACCACGGCGGCAGCCAATGGTATGGAACCACGAAACATTTTTGATATTGTCCTTATGGACGATTAGTTGTACAATTGTCAAAACTAAGGGCGTCCCATGGATATCGTCATAGATACGTCAGCATTGCTTTCCGTAATCATGGCCGAGCCCGAACGCGATTCAATTGTGAACGTAACTTCTGGGCATTCGCTGATCGGCCCTGGATCAATTCCATGGGAGATTGGGAATGCTTTTACTGCGATGCTTAAACAGGGTTGCTTGAGTGTGGCTGACGCGCAACGGGGAATGAAGATTTTCCAGAAGATTCCGCTGCGATATGTGGAAGTCGATTTTAATAGTGCGATCTCCGTCGCGAGTCAAGCTAAGATATACGCATATGACGCCTATTTTCTTGATTGTGCACTTCGGCACACTGCCCCGTTGCTAACTCTGGATCGCGCTATGACGCGTGCGGCGCACAGGTTCAGCATTAAAGTGATCGGAGTCTAAACATGCGAGTCTATACCTATTCCGAAGCCCGGCAGAAGCTCTCCAGCGTGCTGGACAAAGCGGAGTCGACAGGAAAGGTGCTTATTCGTCGAAAAGACGGAAGGACTTTTGCGTTAATACCGGAGCGGGACGAATTGTCCCCCTTGGATGTGCCCTCCATCCGCACAAATGTAACGACAAAGGAACTTGTTGCAATTGTCCGGAAAGAGCGAACCAAGGCACGGGGACGCAGGCGCAAATAGAATATAAGAATTTGCAGGTTTACGAATCTGCCTCCAGTTCTGGCCACCCCCCGCGGAATCACGAAACCTTCTATTTGATCGAGCCAAAAGGGAAACGAAAAAGGAGGATCAACGGCGTGCAAATAGAGAGAACGCACGATTCAAACCGCTTCGATCCCTATGCCATTTCCCGTCCGCATTGGCGGCTGATGACATACTATTTGCTTGTTGCGCTGCTGTCCGGGCCGTTTTTCCCGATTGTAATCCTGCCGCTATGGTTTAAGTATGAGACTTTGCACTACCAGATCGATAAGAGTGGCCTATCCGTTAGGTGGGGAATACTTTTCCGGCGCGACATCCATCTCACCTATCGCCGCATCCAAGACATTCATCTCACGCGCAACATCGTGCAACGATGGATGGGCCTTGCGACGGTAACGGTCCAGACGGCATCCGGAGGCGTAGGACCGCAAATGACGTTTGAAGGCATTTTGGAAGCTGAGCCGCTACGTGATTTTTTGTATCAACAAATGCGAGGCGCGCGAGGCGAAACTGAAGTTGACGACGCGGCCGGCCCCCCCACCATGGCGGCGAGTGACGATGAGGCGCTCGCGTTGCTCCATGAAATACGTGATTTACTAAAGCGTGTGCTTACCCGGGACGGAAGCGCGCGATGAGCGACCCGGTGCGGCGAACGAGCGAATGGGTGTACGAGGGCGTGTGGGGCGTGCTCGCTCATGCACTGCGCGTTCCGCGTACTCCGCCGGAACTGCCGGTGCAGCCGGGTGAACAAGTGCTGGCGTTGCATCCCTCCGAGGGATACCTGCGCTATCTGAAATTTCAATTTTGGATCGCGCTGGTCGTGTTTGACGGATTGGTCTTCGCGGGTTGGGTGGCAAGCGTGGTCGCGGCGCCGTCACTCGGCATTTTAATTTCGCCGATCGCCATCATTGTTGCCGTGCTTCCCGACATCATTGCGTACGTTGGAATACACGTGCTCTACGACACGACGTGGTACGTGATTACGAAACGCAGCCTCCGTATCCGCACCGGTATTTGGGTGCTCAATGAACTAACAATTACCTTCGAGAATGTGCAGAACGTCACTGTAAACCAGGGGCCATTGCAGCGCTTTTTCGGCATCGCCGATGTAACAGTGGAAACAGCCGGCGGCAGCGTGGCAACCGGCCCGCACGGCACAGCGAACAGCTCGTTGCACGCCGGCATCATTAAAGGAATCGACAATGCCGAAACCGTTCGCAGCCTAATCCGCGAGCGGTTGGGCCAGGTCCGCACCGCCGGTTTGGGTGATGAGCCTGACACACGCGCGGCGACGAGAGCAACGCCATGGCAGGCGCAACACGTCGAGGCGCTTCGGGAAATTCGGGATACAATAAGATCGATTGCGCACTGAAAACTTTAGCGAGGCAGACATGGACACATTCCGGTTTTTGATAATTTCACTAATGGCGTGCTGTTCTTGCGCAACGGCAGCGTTCGGCGTTCCATTGGCTCTGAATATAGACGGTGATCGGTTTACCGTAAATGGCGAACCCAAATACCTCGTCTTCGTTGCGTATTTCGATGCGCTTAGGGTGTCGAACGAGAATCTTGCCACGGACTTCGCGGAGTTGCGCGGAAAGGGTGTTGACGGCCTTCGCATTTTTCCGAATTGGTGGAAATGGTCGGACATGAAGCATTTCCCGGAAGACACGCTGATGCGTGGTGATGGCAACCTGCGATCCGAGCGGCTGAAAAAGCTCAAGCAGGTGTTAGATGAGGCAACCGCGCACGGCTTGGTGGTGGATGTTTCATTTGCTTTTGAAATGGTCGAAGGTCTCTCCGACCTGCGCGCGGACCAGCTTGGAAAATCGCAGGGGCAATTGCCGGTTATTAATGCACACATCGACGATCTCGAACGCGGCTTGGTGGCGGTTACGAATGAACTGCAAACGTATCGGAACATTTTCATCGATATTCAAAACGAATTTAACGGGCGCATTACGCATTTGGACAAGGAACAAGTGAAGCGCCTTCGTGACGCGATCAAGAAGGCAGATCCACGGCGGCTTGTCACCGCATCCTTGGCCAATGAAATCGGGCCGGAAGAGGTGGCTGAGGACACCAACGAACTTGAGCTCGATATCGTTGCGTGGCATGAATCGCGCAACCCCTGGCATTACGACACAATGGACGAATTGACCCGGCGCGTGAAAGGCGTTACGAACAAGCCGGTATATTTCGGTGAGCCGGCATATATGGATGAAGGACATGGAGTAGATCATTTTATCGCGGCGGTGACGAATGCAAAAAAAGGCGGCGCGGCCGCGTGGACTTTGCACACGCAACACGGATTTGATTTGGCCGACGCGCGGTTTTTTGAGAAGATTTCCGATGCGGAAAAGTTATTCCTGGACCAGTACAAAAGACACGTTGATCAGACCACTTGGGGCGCGCCAGCCACGCCGGACAAGAAACCGTGACGACTATTTTTGTCGATGCCGACGCGTGCCCCGTGAAGAACGAAGTATACCGCGTTGCGGAGCGTCTCAAGTTGAATGTAAAGGTGGTGGCGAATGCCAGCCTTTATGTCCCCGAAGCGGATTGGATCGAATTGATCGTCGTGGGCAATGCAATCGATGCGGCGGACGACTGGATCGCGGAACACTCAGGCCCCAACGACATTGTTATCGCGGATGACATTCCGCTAGCGGCGCGATGTATCAGAAACGGCTCGCGCGTGTTGTCTCCAAAAGGAAACGAATTTACGCAGGAGGCCATCGGAAATGCGCTCGCCAAGCGCGAGATTCTGTCGCAGTTGCGGGAGAACGGCCTCGTGAAAGGCGGGCCCGCGCCGTTTCAATCGAAGGACCGATCCCAATTTCTACAACGCCTCGACACCATAGCGCGCGCCTGTCTATCACTGCGCGCTTGATCGCATCGCAGCCAATATGGACTGCGGTAGCAGTCGCTACCGCTTTGACTTCCGGCGGAGCCGGAGCCTTTCCATGTCAACGGCGGTTGGCTTGCGTTATGTACGCGCTATTGGTTACTGCAACTCGATGACGCCTGCGATCAGTTTCCAACACGGTGGCGATTCGGATCCGCGCCACCCGGCTGGAACAAACGGCATGCCGAGGCTGGTGGTGAGCAGGCACGATTTAGGGGGTTTGTGACCATTTTGCAATTTATCGTGGTATACGGGATCGGTGATGCGAGGGTCTATTTTATTTTTGCCAGAGCGAATGATGCCTCGCCAATACGTTTTTTCGATCACGTCCATTCGCGACACCTTGAAATCATCGACGCGCAGCAATTGCAGGGTGGCTCGATCTTTTTGGGGTTTCTTTTGCATGTCCGCAATGGTCACATAGCGGGATTCGTTGTGCAGCACAATGTGCGGCGTTTCCGCAAGGTCCAGCAGATCCTTGATAGTCGCTTTTCCAATCAATCGCCACGCGCCCGGCAAGATGCTCCGGTTTTCGCGCTCAAATCCGAAATCGGGGCCATCACCGTCAAGCGGCAGTTCGATGACGTCCTGCAACTTCGGAAAATAACCATCGAGTTTCATGAGATCTTTCGGGATTCGGCCGTCGTTCAGGTTGGAGACCGGGCGGACCCATCTGCCCGTTTCAGGGTTGATGCCCGCGATGCAGTAGTCGTGATGTTTCCACGAATTCGCGAGCACGATGAGCTGTGTATACATTACAGATGGACGATCTCGATGTCGCCCCAGCGGTCACGGAGGTATTCCGCCACCAACCGCCGGTGGCAATGCTCTGGCGTATGCTCGCTGCACAGGAGGCAACCGCTATCGAGAATGTCTTTCGGCACGGTTTCCGAGACGCGCCGGTCCGCAATCAAAGCGTTGAAAGCGAGTTCATACTGCTCCCAGGATCCCTTGCTCTTCTTGAAATCATCGAGAATGTCTTGTGTGGGCGCGAGCGCGGCAACGTGAATATAATCGATGCCGCCGATGGCATGCAGGAAGTATTTCAGATCGCTGGCCTTCGCGAACCCGGCAAGTTGCGACGTGTTGTTCAGCCGGATATCCACGACGCGTTTCACACCGGCATTTAGAAGCCGCGAGAAGAATTCTTCCGCGGATTTCTTCGTAAAGCCGATGGTAAAGAGTTTCACGTTTCCGCCAACACCTTGCGATATTCGATGCGGTCCGCCTGTAGATCATACGCATGCTCGATGATGCCTTCCGCCGTGCTCAAGGGCCCAAACAATTCAGGCTGCAATTCATGCGATTCCGCAAGCCGTTCCAGCATTGCGCCGTGCGATTCGATCGAGGCGTCCGCGCGAATGTGGGCAATGTCCAATGAAGGTTTCGCGCGCAATAACTCGCGGCAAACCAATATCGTGCGGTGGCACGTGATCGGGTCCGCTTCCGAACACAGGAGTGCGATCGTGAGTCGCCCCGCGCCTTCCAACACACGGTCGAGCCCACGACGAAAAATCGGCAATTCAGCGATATGCGCGTACTTCGCCTGGTTGTTCACGTAGCAGCAGTCTTCCTCGCGGCGCGCGCCGAGTTCTTTCCCGAGAAACCAGTAGTCGAAACCCGCGGTACGCAGCGACGCTTCCAATGGCGCTTTTGAATATTGGGGCGCCCACTGGCTGTACGGGCTCGAACGCACGTCCGCGACCACCTCGACATCGTGCGTAGAAAGTAATTCCAGGAACCGCGCGATTTCGTGGTTCGAATGGCCAATGGTAAAAAGCTGTTTCATGGCGCCCGCAGTGTACGACAAATCCACCCCCGTTTCGACGCGCCAAACTCCAGGCGCTGAAAACCGAAACCCGGTGTCCAGCTTACACCAGACACCGGGCCGACAATGAAACCACCGCTACCAACAATTAAAAACTTTAATACGTGCCGCCATGCTCTCCGATCATCGCGGCCACGTCTTCATATCCCATCATTTTCGCAACGGCGAATGGGGTCATCGTTGTATACGAATAGTCCCGCACCGTAACATCCGCGCCGGAATTCAACAGGACTTCGGCTAAATCGGCGCGCCCGTTCAACGCGACCCAATGCAGGCCGGACATGCCGAATCCATCCATTTCGTTCACGTCCGCTCCGCTTTCGAGGAGCGCCTGGAGCGAGTTTACATGACCGCGGCGCGCCGCCTTGTGCAGGGGCGTTTCACCGGTTTCATCGCGCTCGGCGGGATTTGCTCCGCCCGCAAGTAGTTTTCTCACGGCATTCTCCATTCCCCAATAGGCGGCGCGCTGCAACAACGTGTCGCCCGCGCCACGGTCGGGTGCGTCCGCCATTTCCTGCCGGACCATGATCTCTTGCAGGCCGCGGTGGCCGCTTTTCAGCGCCCGGCTCATTGGCGTTTCACCATCGTCGTCCATCGTGTAATACCAATGGACCACTGCCGCCCGTTCACCATCCGTTGTTCGTTCGCATGTAAGCATGCCGGGGTTAGTGCAACTTTGATACCCGCCACGTTGCCGAAAGCCTGAATTGCATAACCCTCGGACAGCCAATGGAATGGATAGTCCGATAGACCGCGCCACAGTGCGGCGCCGGATTTTGTGACAGCCGAAGGCCCGTCAAACTGACGAATATTTGGCAGTGCGCCGGAGACTATAAACCAACCAAGCCTTGCGGCCATCCTAGCCGAGCACGGTCTGTGGCAACGCCGCAAGTGTCTTGCAGGAAACGCGACTGACCGGTATACTTTCAGTCATCCCAGAGTTGGTGCGGTTATAATGAATTCCAGGCGAGAAGGAGCCCTTGGGGGGCTAAAACAAAGAGAGAGGGTAGACACGTGCGTAAGACAGCATGGTTCGCAATCTGTGCGGTAATGGTGGTGGCGATGATGGCGGCGAGCGGTTGCGCCACTGGCGGCGGCGCGTCAGGGGCCGGCGCGGCCAAGGGCATGAGCGATGCCGAGAGCATCACCAAAACCCTGGAAACGTGGAAGGCCGGCATGGAAACGAAAGACGTTGCCAAGCTTGGCGAGGCAATGTCGGACAAGTTTAATCACTACGAATGGGGCAACAAACAGGGAATGCTCGATTTCCTGAAAACCCAGTTCGAACAGGGTACGCTCGAAGGCGCGAAAATTGACGCTACGAACGCCAAAACAACGATCGAAAATGGCGTGGCCACCGTATACCCAGTGGGATTGACCGCACCGTTTGGGACGGCGACTATCGAGTTCAAACTCGAAAAAGAAGCAGACGGCATTTGGCGCGCAACGGGTATCACCGTCGAAGGCGTTTAGGACAGAGTCGAGCTGCAATAGTAACGAAGCTTTGGCCGGAGCGGATTTGGTCTGCTCCGGCCATTCTTATTTTGGATTTTAGATTTTGGATTTTGAATTGAAGAAGACACATTCGCGTCTGATCGCAGGGTGATCGCGTTTACATCTAAATTCCGCGCGGAGCGCCTTGGAGTGCGGCAGCGGGTAGCTGCCGCTTTCATATACCCCGCTTGTCTATACAGCAGACTATCGGCGGACTCTTCAATCCAAAATCCATAATCCAAAATAAAAAAGCGCCGGGCGCGACACACGCACCCGGCGCTTTCATAACACAAAAAATCGCGAATTCGCTTACTTGCCCTTGATCTCGACCTTGGCGCCGGCGGCCTCGACCTTCGCTTTGATGTCCTTCGCTTCGTCCTCGGGAATGCCTTCCTTGATGGCCTTCGGCGCGCCATCAACCAGGTCCTTCGCTTCCTTCAGGCCGAGGCCCGTCACCGCGCGGACTTCTTTGATGACGTTGATTTTGTTCGCGCCAATTTCCGCGAGGATCACGTCAAACGACGTCGGGCCCTCATCCGCCGCAGCATCGCCACCGCCCATCGGCATCATGCCACCCATCATCACGGGCGCCGCAGCCGACACGCCAAACTTCTCTTCCAGCGCCTTCACCAGCTCGCTGCACTCGAGCACCGATAAATCGGCGACTTTATCGACAATTTCCTGAATCTTCGACATGAAACCAAATCTCCTGTATGCGCGGCCCGATTAGGCCGCCGCAGTTTCTTCTTTTTGTTTCCGGATCTGATCAAGCACGTTGACCAGACCATTCGGCACCGCGTTGATCGCCCTGACCGCGTTGCGAATCGGCGCCGCGATTGTACACACGATCTGCGTCAACAACACCTCGTGGGACGGCAGGTTCGCCAACACGTCAAGCTGCGATTTCGTGATTACCTTGCCATCAAGGATGCCGCCCAGCATTTCCACTGCCGGCACTTCTTTGTTGAAGTCCTTGAAAATCTTCGAGGGCGCGACCGGATCATTCGCAAATGCCCACGCCGTCGGACCATCCATGAACTTTGCGGCGTCGCCCAGCTCGAGTTCGTCCAGCGCGCGCTGCGCCAGCGTGTTCTTAAACACCTTGTACTCGACCTGCTTCGAGCGAAGCTGTCCGCGCAACCGCGATACCTGGTCCGCATTGATCCCGATGTACTTCGTCAGGACCGCCAACTGGTGCCCCTCGAGGTTCTTCTTGATCTCCGCGACCGAATCAATTTTTTGTTGCGTTGCCAATGTACACTCACCTCCTCTCCTGGCTGTAAATGAAAACGTCCCGCACGGCCAAAGTGACCCTGCGGGACGGCAAATATCTCACATTGATAAATAGCTCGTACCACGGTCTCGGCAGGCGAATTTTAAGGCCCGAAGGCCGCCGGCTGTCTCTGACCCGCGCGCAACACGTTTCCGTGTTCGTTGGCGCAAATCCTACCAAAAGGCCCATTCCCGAAGCAAATTCGCCAGCGCCTATGGCGTTGCTAATCTGCCCCACAACAGAATCCCCTCTTCAATCTAAAATCCAAAATTGTTTGACCCCATTACTCCCCATACGTTATGATCCCCCCTATCAAATGGGGGTGTAGCTCAGTTGGGAGAGCGCTTGTCTGGCAGACAAGAGGTCAGGGGTTCGATTCCCCTCACCTCCACCATTTATATCTTTGGCTGAATCCCCCCCTTCCCGCTCGACGGCCGCGAACACTCGCATGAGTACAATGTACCCTGTTGGGAGGGCTCGTCTGATGGCACTCCCGACTTTCACGTAGCATTAAAACCCAGAACGACTGATCTCGCGAGCTGATCGCTTAGCCTAACTGGAATGTTTGGAAAACCGGCTGTGTGCGCTTGACGATTAAAACCGAAAGCCGCGACGCAGGCGATTTGCCGCAATCGCCAATCATCATTGCTTGACACGATGAGCTAACTGTCCTAATATGTGCAGAATACTGGAGTTGTGACCTTGATTCAGGTCCAATTGTATGGACTAGAGAGTTACGGATTCGAGAATCAGGTTGAGCATCGCTCGCAATGCATGTTGTCCGCCTCGGCTAAAAGGCAGTTAGACCATTTTGGCATCACAAATGGATCGCGACCGTAATCTTCTATTCGGTGTATTTGCCGTCCAATTGCGCCGAGTGTCTACGTCGGATCTAATGGCGGCAGCTGGCGCGTGGGCTACGGATCCGACGGTTGGTCTGTCGGAGCGATTATTGCGAGCAGGGGTTATCACCGAAGCTGATCATAAGTTCTTGGCCCGGCTGGTGGACGAAGCGATTAAAGCTCATGATGGTGATGCCGCGGCAACTTTCGCAACTGTTGGAGGGGAGGAGCAGATTTACGCGTCCTTTGGTGGGTTGATCGAGCTCACAGACACGGGTGTGGTGACGAAAGTACAGACCACTGACGCGTTTGAGATAGCGCCACAGTATTTGGATGCGGGGCAGGTGCCCGGAGTGCAAGAAACCCCGGGCCGGTACACGCATGGGAGCGAATACGGCCGCGGCGGCATGGGGCGGGTGCTGCTTGTGCATGATGCATTCCTTGGACGAGATGTCGCCCTCAAGGAGTTACTGCCCGGACCGACGCCGAAAGATCCGAATAGTCCATCGACTCCTTTCCGCAAGTACATGGGATTTCTCGAGCGTTTCCTGCAGGAGGCGCGCATCACGGGCCAGCTTGAACATCCCTCGATCGTACCTGTGTACGAACTCGGCCACCGCAAGGATGGCACGCTGTACTATACGATGAAGCTGGTGCGCGGGAAGACGCTGCGCCAGGCGATCCATGAATGTAAGTCCCTGCGCGAACGGCTCGAACTCCTCTCCCCCTTTGTTAATCTTTGCCAAGCTATCGCCTATGCACACAGTCGGCGCATCCTTCATCGCGATTTGAAGCCAGATAACGTGATGGTGGGTGAGTTCGGAGAAACGGTTGTGCTTGACTGGGGTTTGGCGAAAGCGAAGGACGGAGAGGATGTGCACGCGGACGGGTTAGCCGAAACTATCCGGCTGTTGAATCTCGGTGCTGTAGACACCGCCGCAAGAACGCAGTACGGCCAAGTGATGGGTACACCCGCCTACATGCCGCCAGAACAAGCCAAGGGACAACTGGAGCAGGTCGACGAGCGTAGCGACATCTATAGCCTGGGCGCGGTGTTATACGAAATCCTTTCCGGACAAGCGCCGTTTACAGGAACGCATGTGCAGGAGATACTGCGAAAAGTCATTCAGGAGGACCCTCGTCCTGTTCGGGATCATGATCCCGAAATACCCGCGGAGCTCGCCGCTATCTGCGCGCGCTCGATGTTGAAGGCGCCGGGGCAGCGCTATGCCTCCCCGCGCGAGCTTGCGGAAGAGGTGCAGCGCTTTCAGTCCGGCGCTTTAGTTCGGTCATATCGGTACCGCTTCAGGGACTATTTGGGTTTCTATTGGCGCAGGTACAAACCGTTGGTTGCCACGGGAGCCGCGGCATTTGTCGCGATCAATATTATAGGCGCGTTGTACGTCCACAACCTTTACGTCAGCGTACGCACGGAACGAGAACTGCGCTCCCAGGCTGAAGCCGCCCAGAGGAACGAAGCAGCAGCGCGAGATACGGCGGAGCGTGAAGGGTATTACAGCGACATTCTCCTGGCAAACGAGCTTCTCAAGAGTTCCAACTATATCGGCGCACAAGCAGCGTTGTGGAAGACCCCGGAGTATCTACGGGGGTGGGAATGGGGATATTTGCTGCGGGAATGCAACGCGGATTTTGCCACACTGCAAGGACCGAAAGGCGGTGTGTTAACAACAAGTTTCAACCCGGATGGAACACGGATTTGCCTGGGATTGGTCCGGGGCGGCGCCGTTATTCTAGATTCGAGGACAGGCGAAACTATTCTTCACGTGAAAAGCGATTGGACGGAAACGACCTCCGCCTGCTTCAGCCCGGATGGATCTTTGCTGCTCGTTACGGGAGAAGACCACGGGCCTTTCCTGGTCGACCCGAACACCGGCGCAGTCGTGCGGGCTTTGACTTCCATACGAAATTCTGGCGCTATCAACGGGGTGTTTACCCCTGATGGCACACGAATCATACAGCGATCGAATCGTAATCAAGGCGAGGTGCTCGTCACGGATTCGCAGTCGGGAGCGCAACTCTCGGAATTTGATTTTACGGGGGAAATTCTGAATTCCGTTGGGGTAAGTCTGACAACGAATGAATTTGTTGCGTCGTCAGACACTGGACTCGCAATAGTCGCAGACATCGATACGGGAAACATCCTGTTAAAATTGTCCCACGACAACGAGCCGGTGAAGGACGCGAAATTCAGCCCAAACGGGGAGCGCATTGCCACCGCTACGTCGGCTGGAACTGTGCGAATCTGGGAACGTGCCACGGGCGCGCGTCTTCAAGTCATGAAGTTACATGAATCTTCGATATATAGCGTGGCATTCGATCCATCGGGTGAGTTGATAGTGACGGCCGCGGGCGATCGCACGGCAGCCATCGCGCACGCCGCTTCAGGAGAGCGGCTGGCGACGTTACGGGGACACTCAAACGCAATACTCAACGCCCAGTTTGCCACCTTGGGCAAACAGATCGTAACCGCTTCTTTGGATGGCAGCGTGCGAATTTGGGGTCTCGAGCGAGCGCTCGAAAAAAACGAGCTGTCGTCTATTGGAGCGAAACTGCATAGCGCTACCCTTGCACCCGGTTCGAGGCTCGTCCTCGTTGTGAACGGCGGTAACGAACATTTTTTCCCGTTCATACAAATCTTTGATGCGGTGACATCCCGGGAAATAGCAACATTCGGTGGGTTTGCGGAAGAAATCACGATGGCAAATTTCAACGCCGATGGCACGCGAATCGTAGCGGCCACGGCCAACAAAGCTTCTTATATTCTGGACTCGAACAATGGCCAGGTCTTGACAGAATTGCTTGGGCACCGCGACGTTGTGCGAGACGCGGAGTTCTCAAAAGACGGGCAGTTTGTTGTCTCCGCGTCCGCCGATAAAACCGCCGCGGTCTGGAACGTTGAATCGGGGGAGATGATTCAGAAATTGAAGGGCCATGAGGCACTGGTTCGCCATGCCAGATTTAATTCCGGTGGCGATAAGGTACTCACAACTTCAGACGATGGCACCGCCCGGATCTGGGACGTGGAGACCGGGGAACAACTGGCGTTCACGAGACCCACAAAGAGCGGCGGCGTCCTCGCCGCTGTTTTTGATACTTCAGAACAAACGTGCTGACTTGCTGGCGAGGATTCGCGAATATTCCGTTGGAACTGGAAAGAAGACAAAATTATACAAGAGATAACCGCGCATTCGGGTTCCGTCGTGCATGTATCCATGAGTCCAGATGGAACCCGACTCGCCAGTTCTGGCGTCGATGCGTCCGTTCGCCTTTTTGAAGTGGCCACTGGTCGAGAACTCATCAGCTTCAATGAAACGGTTGGAAGTATTTCGTCCGTAAATTGGTCGAGTAATGGAATGTCCGTGCTCTCGACGACCACTGGCAGCCGCGCCGTTCTGCGCGTAGCAGACCCGTGGCAGCCGCAACAGTTTTCAGGCGACACAGCATCCGCGTGGCGTTCAAAATACGAAGAATTCAAAAGGAAAAATGACGGGAGCCGGGCTCCCGCTTCTAACTTCCGCGACGGTGTTGGACATTGGGTGACAATTTCCGAATCATCGGCGCGCGTGCGGCTTTCCCGGCTCGTAACGATTCTGAAGACTGCGGGACAGGCTGACACTGACGCCTTCCACGGGATTCGTATCACTGAAGCCATACATCCCATCACGAGGCGATTCGGCTTGCTTCCGGGTGACGTGATAACTGGTATCGATGGCGTTGCGCTCGACAGCCATGCAACGACTACAAAAACTATTGAAGCAGCGCTTTCAAGACAGCTCGATCTATTGCGAATGCGGGCGCTGCGCGACGGACAAGAACGCAACGTTCAAATTCAAATCCGCCCCGTAAAGCGTTTCACCGAGCACGGGAAATTGCCAAAGTTCTTTGTAACTCTGGTCGTGAATGAACTGGATCAGTTGCGCGCGAAGACGGAGATGTTCGAACGAGATCAACGAAAATGCGCAGGATGGATGAATCTTCCCGTAGACGGCCCAGGAATAGACGGCCTCTGGGTAATTCCGGTCGCGGAAGAATTGACAGACAGTACCGAAGTTAAATGGGCATCCGTCATGAATCAGTTCTTTTCCATCGTTAATCTTTATCCGAATGACCATATCCTGTCACTGAACGGAGTCCCGTTGACTAGCATTGACGTAGTCCTGGATGGTATAGGCGCGGTGAAGCCGGCACTGCTCGCGGGAAAACCCTACACCTACGTGCTCATGGTAGAGCGAACACCGTTCGAACTTGTCGAGCTGCATGTCGCGGTTGAGTAGACACGCCCACTGAAGATTAAAGGGATTACGATCTCGTGAGCCTTCTAATTCGATGGTGAACGAGCGCATACGAGCGCAACACGCAATATTTCTCCGGCATCACGCCCTGCTTGCGCCGCGACATAATCAGTAGCGGTCAATTTGATTGGCGCTGGTCGTCATTCCGGGTGGGGAAAATGTTGGGTCGCAGAAAAATCGGCGGGTGCTCCTTTTTTCCTATGTCGCAGTTGCCATCGCATGTGGCAAGCTATGCCGATATTCTTGAGGGGGAGGCGCAATCGACCATGAACCAGTCCCAGGCGGAGGAGGAGTTTTCCGAGGCGAGCCGGTTGTACGTTGATGGCCGGTATGTGGACGCGTTGGCGGTGTTGTCTGCGTTGGATGGTCGGTTTCCGGGGAACCTGAATATTCTGAAGGCGAAGGCGCGGACGTTGGAAAAGCTGGGGCGTATCCGGGAGGCTTTAGCGGTATGTGACCAGCTTCTATCCGAACTTGGCTACCACAAGGCCCGCGTGATGCGCGACAGATTGGTTGCGCGGTTGGACGAAGCGGGGGATGCTGGCCCGCGCGGTTTATCGGGATCGCCGGTAGTCTATGACGCGGGAGCGCCGGGCCGGGATGGCGTAGTCGATGTCCTCGAGGTTGCGGAGGATTCCTGGGGAACGGAGGACGATGTCGAATCTGGTCTTGGCGGGACGATTGATGATGAGGCGGTCGAGCTTCGTGAAATGGGCGACGGTAAAAGTGAAAGCGCTGCGGAGCCGCCGTCCCGTTTTCGGATAAAGCCGGTCCGGCTTGGATTGCTGCTGCTCATTGTCGTGGGAATTTATTTCGGGTATTTGGCCTGGTGGTTCGGTGGAGGTCTCATCGCCGCGTATTTCCTGATTAAGTTCGCGGCGCGCAGGGCGGTACACAAGCTATTTTCGCTTCCCTTCAAAATGAAGGGGAAGGCGCTGGCCGGCGCGACCGCGGAATTGCATGGATTTCAATGGACCACAAAACCGGCAACTACGGCGTACGCCCACGAAGAAGAGGAAGATGCCAAGCCGTCCGCGCCACTCCGGTATGTCTGGATCGACGTCACGATTACGCCGCCGGTCCGCACTCAGGGGTTCACACATTGGGAGCCGGGAGAATTGATGCTGGCGCCCGCGAAGTCGAAAATTCGCGGATTGGACGATATGGACAAATGCTTCGGCATTGAAGACGTCAAATTTGTGCAGGACGGCCAGGAGACTGATGACGAAGGCGCCAAGGTGCGGGGTCCGTACCGGCTCAAGATACTGGCGGGCGTGCCCGAACACGAAACCGTGTTCAAGTTCATGTATTACGGCGAATGTTTTGGCGAGTTGATACTTTCAGCGCATCAGCCGCGATAATACTGTGTAATAGCGCCTGGTCGTCAGGTAATTATTCTGAATTCACATGTAATGGTCGCTCCCGTCACCAAAAACCCGCAAGTTTGAATTCTGCTAATCCTTGCATTTGTCAGAGCTTCCAGAAGTTTTTGGCCTCCCGAAAGCCACGTCGGAACCCGCCTACATGATCAGCGTATTTCCTACACGCGGAACATGGTTCTTCCGATATTAGAGACCCGCCGTGCCGTATACACTTCGACCAGCAAATGCAGAGCAAATAGCGGTTGATTTCGCGGGTGTGGGAGGTTTAGTAAGTTGCAAATGGGTTTAGAACGATTAGGCTGGGGCGCGGGCAGGTGGCCGGCAACCGGCGCTCACCGGGCCGACTCAGGCGGGGTGATGGACGCGAGCCGGGCGACCTGCGAACAAATTCTTCTCTCTCACGTCGAAACCTGTTACTCGGTCGCATTGCAGTTGACGCGAAGCCGTGTGAATGCGCGGAGACTGACGCGCGATGTCATGACATGGGCGTGGCATCTTCACGATGACGCGATTACCCAATTGCACTTCAAATCGGCGTTGTTGACGCAACTCCGCACGGTGTATCTACGCCGATACAGTGACCATTCAAAAGATGCCGCCCGCGGTTCGCGCAAGAACCCGCCGGCGAAGGGGGGCCAAATGGAAAACGTAATGGAAGGCGTGAAGCCGCAAACCTATCAATCGTTGCGCGCGGCGAACGTACCGAAGGCTCGATATGCCGTTGAAGTGCGGGGCTCCTGCCTGCATGCGGAAGCAAATGATCTTTTTCAGGTACTGGAATTGCTCGACGGCTTGGCGGGGAAGGCGCATGTCATCGACAGGGCAACGCGCAGCCTGGTTTACGAAGGCACCGTGAGCGAAGTATTTGCGGCGATAAACGGAAACCGTGGGAGTGCGTAATATGACTGTCAATGGGAACAAGGCTCGTATAACACCAGCCGCCGAACGTATCCGCCACATCGAGGAATACATCGAGACCTTTCGCACCGGCCGGGCCTTGTCCGCAGTCCCACCCTTATGGAATTTGCGCGTGCTTCACGACGAATGTAAACACGCCGGGCAAGACGATATTTCGGAGATGTGCAGCCAACTCGAATCGCATGTCATTCAACTTCAGATGAGCCACGGGTTGATGCCGGAGAGCCTCATGGTGGAGTTGATGGGTATGACCCAGTGTATTAGCCAGCGTGTGAACCGGGCCTCTGGCCAATCCATGCGGGAAGCTGTTTCCTTGCAAAGCTGTTCGGACAAGGTGGAAGTGTTGGCCGAGACCTAGCATTGTCTCGGCCCTTAAAAGACAAAGGAGATTGATCATGTTGTATTGGGCGCTCGTATTTTTCGTAGTGGCGATTCTCGCCGCCGTTTTTGGATTTGGCGGCATCGCTACCGCGGCAACGGGAATTGCGAAGATTCTCTTTTTCATCTTCGTCGTCCTGTTTCTTGTTTCGCTCCTGTTTGGTTTGTCGCGGCGCGGCGGTCCCGTCGCATAAAGACAGGCGCGTTCACGTAGTGGTGGGCAAGTACGCATGAGATTAGTGCGTAGCGGCTCGCGACACCGTGATCCCTGTCCAACGCAAATTTTAGCGGAATCCCATGAAGACGCAGAAAAAGGCGGGAGGTTCCAGCGGCGAATCCGTATGGATGGCCACGGGAAGCACCCCGTCTTTTCCGCGTCTTCAGGAAAACACACAGGCCGACGTTTGTATCGTCGGCGCGGGCATTGCCGGCATGAGCACGGCGTACATGGCCCTTCAAGCCGGGCAGTCCGTCATCGTATTGGACGATGGCCCGGTAGGCGGCGGCGTCACGCAGGCAACCACGGCGCATCTCTCGAACGCTATTGATGACCGGTTCTACCGCATCGAACGCATTCACGGGCCGGAAGGCGCGCGGCTGGCAGCCGAAAGCCATACCGCGGCGATTCACCGAATTGCTGGGATTGCGCAAAAAGAAGCTATCGCTTGCGATTTCGCATGGGTCGATGGTTACCTTTTCGCTCCACCAGACGAAAGCCAAGATATCATCGACCGCGAATTGGAGGCCGCGCACCGCGCCGGACTTGAGAGCGTAAGGAAAATTGCGCGCGCGCCCATTCGCGATTTTGACACAGGTCCGTGCCTTCTGTTTCCGAACCAGGCCCAGTTTCATCCCTTGCGCTATCTCGCCGGGTTGGCCGAGGCCATCGTGCGCGGCGGAGGGCGGATTTTCTCGCAAACGCATGCGGATAGAATCGAGGGCGGTCATCCCGCGCGCGTTTCCGCGGGCGACTACACGGTCACGTCGCAGGCGATCGTTGTCGCCACGAACACGCCGGTGAACGATTTGGTGGCAATCCACACCAAACAGGCGCCGTACATGACGTATGTCATCGGTGCGCCCATTCCGCGCGAAGCGGTTGCCAAGGCCCTCTACTGGGACCTGGACGATCCGTACCATTACATCCGGTATGCGGACGCCGATTCCGATCCGAAGGAACAAGGCGACGGCATGCTGATTATCGGCGGAGAAGACCACAAAACCGGACAAGCGACTGACACTGAAGAACGGCATTCCCGGTTGGAGGCGTGGGCGCGGAAACGCTTTCCAGCAATGCGGGAAGTGGCCTACCGGTGGAGTGGCCAGGTGATGGAAACGACGGATGGCCTCGCCTTTATTGGCCGGAATCCGCTCGACAAAGAAAACGTATTTATTGTCACGGGCGACTCCGGCATGGGCATAACCCACGGCGCCATTGCCGGCGTGCTTCTCACGGATCTGATCATGGGACGGGAAAACGCATGGGCCAGCCTGTACGATCCATCGCGAATATCCTTGATGGCGTCAGCGGCTTATATCGGCGAAACCGTCAACATGGCAATGCAGTACAAGGACTGGTTGACCACTGGCGACGTGGGCAGCGAAGACGAAATTCAAAGCGACAGCGGCGCTATCATCCGGCGCGGGTTGAGCAAGTATGCGGTCTATCGCGATGCGGTCGGGGTAACACACGAATGCTCCGCCGTCTGCCCGCATCTCGGATGCATCGTGCAATGGAATCCGACGGAGAAAACCTGGGATTGCCCCTGCCACGGTTCGCGGTTCGACAAGTTCGGCGAGGTTATCAACGGTCCTGCGAACAAATCACTGTCACGATCCGCCGAAGTTAGCCAACACACCTCCAAAAGTTAGCACGTGCGGCCCACACTAAAGGTCCTTATGAAATCGCAGGCAAGGTTCCTACGAAATTGAGCGCGATTGCCCTGACACCTGAACAGGTTGCAAATCAGCGCGGCCCTGAGTAGCATGGAACGCAACTGAGTCAGCGATTCACATTCAACAGGCAAATCCAACAACCACATGCCGGTTCGCTACATCCATTCACGTTCTGCCTTGGCCCTGTTCGCGGTGGCCATCGCCGCGCTGCATCTCGTCGTTCCAGTGGGTACGCATGGCCGCGTCCTATGTTTTGGAGATGATGGTCACGTTGCGCTTGTCACCGCCGCGGAGGATGAATGCTGCGACCATGCTTCCGATGTGGCCGGCGGCGTTTCGATATCGCGGCTTCCCGGTTCCGGAAAAACCGGCGAATGCGTTGATTGCATTGACGTGCCACTACCCAGCAGCGAGGAACGCGAACCGGCGCGTAAATCGCCCGGCGACGCTTCTAAAATAGTTTTGCCGGTTTACGCAAGCGCCATTATGACCCTTGTTACGCCGATTGGAGTTTTGTTACCGGCGCAATCCCGCATTCCCATTTGTTACGCCTCCCTCCGTTCAGTAACCCTCCTCATTTAGTCCAATTTCTTTCCCGATTTCTTATTGCGCGCATGCGTGTGCGCGCGCGTTCCATTCACGATGGATCATCGGAGAAGAAATACAATGAACATCTCTTATAACCGGGCATTCCGGGTGGGCCGAATAAATACGTGCCTCGTCTTCCTATTCGTTCTCGCGCTACCGGGGTGCGCTGGTCAACAGCAGCGCGGGCACGCGGATTCGGAGTCTGCGCAGTCCACCTCGGAAATTCGCAAGCCCGCGAAACGCACTCGACACTTCGGCCATGCCCATGGTCCGCGGCGCGCCACGTGCGGCCAGTTGGGCCAATAACATGCGGAAATTTCCACACTTCGCGGTTGCTCTCATCTTCCTGCATTTGTGCTCGATCACGCGTGCGTACTCCAGCGAGCCGGATTCCGAACCGGAAAATCCGGTTGGTGAAATCTCTCTACATCAGGCCCTGGCGCTTGTCATGCTACAGTCTCCTGCATTGCACGTGTACGCATGGGACATTCGCGCGGCGGAAGCCCGCGCGATTCAGGCGCGGCTTCGTCCGAATCCGCAACTATCAATCGAAATCGAAGACCTTCGTTTGGGCGATGGTCCAGGCAGTACCGCGCGGCGAATCGGCGCATCCAGTTCCCGCATCAGCGATACGTTAGCAATACCCACTGCAATCGGTGAAATCAATCTGCCCATTCGAGGGCGATCGCTGACACCGGAATTCGAGCGGTCTACTGAATCCGGCACCGAATCCGGGTTGCGGGAAGCCGAGATCACCCTCAGTCTTTCCCAGTTGGTTGAACTTGGCGGAAAACGGGCCAAGCGCATCCAATTGGCGAATCGCGAGCGAGACGTTGCTGTGTGGGATTACGAAGTGACGCGGGCGAATGTGCTCTCCGAGACTGCAAAGTCGTTCTATGCTGTCGTTTCCGCGCAAGAAAACCTGCGCCTCGCGGAAGAACTCGGCGCGTTGGCCAAACAAACGGCCGGCACGGTAGCGGCGCGTGTCGAAGCCGGAAAGGTTTCGCCGATTGAATTGTCGACGGCGGAGGCTGAATTTGGTTCCGTGAAGCTTGGAATGGAACAGGCGCGGCAACAACTCGACGCAGCGCGTTACGAATTGGCGTCGCATTGGGGTGCTACATCACCACAGTTTAGTGAAGCGTCGGGAAGCCTCGGCAGTGTGCGAGAGATTCCAACGTTGGGCGCATTGCGCGCGGACATCGAGGCTTTGCCAGACCTTGCGCGCTGGACCGCGGAAGTTGCGCAGCGCGAAGCATCGATTGTGGTTGAGCGGGCAAACGCGCTGCCCGACCTGACAATCACGCTTGGACTTCGAAGTACGGGCATCGGCACCCGGAACGAAACCGGGGTCAGCGTGTCGGGCGCGGGTGATTTCGGGTACACGCGTTCAAGCGTCTCATCAGATGATTCTCGCGATCACTCGGTCGTGATCGGCGCGTCTTTGCCGCTGCCCATTTTTAATCGCAACCAGGGCCGCGTGCTTGAAGCGGAGAGTCTCGCCGCGAAGGCCGCGGATCAGCGGCGCGCCGCGGAAGTGAACCTGCACAAATCCTTGGGAATCGCGCACTGCGCCGCTGAAGCGGCGTTCCGCGAAACCGAATTGCTCGATCGGGAAGTGCTGCCAAAAGCCAAAGAGGCATTTGACGCGATAGTGGAAGGTTATCGGCAGGGCAAGTTCGGGTTGATGGACGTACTTCTGGCGGAACGCACCCTGTTTGCTGCGCAGCGTCAGCAGCTCGAGGCGCGAACGCGATTTCATCAACACGCCCTCGACGTGGAACGCCTCACGGGGCGCGCCACGACTGAGGCATCTCCCGAGGATCAATTATGAAAGCCATGAACCTGATTATCGCCGCGGTGATCGTCCTGCTGGGCGCGGGCGGCGCTTACTATATTTGGACGTCCGAATGGGCCGCGAGCACTTCGGGCGGAGACGAACACGGGCATGGACACGACGATCACGCCGAAGGCGAAGGAGGCCATGGCCACGCAGAGGAAGGCGTTCACGAAGACGAAGGTGAACGGGGTCCACATGGTGGGCGGTCGCTTCACGGAGAAGGACTCGATCTTGAAATCACCGTGTTCGAGTCCGGCGTGCCGCCCGAATTTCGGGTCTTTCCGTATGCCGGCGAAAAGCCCGTGCCGGCGGGAGATGTGCAGCTCACAATCCTTCTCCATCGCCTGGGGGGACGCACCGATACCATAACCTTCACGCCCAGCGGCGACTTTCTCAAGAGCAATCAGGAAGTGGAGGAACCGCACTCGTTCGATGTTGAAGTCAAAGCAGAGCATTCCGGGAAACCGTTCACGTGGAGCTATGAAAGTTACGAGGGTCGCGTCGAGATAAGCGAGGAATCCGCGCGCGAGGGAGGACTGGAAACCCAACCGGCTGGCCCCGGCGCGATCAGTGAAGTTGTGACACTGCCTGGTGAAATAAAACTTAACGAAAACCAAATTGTACACGTCGTCCCACGCTTGCCCGGTCTGGTGCGTGAGGTTAACAAGTACCGTGGTGACGTAGTGAAAAAGGGCGATCTTCTGGCCATCATTGACAGCCGGGAACTCGCCGACGCCAAAAGCGGATTGCTTGCGGACCTGCAGCGCCGAGAACTGGCGCGGGTCCGGTCCAACCGGGAGAAGGACCTGTTCGACAAGAAAATCTCCTCGGAAGAGGACTATTTGACAGCAAAGCAGGCCCTTGCCGAACTGGACGTGAGTGTACGCACAGCAGAACAGAAACTACATTCCATCGGCCTCTCATCGGAACAGATTGCGGAAATACGCAGCGGAAACGGCCATGCGCTGACGGACTATCCGATTCACTCTCCAATCGATGGAACCATCATCGAAAAGCATATGAGCATTGGCGAAGCTGTTGCCTCCGACGCCGACGCCTTCGTTATTGCCGATCTCAGCTCTGTTTGGGTGGAAGTGGTCGTCTATGCCGCGGACCTTAAACGCATTCGCGAAAAGCACCCTGTCACGGTGCATTCCCAAGACTTGGGCATGGATGCCCTGGGCACAATTTCGTTTGTCGGCGCGCTCGTCGGGGAACAGACCCGCACGGCCAAGGCGATTGTAGATCTTCCCAATCCGGACGGACTGTGGCGTCCCGGTCTATTCGTGACCATCAGCCTGGCTGACGAGGAGACGGTGGTTCCGATTGCCGTACCGGTCGATGCGATTCAAACCTTCCGCGATTGGTCAGTCGTATTCATTGCGGTCGCGGACACGTACGAAGTGCGCCCCGTCGAGCTGGGCCGAAGCGACGGCAGGCTCGTCGAAATTGTAAGCGGTTTGGACCCCGGCGAGTTATACGTCAGTAAGAACAGCTATCTGATCAAAGCTGACATAGAAAAGGCCGGCGCCGCGCACGATCACTGAGGGAAGTCCGTTCCCAGCAGAACTGAACAAGGCTTGAGGAAGCACACATGCTTGATCGCATATTACGATTCTCCATCCACCAACGGTGGTTGGTGCTTGCCGTCACGCTTGGCGTCGCCGCGTACGGCGTCTACAACTTCACCCTATTGCCCATTGACGCCGTACCGGATATCACGAACGTCCAGGTACAAGTCAATACCGAAGCGCCGGGCTTCTCTCCGCTGGAAGCGGAGCAGCGCATTACGTTTCCCCTGGAAACGGTCATGGCAGGCATTCCCAATCTCGAATACACCCGTTCGCTGTCCCGTTACGGTCTTTCTCAATTGACGATCGTTTTCAACGACGGTACCGACATTTATTTCGCGCGCCAACTTGTCAACGAGCGGCTTCAAGAAGCCAAGGGCAATTTACCCCCGGGACTCGAACCCTTGATGGGTCCCATCGCCACGGGTCTGGGCGAAATCTACATGTACACAGTCGAGCCAAAACCGGGCGCGCTCAAATCCGACGGTGCCGCCTACACCTCCATGGACTTGCGGGAAATTCAGGATTGGGTTGTCAAACCCCAACTCCGCAATGTCGCCGGCGTTACAGAAGTGAATACCATCGGCGGATACGAAAAGCAGTATCACGTCACGCCCGATCCCAAGAAAATGATGTCATACGGGTTGAGTTTTCACGAAGTTCTTTCCGCTTTGGAGAAAAACAATGCCAACGTGGGCGCCGGATACGTCGAACGGAGCGGAGAGCAATACCTTGTACGTTCACCCGGACAGGTGGCCACGGTGGAAGACATCAGAGAGATTGTAATCGCGAGCCACGAAGGTGTGCCGATCCACGTTCACGATGTGGCCGAGGTGTTCCTGGGCAAGGAACTACGCACGGGCGCTGCCACGGAAAACGGTGAAGAAGTCGTGCTTGGCACCGTGTTCATGCTCATCGGCGAGAACAGCCGGACAGTTTCCCAAGCCGTTGCAAAAAAACTGGCGGAGATCAACAGAACCTTGCCGCCGGGTATCATCGCCAAGACGGTCTACGACCGCACGGTTCTGGTCAATAAGACCATCGAGACGGTTTGGAAAAACCTGAGCGAAGGCGCCCTCTTGGTGATTGTAGTGCTCTTCCTGTTCCTCGGCAATATCCGTGCCGCGCTGATTACGGCGTTTATCATACCGCTATCCATGCTGTTCACCATTACCGGCATGGTAACGAACAACGTAAGTGCGAACCTCATGAGCCTCGGCGCGCTCGATTTCGGCATTATCGTCGACGGTGCTGTCGTTATCGTGGAGAACTGTATCCGGCGTCTTGGCGAAGAGCAGCACAAACTTGGGCTCAAACTCACGTTCGAGGAACGGCTGGCCGTTGTATTCGACGCATCCAGCGAAACCCGGCGCGCCATCCTGTATGGCCAGCTCATTATCATGATCGTCTACTTGCCGATCCTCACGCTTACCGGGGTCGAAGGCAAGATGTTTCAACCTATGGCCTTTACGGTGCTTGCCGCGTTGTTTGGGGCAATGGTGTTCTCGGTAACATTCGTGCCCGCCGCCGTGGCGCTTTTCATGACGGGCAAAGTTTCCGAGAAGGAAAATTTCATCGTCCGGACGATCAAACGCGCGTATGTGCCCGCGCTTAACCTTGCGATGCGCATGAAAGCGCCGGTTGTGGCAGGTGCGCTGGCCTTGATTCTATTGTGTGGCGCGGTGGGGATGGGGATGGGGCGTGAGTTCATACCGAGCCTTGACGAGGGTGACATCGCGCTGCACGCATTGCGAATTCCCGGCACAAGTTTGACGCAGGCGGTTGAAATGCAAGACACGCTGGAAAAAGCAATCAAGGCCATGCCCGAGGTCGATACCGTCTTCGCAAAGATCGGCACCGCTGAAATCGCCACCGACCCAATGCCGCCAAGCGTATCCGACAACTTCGTCATGTTTAAACCTAAAGCGGAGTGGCCTGACCAAGCGAAGCTAAAGAGCGAACTGGTCTCGGAACTTGAACAAATCATCACGAAAATTCCCGGGAACAACTACGAGATCACTCAACCAATTCAGATGCGCTTTAACGAATTGATCGCAGGCGTTCGCTCGGACGTGGCCGTGAAAGTATTCGGGGATGACTTGGACGTCTTGTTGGCCACGGCGCAAGAAATCTCCGAAGTCCTGGGGAAGGTCCCGGGCGCATCCGACGTAAAGGTGGAACAAGTGACAGGGTTGCCCGTACTTAGCATCGTGCCGAACCGGCGCGCGATTGCCCGGCTCGGCATGAATGTTGCCGACGTGCAGGAGGTCGTCGAAGTCGCGGTCGGCGGCAAAAGCGCGGGGCAGGTATTTGAAGGCGACCGCCGCTTTGAACTCATTGTCCGCTTGCCGGAAGAGCAACGGGAACGGATCGATGCGCTCAAGCGGATTCCCGTGCCGCTGCCATTTGAATCTGATGTGCCCGCGGGCGAAGCGCAAATCGAGTCCACGGACACCTCAAGGTCCGCCCGCTACGTTTCGCTTGAGTCCGTCGCCGATTTCCAGCTTGCCCCCGGTCCGAATCAAATCAGCCGTGAAAGCGGCAAGCGCCGCGTCGTCGTTACCGCGAACGTACGCGGACGCGACATCGGATCGTTCGTAGCCGAAGCGGAAAGCGCGATCCAGGGACAGGTGAAGGTTCCCGCGGGATACTGGACGAATTGGGGAGGCCAATTCGAGCAGATGATTTCCGCCGCCCGGCGGCTCCAAATTGTCGTCCCGATTTCGTTGCTGTTGATATTTATTTTGCTCTTCATGATGTTCGGAAACCTCAAGGATGCGCTTCTTGTTTTTACCGGTGTCCCATTGGCGCTGACCGGGGGAATCCTCGCGTTGTGGTTGCGCGGCATCCCATTGTCCATCTCTGCCGGAGTCGGATTTATCGCGCTTTCCGGAGTTGCTGTGCTGAATGGTCTGGTCATGATCTCGTTCATTCAAAAGCTGCGCGAGGAAGGCGTAAGGCTTGACGAAGCGATTACCCAAGGAGCCATCACCCGGCTCCGGCCGGTCCTCATGACTGCGCTGGTCGCCTCCCTGGGATTCGTGCCGATGGCGATAGCGACCGGCACGGGCGCGGAAGTGCAACGCCCCTTGGCCACTGTCGTTATTGGCGGAATCATCTCATCAACGCTTTTGACGCTGGTCGTTCTACCAGTCTTGTACCGGTTGTTTTCCCGGGAAGTGCGGCCAGCCAATTAGCAACAGCGGTTGATCATTCTCATGGAGCACTGACATGAAAGAAGTGTCCTACAAAATCGAGGGAATGGACTGCGCGGAGGAAGTAGCGGTTCTAAAAAACGCTCTTGCAGATCTTTCCGGAGTTAACGACCTTCGTTTCGACATTCTAAACGGAAAAATGTCCGTTTCGCTTGAAGACGGCGCAACGGGTTCGAGCGCCATCGTAGATGCGGTCCAACGAACTGGAATGCGCGCGATTCCATGGGACGACTCCAAGCCCATCGCGCATACCGAAGGCAAAGGGCTTGGAAACAACCGCACGCGCTTCACGGTCCTGAGTGGAGCGATGGTCGTATCCGGGTTTCTGACGCATGGGTTTCAAAGCGGCTTCGGCGTGGCATTGGCAGAAAGCAGTGATACTGTCCCCCTCGCTTCCAAGTTATTTTTCTTGATCGCGATTGTCGCGGGCATTTGGTTTGTAGTCCCAAAGGCTTGGTACGCGCTTCGCCAATTGCGTCCGGACATGAATCTGTTGATGGTGATAGCGATCAGCGGCGCTGTGTTGATCAACGAATGGCCAGAAGCCGCAATGGTCGCCTTCTTGTTCGCATTGTCGAATACGCTCGAATCGTGGAGTGTTGGCCGCGCGCGGCGGGCCGTTGCCGCATTGATGGCATTGACACCTCCCAAAGCCCGCGTGCTTCACGATCAGGCTCACGCGGCTCATGAGCAGCAAGAGCACAACCATGAACACATGATGGATGTTGCCGGTGTCCCGATTGGTTCCACAGTCCTGGTCAAACCCGGCGAAAAGTTTCCCTTGGACGGAAAGATCGCCAAGGGCGATACTGCTGTAAATCAGGCCCCGATCACCGGCGAATCCATGCCGGTTTCAAAGGTGGTGGGAGACGATATATTTGCCGGCACAATCAACGGGGACGGCGCTGTCGAGTTTGTTACCACCAAGCTTGCCGCAGACACTACGGTCGCCCACATCATCCAAATGGTAAGCGACGCGCAAAGCCGGCGTTCACCAAGCGAACAATGGGTCGAAACGTTCGCCCGCTGGTACACACCGGCAGTCATGTTCCTGGCGTTGGGCGTCATACTTGTCCCGCCGCTATTGTTGGACGGATTATGGTCAAAGTGGTTCTACGAAGGCCTCGTACTACTCGTGATCGCGTGTCCTTGCGCCCTGGTCATTTCCACGCCCGTCAGCATTGTGTCGTCGTTGGCGTCCGCGGCGCGGCACGGCGTCCTTATCAAAGGAGGTTTGTTCGTCGAGCTTCCGGCCCGCTTAAAGGCAGTGGCGCTGGACAAGACGGGCACACTTACACTTGGCCGGCCAGAGGTAAAACAAATCGTGCCGCTGTCCGGCCATACCGACAAGGAGTTGATCGAGATCGCGGCCGCTATCGAATCGCAGTCCGAACATCCGCTGGCCCACGCGGTTATCAAGCACGCCGAATCGTTGGGAATCCGGCCAAAACCCGCGGTGTCTTTTCAGGTGCTCAAGGGTAAAGGCGCTACCGCCGTACTGAATGGCGTACCCGTATGGATAGGGTCACACCGCTACCTGGAAGAGCGGGGTCAAGAAACGCCTGAAATGCACCGCGTCTTGGATGAGTTGTCTTCGGCAGGCGCCAGCGTATTGATTGCCGGAAATAACGAGCACGTCTGCGGCTTCATCGCCGTCGCCGACGCCATTCGCCCCAATGCAAAGGCCGCCGTTCAAGAACTCAAGACGGCGGGCATTGAACACGTCATCATGCTGACGGGAGATAACCGGCCTACGGCTGAATCTGTCGCGCAACAGACGGGTGTCGACGAAACACGCGCCGAGTTGCTTCCCGAAGACAAAGTGGATGCAATCGAAGAATTGGTCGCGAAATATGGGGCGGTGGCCATGATTGGCGACGGCGTCAACGATGCGCCCGCCATGGCGCGCGCAACTTTGGGAATCGCAATGGGCGCCGCGGGAACGGACGCCGCCATCGAAACCGCGGACATCGCCTTGATGAGCGACGATCTATCGCGGTTGGCGTGGCTCATCCGCCATTCGCGCCGGACTCTTGCAATCATCAAGCAAAACATTGTTGCATCTCTGACCGTTAAAGCCGCGTTCGTCTTGTTGGCGTTCTCCGGTCACGCTTCGCTTTGGGCTGCTATCGCCGCCGATACCGGAATGTCGCTGCTCGTTGTTCTCAATGCGCTAAGGCTTCTTTCGTCGCCTAAAAAGAATGACCGCAACGGTCCAGCGCATCGTGAGTAAAAAACTGGCGCAGGCTCAGCGGTGTCGTTGCCACTCGAGCGCCAGCGGCACTGTCGCCAGTGGTGCCGCCGGAAGCATCAGCAGCGCCGCTAAAATGAACACCGGACCGCCGAAATCGATCGCGCTTTCGAAATTCAACGCGAGCAGTACCAGCCCAATCCAACTCAGAATGGCAACTCCAAGTTTTATCGGGCCGATGTAGCCGCGATACGCCGCAATGAATATCGCCGCGAAGCCCGCAATACCCATTAGCACCGCCATTGTGTTGACGAACACCTCCATCGGTGTCGTGAAATTGCCGGTCTGCGGGTCCATTACATACAGGCCGCCCGTATAGAAACGCCACGCAGCTACCATAAAGCCCGCGAGCCAGACGAAGAATCCGGACACACGCGCAAGCCAGAATAGTGCCCATACACCAAGCACCGTGGACGCCCCCAGGAACGCCAGCAGCAACACGCCCTCTGCGAAGGGTCCACTGGTAGACGTGATCACGCGAAGGTCCTGCACAAGCGATGCAAGTATCGCGTCATGGGGAAACTTGATCTTGAAGATGATGACAAACACGACACCGAGCAAAATGTAGGCCCAAACCATGGCCTTCAACCCCGCGCGAAGGCGCGCGCGCGCGATGAGCGCTGTCGTCAATGGACGCGCGCCGACAAACCATTGATACTCCGAACCCGTCCGCGTTACCGAATAGCCCACAAGGCTCGCCACGACTGCGGGGGCCACTGCCAGAAGATAGAAGGAGAGCGTAAACCGGTTCCCCGCTTCACCAGGAACGACCCCAAAACTGAACGTAAGCAGGATGCCGAGCGCGAGCGCGACCCAGGGAAACAAATATGCGCCGCGCCGCCATTCGAGCCAGCGCTGGGCTTCCTCCGGCGAGCGGAACTCGGTGCGTTCGCGATCAAAATACGTCACGCGCTGCGCAATGCGCACAATCCGCCCGACCCGATCCTCCGGCACTTCGCTACGCGCCTGTCGCGCGCCAACATAGGCCACCACAAACCAGTAGGGAAGCAGGAGCATCGCCATCGGCGCACCACCGGACCCAAGGTCCGGCACTGTTGAGTCGGGACTCATGGGAGAAGGCAACGCGAGGTGCGATTGAATCGCGCCAAACAAATAGGCAAACCCCGGCGTTGCAGCCACTAAAGTCGCGACGAAAATGGCGGCGCCCGTGCCCGTGCCAAATCCGCAAACCAGAAACACAAAGGCATGCGCGGCGGCGACCAGAGACATCAACAGCCACACCTGCGGGCCAATGAGAAAGACGTCGCGCACGAACGCATCGCAAATCCATCCGGTAAGCGTTGCGAAGAACGCTATCACCGCCAACCGGTAAATTAAGGGCGCGGCGACGAGCACGAAGGTGTGCGCGGGCAGGACGAGCATGCGCCGTGGATATGCGAAATCAATCCGGCCGCGGGCTTCCTGGACAAACAAGAGCACCGCGGCGCCGATGGCAGGCAAATATGCGGCGCCAACGACAAGCGTATGGTTCAACGCGAAGATGTACATCACCAAATCGTGAAACAGCGCAACGAGCAGCGCATAGAGCACGAGCGTGCCCAGCACGATGCCAAGGCCTTTCGCGGTCTGCCGCCACTGTTCCCACAGAAAAATGAGGGTGCTCCGCATGCCCGTTACTCGCCCGTCCCGCTGAGGCGTTTGCCCGCGCGCGCGACGAAAATGTCATCAAGAATCGCGGGGCCTGACTCCGCCACTTCGAATCCTTTTTGTATGGCCTCGGCGCGCGCGGCCGCGAGATCGCCCTGGCAGATGACGGTCCAGCGGTTTGCAACGCCTTCGGCAGACAGCGCACTGGATAACGCGCCCAAGGGCGATTGACCGTTTCGCGCAACGAGGACGAGACGCTGATGCGAACTCAGCACGTCGGCCAGCGGATTGTCGAGAATGATTTTGCCGGCGCTGATCATCACGACGCGGTCTGAAATCGTTTCAACTTCATGGAGCAGGTGCGACGAAAAGAGCGCCGTCCGGCCTTCGTTCGCCACCTCGCGCAGTACCGCGCCTAGAATGTCGCGCCGCACAATGGGATCGAGCCCGGATGAAGGCTCGTCCAACACCAGCAATTCGGGGCGATGTGCCAGCGCGGTCAACAACCCGGCCTTCGCAGTCTGGCCCATCGACAGTGTGCGAATTTTGGCCGAGGGGTCAAGCGCGAACATTTCCAGAAGCCGTTGCGCATATGCCGGGTCCCAGCGGGGATACAGCGCGCGCGTGTAGCGCAGAAGTTCGTCGATTCGCATCCAGCCCGGCATATCGCGGTGTTCGGAGAGGTATCCAATGCGGCTGAGCGTTTCGTGCGGTCTTTTGACGGGATTCATGCCGAATACTTCGACCGAGCCCGCTTGCGCGCGCAACAGTCCCATGACGTGCTTGATCAGCGTAGTTTTCCCCGCGCCATTCTCGCCCACAAGTCCGACCACGCCCCCGCGCGGGATGGTGAGCGAGACATCGTCCAGCGCCAACACGCGCCGGTACTTGCGCGATACACCCTTGATTACAACCACTGATTCCATTGAGAATGCCCCGCAAACGGTTTCGTTTCCACAGGAGAAAAAGAAGTCTAGCATCAGTTGTCGGGAAAATTCGACTGGAGGCCAATTCAGCCGCCGGCAGGGGTTGCCCGACGCCCACAGTCTGTGGCACAATTATGTATGGATACATGAATTAAATGTACGTACCAATGCTGGAGGTTACAGCGGACATGAAAGCCATTGTTGCAGACCGTGGGCAAGTCACGATTCCCAAGGTTTTGAGAGATCGGTTGGGCATCACGCCCCGCACGGTTCTTGAATTCCGGGAAGAAAATGGACGGCTCGTGGCCGAGAAAGCAATACTTGAAGACCCTGTAACGAAGGTGCTGGGGTGTTTGAAACTTAAGAAGAGCACAGATCATCTACTAGATGACTTACGAGGAAGGGCTTGATTACCGCTATTGATACGAACGTGCTCATCGACGTCTTTCGAAACGATCCCACGCACGCCAAACTATCCGCCGATGCCTTACGGCGTTGTCTTCGCGAGGGCCAAATTGTTGCCTGTGATATTGTTTGGGCAGAACTCGCCGGCCTGTTTAAATCTATCGAATCTCTGAAGGGCGCCATGCGAGAACTACCCATAAGCTATTCGCCAATGAACGAGGACTCGGCATTTCGGGCGGGTGACGCGTGGCGTAGCTATCGGGCCAAGGGCGGCTCGCGCGCAAAAGTAATCGCGGATTTCCTAATCGCCGCTCATGCACAGGTGCAATGCGATCGACTCCTCACGCGGGACAGAGGATTCTATCGAGCCTACTTTCCAAAACTGCGCCTGATGAATCCGCCGGGTGGCTGACCCCGGATTTCTGAATCCGAAGGTCAAAATCGCCCATCGTTGCCTCTACAATATATCCCCACAAGTTTAGGTACCCATACGGAAACGGAAATCGGGAAAATGCCGCCTTGGCGAACCCAGCTTCCCTAAACGCCGCGCGCAGTTCAGCTGCCGTGTAGAGATTAGATCGCCACCACCGCCCAATGAGCGGCCGCGTCACGAGGTTGCGCCGGGTAATAAACAGGACCAGCGCGCCGTCGTGGGTCAGTCGTTCGCGAAGGCCGCGCAGGGCGCCGCTGAATTCGCTACGCGGAAGATACTCCATCATCGAAGCGGATACGACAAGTTGGTAGTTGTTCCACGACTCATGCAGCGCCTCCAACTGCAGGACATTGCACTGTGCCAATTCGATCCCTTCAATGCCACGATTCTTGATGGCCCGGCTAAACCGTTCGAGCATTGCAGGAGTGAGGTCGAACGCATTTATCACCCCAGGAGAAAAACCCCGCCGTAGCGAAGCCTCCCGGACAGCCAGACTGAGGACCCCAGTGCCGCAGCCTGCATCGAGTACACGCAAACCAGGACGAAGCAGACGTGAGCGGTCAAAGTGCGCGCGAAGCCCCTGAGGATAGCCCACACTGTGAATGAAGCGCTCATAAATGCCGGACTTCGCCGAGAAAAACTGAAGTGGATTCGTTGCGGCTGGCATTTAGCGTTGCTCTAACATCTGGACTAGGGCTTGTCGACTACAAATGGCGGCGGGGTCTCTACGCGCCCCAGTTTAAGGTATTCGCCATCGTGCACAGTTTCGGCGCCAGCCGGGATTTCCACGAAGGACAGCTTGGCGAACGGTCCTAGAATTAGGAATTTTCTCTCGTTTTCTGCGGCTGAGACTGAACTTAGCCCCAACACAGGCGCAATACGCCCAAGGGGTTCTGGGTGTTCTTTCGTAGCCAAGAAGAGGACCTGGTCGTACTTCTGCCAGTCACTTGCGCGCACTGCCGAGGCCTGCGCAACGTGGGTGCGCAGCACCCAAGCGACGTCCCATTCCATCCCGTGCATTGCGACAACGAGCGTCCGCTCTGGGTGAGGTATGTGAACGGACGATGCCTTTAGTTCAGCGTACGCCTCGTCGCTTACGATGCGCCATCCACCAATCACGCCCTGCAGCAGCCCCGGCACGATCATGATAGGAATACCAACTGCGACAAGAACACGACGCGTACGACTGGGCTCACTGTGGATTACCGTAAATACTGCGACGACGATGGCAGGCAGCGCGGCAATGAATATAAGACGCGGTGAGGCATCGTTCCTGATCCAAGGGCCGGTAATTAAGACGATAGCAATGACGCTTCCGCAGACGAGCGCAATATCCGCGTTGGACAATCGGCTACGATTCCGGTGAACCGTCCGAAATACGATCCCAGCCAAGCCGCCAAGTGCACCAAGATGTGCCACCAAGAGAAACACACCGAGAAGTGTGAATTCCATTGGCCGAGTGGAGGCGGATTGCCTCAACGCGAAACTAAAGGGGTTTGCCATTGCTCCTAAAAGTCGCCCTATTCGGGCCGGATCGAATTTCCAGAAGACATAACCTTCTGCCAACGCGACGGCCAGGATGGACACAGCGATTGTCGGGATAGTAACGCGAAGTGGCGGTCCAGATGGCTGCATGATGTAGACCGAAATTACACAGACCCATAGCAACAGGCCTGTGGTGAACGTGCCGATATGCGTCAGTCCCAACAAAACCAGGAACAAGGTGGTCGCGGCTAGGCTAGCGACGGAACGTCGCTCCATGTACGTGTGCAGCGCGAGTAACAGCGCGGCCAGCCACACAAGCGCAAGGGCGTTTTTGTCGAAGTTCCCCGTCATTAACATAAATGGTGCGCCAACAGATGCCATCGCCGCGGCAACGAAGGGTAAACGCGAGCGTTGACACCCCACGCGGACACACCACGTGCGACAAAGAAGGAACACTGGAATAGCAGCCAGTGGTGGCAACATCGCAATACATAATTTCACCGCAAGCACGATGGAGGGCTCTAGCGCGAGACCCGTCACCTTATGTATAGTCGCCGCGAGCCCGGCGTGGATCGCAAACATACATGGGTAGTCGGGCAGGCCCAACGCCCCTTTTTCAAGGAGCGATCGTACTTGCACGGGGCTATAGGCGCCATTGACGCCCGGCATCCGTTCCCCGCCGCCTAGCATGCACCCGCGGACGCAAACGCCCACAAGGTAGGCGATGAAACAGGGTACAAATCTATCCGAAATCAGAATCTTATACTTTTCGATTTGCGTGTGCATATTGTCAATCCCACGAGTGCCGCGGATGTCGCGCTTGTTCCAAGTATCTCAGTGCCGAACCAGAATGTTAGGGCGCGAACACCTCGCGCGCAACGCGGCGCGGCAAAGCGCATCCATATATGTGTCGGCCGTTCGAGTATAATCGATTGCTAAAGCTGGCTGTGTGTGAAAGGGGACCCCGTGACTGTGAAAGAGATGTTTTCCAGGCGCCTGTCGGTGCGCCACGCCATCGGTAGTATCGCGGTTTTGTTGTGTTGCGCCGTGGCACTGCCGCAATGCAATCCTGGCGGGCTGTCGACGCCGGATTTCACCAAGATCAGCGAAAATGGATTTGACGCGGAAGACAACGCAATCGATCACAACGATTATGCGTGGTCGATGTGTTGGTTTCAGCCCGACGGCGCGAGCGAAGGCCATGTGTACGTGGGTACGGGAAACAACTTATTCGACATCTCGGATTACGTCGCGCTGGCCAATAGAAACGGCGACCCGCTAACTGAACTGCCGTCGCGCCCGCCGGAAATTCGACGATACACCCCACATGGTGATTGGGAGAAGGTGTTCGATTACAGCGACGTGGAGAACGACGAACTACAAACCTACGGGTTCCGGCGCATGATTATGTATCGCGCCAAGGACGCTGTCGATACAGTCGTGCGATCTAAATTCGTGTATGCGGCGTCGCAAGGAATCGGCGCATCAATTTGGCGCAGCAAGTCAGGCGACGCAGGCGATTGGGTCCAAGTGCATTCGACCGGTCCGGACAACCCTGCGTCGATCCGCGCGATGGCCGTACACAACGGAAAGCTATACCTTGGTTACGCGTATGACATCGCGAATGCAGACATTCAGCCCGGGGAAATTTGGACTTCCAACGACGGGATCAACTTCGAACCGCACATGCAAGACGGGTTTGGCAATGCGAACAATCGCGGCATCGAGACGCTGATTTCGTTCAATGGCTGGCTATACGCAGGCACCAAAAACGACGCCGAGGGCTACGAGATATGGAAGTTGGAAGGCCCGGACGGCGGCGGTGCGATAAAGGTAGTCGATCACGGCGGCCCAGACCCCCACAATGAAACCGCGGGCACCGCGAAGGTATTCAAAAACAAACTTTATATAGGCAGCATGATCTACTACGGCGTCAATACTCGCGAGGGATACGGCCTCAAGGGTTGCGACATTATTCGCATTGATAACGACGATCAATGGGAGACCATTGTCGGCAAAAGTTCAATTTCCGGCTACGACTCCGGATTTAACTTCTTTACGAACGTGTATTGCTGGCAATTAGAGGAACACGACGGATGGCTTTATGCGGGTACGTATGACTTTGGAACTACCCTCGGGGGCATCATCTATACCTTTCCTGCGAGGATTGAGAACTTCATCGGGCAGGGTGACGGAGATAGCCAGTCACATACCTTGGTAATGCGCGATAGTTGGATGCGCCTTACGGAAGCCGGCGCCGATTTGTTTAAAACGCAGGATGGAGTCCACTGGTTCAACGTCACTCAGGACGGCTTCGGCAATCGCAACAACTACGGTTGGCGCGCGATGGCGTCCGCGCCAGATGGCAGCTTATATCTTGGTTCCGCAAATCCGTTCGACGGCCTCGAAGTCTGGAAAGCAAGCCCGGATCAGGAATAGCCATTTCTGCCATTAAAACGATTGCGCTCACTGGCAAGAATAATAGAATGGTCGGGGCGACTGGATTCGAACCAGCGGCCCCCTGCTCCCAAAGCAGGTGCGCTACCGGACTGCGCTACGCCCCGACGGAAACTCGTACTTTAGCACAGGCATGCGCATTTTCGCCAACCAGGCAATTTCGAATGCGGCCGAATGGCGCCGAATTTGCCCCACATTAAGGGCAAGGGCCGGTGATTTCAAGGAATCACCGGCCCTTGTTGAATCTCAATCCGCGATTCTACAGGCCGCGAGCGTCTTCGTTATCGGAATTCAGGTCCGTTTGGCTGGATGCGTTCACGTTGCCCGCACCTGAAAATACGCTGGCAAGGCTGTAAGCGTACAGTATGTCGTCTCCGCGATCTGCAACATACATCGTCGCTCCGGAGAGGTTTGCGCCCGACGGACTGTTCAGCCCGTCGCCACCCGTATCCTCCAAGACCTTTGAGGCCGTTTCAGCGCCGCCCGCGCGTGGATACCGGTAGAACTGTTTGTCGCTGTCGTCCAGCACGTAGATGTTTGTCGCATCAATCGCCAGACCTTCCGCGCTTCCATTTCCACCGGTGAAGTCAATCGTTTGAAGCGCGTTCAGGTTGCCGGCGCCCGCGAAGGCCGCTGCCAGCGAATAGCGGTAACTCGCCGTATTGCTGTCGTCGGCAATCCACAGGTCATCGCCATCAATGGCGAGTCCGGTTGGTCCGCCCAGACTGCCGGCGGCAGTGTCTTTCAGGACTTTCGACGTGGCCACGAGAGCGCCAGCGGTCGTGTACTTGTACACTTGATCGTCGCTTTTATCGAGGACGTACACATCCGTGCCAATGACGGTAACGCCATTGGCGGCGCCATTGTTACCCGTGAGATCGAAACTTCCCAGGAACTGGACGGATGCGTTGTATTGGTAGACTTGATCGTCCTGATCGTCCGCAACATAGAAGACAGCCGGGCCGACCGCGCAGGTGAAGTCGATTTCAGGTGCTACTCCGTTGTCCTGCCCGTCATTTCCGTCATCATCGATCTGGTTACACGCACGGATGCCCTGAAGCGTATTTTCCTCGGCGCTGTTCCCGTGGAGCTGGTTGCCGTTTGCCCCCTCGGCATCGGTGGCGAGAATGCCATTCAACGTGTTCTCGTCCGTTTCGTTGTCGAGAAGGTTGTTATCGTCGCCGGTGACGTGAATACCGTTTCCGCCATTTTCCGTGGAATTGTTATCGCGGACCTGGTTGGCATCGCCTGTTACAAAGATGCCATCGCCGGTGTTCTCGTTGATGTGATTGTTATCGCGCAGCACGTTGCTGTCGCCTTCTACCTTGATGCCGATGCCGTTGCCGCTAATTTGCGGCGACCCCGTCACTTCGACCTCGTCATCGAGGATCCAATATCCGATGGCATTATTCATGGCGCGGCCATTCTTGAGCACAACGAGATCATCGTTGCTGGCCTCAACCTTGTAGCCGGCGACGTTACTGTTCTTCACGTGCAGATCCAGTATGGTGACTTTGCCAACACTATCCTTTACCGTGATGACCGGCAAATTCGGGTCCTCGGCATGAATGGTCACGCTGCAGCCGAAAATGTTCAGCCGTTCCGGCCGCTCGTTCGTAACGATAATGTTCTCGGAGCCGAACGGTGTGTCGCCACCTGCCGGACGAGACAGGGCGTCGCAAACCGCGGTATCGCCGCAGTCCGACGCTATAACGCCGATCAACAGGAAGCCGTCGCCATTCACATCGCCGTTGGCGTTGATGTAATCTACATTTCCTGGGTTGGGGAGCGGGCAGCCTGCCCACCGTCAATCCCGCGACAGATGACTGGAATCGCAGCGAGTTGGTGGACATCAATACGCCGTTTACGAACTGGGGCGCAAATGGCGACTGGTCCGTTCAAACGTTTTCGTTCACGCTCACCCAGAACATCGCGTACCTGTCTTTGGGCATTTCGGGAATCAATAGCGTGCACGATTCCTATATCGCGTGGGACATCGCCCCGCAGTCGGTAGTTGTGCCCGAACCCGCGACGGCGCTTCTCCTGACCGGCGGAATCGCGGCCCTGGCGGCCATTCGCCGCCGCAAAAAAAGCGCGTAGTTCCGCAACTTTTCATACCGCCCAACAGTGGTTATGGCAATCACTGTTGGGCGGTTTGCTTTTCGTCGCTATACAATGTCGCTCCGCCAATACCGGAAACTACATTCGCTCCAGCGCGGTAATGCCGAGCAGGCCGAGCGCATTCTCAATAGTCGTGCGCGTGGCGGAACACATAAGCCCGCGCGAAATCTTCTGCGCCTCCGTCGGTGCGTCGCGAACGGGACATTCGTGGTAGAACGTGGTAAAGAGCCGCGCCGTTTCCAGCGCGAATTGGGCGATGGGCGCGACGCTACGGGCCGCGGTCGCGCTTGCTACGGTTTCGGGATATGTTGCCAGCTTGGAAAGCAGTGCCCATTCGGACGCGGTCTCGACGGGGAACGTCTCCGGCGGGACGCTTGGCATTGGCGCGGCGATTTTACGCAGGATTGACGAAATACGCGCGCAGGAGTACTGCACGTATGGACCCGTATCGCCGGTGAACGACATACTCGAATCCCAGTCGAATATCACGTTTTTGTTCGCGCTCACCCGCAAAATTGCAAATCGAATCGCGGCAACGGCCACGTGCCCGGCGATGGTCTGGCGTTCGCCGGGTGTAAGGTCTTTGCATTGTTCTACGACGCGCTCAGCGGCGCGCGCTGTCGCCTCGTCGAGGAAATCGGAAAGCAGTACGACCTTACCTTGCCGCGTGGACATCTTGCCTTCCTTCAGCAGGATGTACGAGTAATAGAGCGGTTCGGGAGCGCGTCTGTTCGCCGATGCAAGGATCATGGCAATCTGCTGCATATAGAGGCGGTGATCGTCCCCGAGCACGATAAGATTCAAATCCGCGTTCTTTTCCATTTTGTCGATGGTGTACGCGATGTCCCGGTACACGTACATGGAACTGCCGTTCGAGCGCAGCAGGGCGAGGTATCGCCCTTCGTCATACGTGTGGCCCAATTTTGATAGGTCCACGGAAAGGCGCTGTTCGTCATCGGTAAACAACGCGCCTTTGGCGCGCAATGCATCGAGAATTGCTTCGAGGCGCGGGTCTTTCACGAAATCCGATTCGCGATCAAACCGGTCATACCCTATGCCCAGCCGCGCGAGCACCGAGAGTTGGCCGCGCAGGCACAATTCGGTAATTGCGAAAAACTTCTTTTTTGTTTCGGCGTCGCCCTGTTCAATCTTCGCGAGCAACTCGAACCCTTTTTCCGCGAACGAACTGTCCGCCTCTGCGCGCGCGTTTGCGTCCGCGTAGACGCGGAGCATGTCCTCGAAGGTCATTGACTCCGGGTGATCGCAGGCGAGGACCAGCAGGGCGATTTGGCGGCCAATATCATTGACGTAGTAATGCACTTCGACTTCGTAGCCCTCGAAGCGCAACAGCCGCACCAGGCTGTCTCCGATCATGGCGTTGCGCGCGCGTCCGACGTGCGGGCTTGCGTTGGGATTGATGCTGGTGTGCTCGACCAATGCGCGTTTGCCGCGTCCGGTTGCGTTTGTGCCATACGTAGCGCCGCATTCCAGCACCCGCGCCACAATATCGCGCCCGAACACATTGCGGTCCAGCTTGAAATTCACATAAGGGCCGGCGACCGAAACCTCCCGCACGTCGCCGCCAAACTGCGCCTCCGCCACGATCCGTTTTGCCAGTTCCGCCGGTGGCAGCCCCAGCTTCTTTGCAGGCTCGAATGTACGCAGCGCGACGTCCGCCATATCAACCTTCGGCGGCGCCGCGAAAATAAGGTCATTCAGTTCCAGACCGGGAAATGCGGCGATGATCGGGCGGGCGAGGGCCTCATACGTATTCATGCGTTTTGGATATTCCACGCTCAGGGCTGCGCCGGCTGCGCTGGTTGTGCGTCAACCTCGCTGCTGGCCGGCGCCGTGTCTGTGCCGCCCCGCATGCGTTCTTTCCATTCCTCATCCCGCAGCATGCGCAGCTCGTCCACTTTCGACAATTTGCGGTCGTCGACGACGACGAGATGAAACCCGAATTTGGTTTGGATAATTTCGCTAAGCTGGCCAATGGGCGCGGACCAGACATAATCTTCAATCTCGGCGGTCAATTGGCCTTTTTTCATGTACCCAAGGTTTCCGCCCTTGCTCGCGCTTCCGGGATCGTTCGAGTATTCCTCGGCGAGATCGCCGAAGTCGTCTCCTTTCAGGATGCGCTCGCGAATGTCGCGCAATTGTTCCTGCGCTCTGCCACGTTCGCCTGGGTCCGAGGCGCTGAACGAAATCAAAATGTGGCGTGCGTTCACGATGGATTGTTGCGGGGTCAACCCGGAATACAGATACAAAATGCCCATCAAGGCGACAAACAGCACGATGACGCCCGCCCACACCCACTTCGTATAGTCCCGTGGCTCGGGGGCGTCCTCGTCAAACTCCAAGGTCATCGAGCATTCCTCCATACAGCCGCGAGTAAAACGTGATGATGATATAGCCGACCAGACCTCCGACAATCAGGGCGATTAAAACGCCAAGAATTTTCGTGGCGACCTGCACGGCATGGGTGGCTTCCGCGAGGTGATATTCGGACACCTTGCGCAGTGTTTGATCAAGGCTGCCAGACTCCTCACCGACGTAGAGCATCTCTCGCGCGGTTGGTGTCAATAACCGCGATTCGGAAAAGGCCTCGACCAAAGTCTGCCCGTCACGAACGCCCGGTAGCGCCTTCAACAGGTCCTTTTCGAGATACGGGTTAGAAACCACCGCGGCGGAATTTTCGATGCAATGATCAATCCGCAATCCACTGCTGATGAGGAGCGACATGCTGCGAAAGAATCGGGCCAAGCCAAATTTGCGCGTCACTGGGGACATCGGCCAAATGTGCGTCGCAAACAATCCCCAGACGTGGCCGAACAGACCCAGGCGTGAAAGCACGACGCACCCCGCGAATATGCCTGCGGCAATGATCGTTGCGAAGGCCTGAAACCGCAAATAAATTTCAAGATATGTCTCGAAATTGAATGTTTTCGCATCGGGTTTGAACATGCCTTGCAGTTCGCTCACTATCCCAAGCGCGAATGTGCCGAGGTACCACGCGGCGATCAATTGGATGGCGGGATACGTCAATGCGCCGATAATCTGCCGCCGCATCGCCAGCCGGTCTTCAAAGTACTGCGCCAGATCGCGCAACATCACGTCGAGTTTTCCGCCGCGCTCGCCGGTCGCCAGCATCTCCACGAAAAAGGCGGGGAAATATTTCTGCTGTTCACGCGCGGCCTCGCCCAAGGTAGAGCCACGGCCAATCGAGTCGTGCATATTCGTGAATATGCCCTTGACGTGCTTGTCCTTTTCCTGCCGGACCACCATCTCGAGTCCACGCTTGATCGGAATGCCCGCGTCGTATGCCGTCGCCAGTTGGCGGCAAAGCGGCACGACTTTTTTGAGCGATATTTGGTTTGAAAAAAGGCCCATTGGCGTTTCCGGGAGTTCGCGGCTATCCAAATCATTTAGTTCACAGAGCGCGTAGTCTAACAAAAGAACTCGGGAATCCGCTAACCCGCGTTGCGGTAGATTGAGGCTATCGCATCAAAGACAGATGTTCCGGCGGGAAACAACCGCAAAAAGCCATAGGCCACGATGGCCGCCGGAATCGCAACCACCAACATGAAAATGCGGAGCGTATTGCGGGAATGATGCAGCTCATCCTCGAAATACTGCGCGCATTTATGGAGAAGCTCATCGAGCCGCCCCGAGTATTCGCCCGTCCTTACCATGTCCATTGCCATGTCCGGCAACAGATTCGTCGCGGCGAGCGCCTCGGTGAGCGTTTCCCCGCGCTGCACCAACGGCACTGCCGTCACGAGCTTCTTGCGGACATGCGGATTAACTGTAGTTGCTGCGGCGCGCTCGATGCTCTTCGTCATTGTGAGCCCCGCTTCGAGCAGCATCGCCAGCGATCGAAGGAACCGGATCAGCGCCAGTCTTCGCGAAATAACGCTGAGTGGCCAGACCCGCGATGTGACTTCCCGCCCGATTTTTTCCAACAGCCCCAATTGTCCAAGCGCGATCAGTACAATTAAGATTGGTGCCCAGGAAGCGATAACTGCGAGAAAAAAGTTCGTGGTATATGTCCCCGCGATTTCGGCCGTGACTGCGAGGCCCCGAAAGAACGGGATGACGTAAGCCGCCGAGAGCCACACACACAACGGATACGCCATGTCCCGGATCAATTGCTGGAGGTAGGCGAGACGTTGTGTGTACATGAACGCCAGCTGTTCGAACGCCACCTGTGTTTTCCCGCCGTGCTCCGCCGCGGCGATCAGTTCGATGAACTCATCAGGCAACACCCGGCGCTGCGCGCGAAACCCGCCGGTCAAAGTTCCACCGTTGCGAATGTGATCGACGATGGGCGGAATGATGCGGCGGATTGGGTACGGCGAATGTTCCGAAGCGATAAGGGCGAGCGCGCGGTCCACCGGGATTGCGCCCCGGCACAGTTCTGCCAGCTTCCGGCAGAGATACGCCATGTGCTTCGTGCTGAGCTTCGGAGAGAAGAGTCCCACGTCCGCGATGGTAAACACGTGAATCGGCGTGTTCACGTACCGGCAGCGTGTGCGCGAGACAATCGCGCTTAATTGCGAAGCGAACTTAGCCAGGAAATGGAAAGCGGTCGCTACCCGCGACCGCTTTCCAAGGCGCTCCGCGCGGAATTTAGACGTCATTTGGCCGCGCGCAGCGC
>JAWXCN010000054.1:0-32610 GCA_034408725.1 Candidatus Hydrogenedentota bacterium
AGCCAGAATAATCTTGAAGCAACGGTGCGGCGCGCATTCGATTTGGGGATCAACCACTTCGAGACCGCGCGGGGTTATGGAACTAGCGAGTTCCAATTGGGGAAAATCCTGCCTCAGTTGCCGCGGGATCAGATTATCGTTCAAACAAAAGTTGCTCCTGCGGCGAACCCCAAAGAGTTCGAGGACGTGTTCAACTATTCGATGGAGCTGTTGCAACTCGAGTATGTCGATCTCTTTGCGTTTCATGGCGTCAACAACGACACGATCCACGAGCACACCAAGCGATGCCTTGATACCGCGCTGCGCTGGAAGAAGGAAGGGCGTGTCCGGCACGTCGGCTTCTCAACCCACGCCTCGACCCAATGCATTCTGAATACCATTGCACTGGACGAGTTGGACTATGTGAACCTCCATTGGTACTACGTGTTCCAGGACAATTGGCCCGCCGTCGTGGAGGCGAATAAACGCGACATGGGCGTGTTCATTATCAGTCCGAACGATAAAGGCGGGTTGCTCTATAAAGAAACCCAAAAAATGGCGGGCCTCACTGCGCCATATCATCCAATGGTATTCAACGGATTGTTCTGCCTCGCACGGCCCGAAGTGCATACCCTAAGTTGTGGGGTAGCACGGCCCACGGATTTTGACGTTCACCTGCAAACCGCCGAACTCTCCGAACGCGCCACAGAGATCGCAGCGCCGATTGCCGAACGGCTCAATCAAGAGATGGAACGTATCCTTGGCCGCGAATGGCTCGACACGTGGAACGTTGGATTGCCTGAATGGGACCATACGCCGGGGCACATCAACATTCCGTGGATACTCCGATTGCGCAACCTTGCGCTGGCGTTTGACATGACCGAGTATGGGAAGATGCGGTACAACCTTCTCGGGCAGGGTGACCATTGGTTTCCCGGCAACAGGGCTGAAAAATTTGACGATGCGGATATTGTAGCGATATTGCGGGACTCGCCGCATCGCGATCGGATACCGGCATTGTTGGCGGAGGCGCATGGCATGTTGGCGGGGGAACAGCGCAAACGCCTCCAGAAGGATTGATCCGGCTCCGAATCGGAATTCCGCGTTACTTTTTTTTTGCCGCCGCCATTATCGAAAGCCCAAATGGCATTGGCAGAAAATTCATTGCGCCGCGCTCGATAGCCAGCATTCCGGCGAAAAACGGCGACATGCCTTCACCGGAGGCGTCATTGAGGTCGGACGCCGGCAAAGGCCGGAGTTTGCGCCATAGCCGCGTGGGTAAAATGACCGGAAACAACACGCTGTTCCAATACCATGCGCCGGCAGGACTCAGTCCTGCATTGGACATCATGCGCTTCACTTCCGTGCGAGTGAACCGGTGATCGGTTTGCACGTGCGTATCGTGCGACGAATGAAGCCACTGATACGCAGGCAAATTGATAATCATTAAACCGCCAGGTTTGAGCACGCGGCACATTTCGCGAACGGCGTCGCCCTTGTTTGCTATCGAGCGGTGACAGACAACGTCGCACGACACGACGACGTCAAATGTGCAATCCTCGAACGGCAAGTCGAGCGCCGAGGCAGCGGCAGTGCGCTGCTCATCGCGATTCCGGCAAAACCGTACCGCGTCGAATGCGAAGTCGATGCCATAGCAATCCGCTACGTCGCGAAACGCGGCGAGATTCGCGCCGGTTCCGCAGCCTACGTCGAGAAAACGCTGCCGCCCAGGGGGAACGTGAGCATTCCAGACGCGCCGCAGCATGGCGCGGAGCCCGTGATACCACCAATGGCGGTCTTCCACGCGAAACATGATCGCGTATTCATCGCGTTCCATCGTCGCCTGCCATCGGCCTCATAACGCAAAAAAATCATGTATGGCCGCCGCGACGGCTTCGACGCTGGCCATGTCCAATTCGGGATACATTGGCAGCGACAAGACGTTTTCGCACGCGTGTTCGGCGACGGGGAATGCGCCAACGCCGTATCCGAGGTGTGTGTAAGCGGGGTGCAGATGCACGGGAGTTGGATAGTGAATTTGCGTGCCGATTTTGCGCTCTTCGAGAAACGCGCGCAACGCATCGCGCCGCCCGGTCCGCACGACATATAAATGATAGTTGCTATTCGCCCAGCCCTGCTCTTGAGGCAATTGCAGCGGAGCGTTCGCGAGGAGCTCGGTGTACTGTCGCGCGCGTTCGCGGCGCGCGGCGTTCCATGCGTCCAAATACGTTAGCTTGACACGCAGCACCGCCGCCTGCAACTCATCAAGCCTACTGTTCACTCCCTCGAACACGCTATGGTATCGGCGCTCCTCGCCGTAGTTGCGCAACATTTTGACGCGATCTGCGATTTGCGGATCGCTTGTCGTCACGGCCCCGCCGTCGCCGTACGCGCCGAGATTCTTGCTTGGATAAAAGCTAAAGGCCGCGGCATCGCCAAAGGTACCGCAGGGTTTGCCCTTGTACGCCGCTCCATGTGCCTGCGCGCAATCTTCGATCACCAGCAAACGGTGTGCGCGCGCGATCTGCATGATCGCGTCCATATCGCAGGAATGACCAAACAAATGGACGGGCACTATTGCGCGCGTTTCGGAAGTGATTGCCCGTTGCAGTGCCGCCGGGTCGAGCGTCAACGTCACCGGATCTACGTCCACAAAACGCGGTTGCGCTCCTGACCCGGCTATGCCGCACACCGTTGGCACGCACGTGTTGACAACGGTAATGACTTCATCGTCCGCCTTCACGCCGGCGGCGCGCAATGCCAGGGTAATTGCATCAGTGCCCGACGCGCAGCCCGCGGCATGCGTGGCGCCCACGTACTTCGCGAACTCGGTTTCAAACGCTGCGCATTCCTGCCCGAGGATGAACCAGCCGGAGTCGAATACGCGCGCTACCGCCGCGTCGATCTCAGCTTTGATCGAAAGATACTGTGGTTTTAATTCGGCGAACGGTATCATTTTTCGGCATTCTTGCGTCGAAGATGGTACAGCAGGACTTCGTGGTACCAGAGCGAACCAAGGTTTAACGCGACGCGGAACAACCGTGGGAAGTTAAAGAACTGGGACTTGCCATGCGCGCGCTGATAGTGATGCACGGGCACTTCGACAATACGGAAACCGGCGCGCGTGATGCGCATCATCATCTCTGCGCAGATGACGCCACTGCTGTGTTTGAGCTGGACCGTATCAAACACGTTGCGCCGGATCAGGCGAAAATCACAATCAGTATCGCAGATTTTCATCCCGAACATCGTGCGCACCAGCCAGTGATAGACGCGGCCAATGACAATCCGGTGCACCGGGTCGTGCCGCTGGATTTTGTACCCCTGCACCACGTCGACGTCCGGGCCAGCTTTTTCGACGAGCAACGCAAGCTCGCGCACGTCGTACTGCGCGTCACCGTCGGTATAGAAAATCCAGTCTTTTGTGCCGGATGCAAACCCGGATTTGAGCGCGCCGCCATAACCCCGATTGGTTTCGTGTCGCAGGATATGAACGTTCGGGAATTCTGTCGCGATGTCGTCAAGGAGTTTCTGTGTCAATGGATCACTGCCGTCGTCCACGATCGTGACGTCGTAGTCGATGCCAAGATTCTCTGCGGTCTTCAGCGTGATGAGCACCATACTGCCCATCGTCCCCCAGTCGTTGTAGCAGGGATAAAAAATGGAGACAGAGGGCTTGGCGTCTCTGTTCATCGGCGCAACTCTACGATCTTGTACCGGCCAAACTGTGCGCGGGGCTCGAGCGAGTTCCATTCACCGGCGTCGCTAGTTGCGTCGATGATGAACCCTTTTGCACCCGGCGCGTCTGCGGGCCGTTTCACGCGCTGCACCGGCTCCTCCAAACACAAATTGAACAGCCGTTCGACGGTGTATTGGGTCGTTGCGACCGTGCCGCTCTCGTACGTCGATTGGACGTGGTCTAACATTGCGTATTCGCTCCTCATTTCTTCGCGCTGGAATGTCGCGGCAACCCGCGGAAGCGAATTCCATAGCACCAAAGCCGCGATAATGGCGCACGCGACCCCGCCCGTCAATCGCGCAGCCATCGACACAGAATTTAATTGCATGCGTATTCCCTTGAAAAATTGGGCGCCAACGAAAGCAGCGCCCAAAGCCAGGCTGTACCACAAGTACCGCGGATGATTACCGGTGGTGAAGAATACCCACCAAAAGGTGTTGAGTCCAGCAAAAAGTGCAAGGAAGAGCAGGGCAGGGGAATAATGCGTGCGCACCGCGAGCAAACCCATTCCGGCGGTTCCCACGACAAGAAAGAGCGCGCCGGGCATAGCGTGTGCCGTCAACCAGCCGAGAGTTCGGGCGAGAGATTCCGTTCCAAAGAGAAAGTTGTGCTGATATTCACTCACGTACGCCGACGTCGAGTCTGCGCCGTGGGGGCCGTATATGCTTGTAATTGACAGCCATGAAATCAATACGCTCAATGCCACTGTCGCCGGAACGAGCACGTGCGCCGGACGAATTTTTTTGTGCGTACGCCGATCAAAGATTAGTACGCCGAGCGCGGGCCATACGGCGATCACGAGAAAATATTTCGTCACCAACGCGCAACCCAAAAGCATGCCGCTCGCGACACCCCACGTGATAGCACGCGGACTTCCCAGTGCGCGTTGCCATGCCAACAGTCCCGCGATGAGAAACGCCAGCGCCGGCGCCTCTCCATATACAGTGCGCGCGAGATATATCGAGCCGGGTGCGGCAAGGAGCAGTAACGCGCCGCACAATCCCGCCCCCGCGCCAAGCGTGGACGCCAATAGCTTGTACACGAGCGCCGTAAGCAAGACATAGAAACCAGTCATGACGATACGGCCCGCGTCGATACGCGTTCCCTTGTACCACATCGCGAGTGAGACCGGAACAATTACCGTCGGGCCGACGCTGTCATAATCGTCGAACCAGCGAAATCCGGTCGCGGGCATGCCAGAGCCGTAGACCCCATGCACCGCGAGGTTTCGCGCGACGATGAGATGATGCGCTTCATCGGGTTCGAGATGCGGATATTGGGTGAGCCTAATTCCTGAGACCGTTCCAACGAAGAGCAAGATGATCGCAAGCCAGCGTAAGGCGGCGGGATTCGCCTTTTCCACGGGTTTGGGTTTTGGTTCCTGAATGATGATCGACGGAACGGTGTTGAAACGTAATAGCCACCAAAGACTTGTCACAAGAATCACTGTGAATGCGATTGCCTTCACAACCAGTTTCGGCCCTGAGAAGGTTGGAACGGAATCGATAAGCGCCGCATGCGCCAGCAATCCCCATGACGCACTCGCCCCGAACCCCGCGCATACAAACGCGCTCAGAACCAAAAACTGAAACAATCCCCGCAAGAGGTTGCCCAAGGATTCGGTCTCAGCGCCTCCCCCAGATTGAGTCAAATATAAAGCCTCCCCGTCCAAAATCATTCTATCTCGCGCAGGACTTCGGAATGAATCCCCAAACGGTCCCATCATAAACACTGTATTCCCTTATACGAAAAGGAGAATGGAATGGCCCGATATGCGAAATTCCATTAAATATCCTTGAATTAATCGGGAGGTATCGGGTTGTCGCTTCGCTGACCTCAATGCAACATGACGAACCAAATATATAAAGAATGTCATCCGGCGTCATAATTGAAGTGTTGGCGAAGTAATAGACATGAATACCGCCCACATTTTCATTATCCTTTCCCCATGAAACGAAAACTGATTCGCATGAAGAACGCGTTCATCAAAATCGCGTGTGTGCTCATTCTCGCGTTCCAATGCATTACATACGCCGAAGAAGGACTTCTTCTACATTATGCATTCACGGACGGAACAGGAGAACTGCTGCACGACAGCAGCGGCGCGGGTCTTGATGGCACGCTAAAGGGCGGCGCGTCCTGGGTGGAAGGCCTGCCTTTCGGCGCAATCTCCTTTAATGGCGTTGACGCAGTTGTCGAAGGGCCATCCGGTCTGACGATTGGCGGCGCCGGCACGCTGGAAGTCTGGTGCCATCCACGAGTTTTTGGGGGCGGACTCATCTCCTGGCACTACGAACACCCGGCGACGCCCAAGCCGATCTCACTCTATTTCGATGTGTATACCTACAATCGCTTAATCGCCTCAATGTCGGAATGGAAGAACGACCCCATCACCGGGAACAACCCGTATACACAATGGAACGCCGCGCTCACCACCGTGATCGAGGGGCACGACCAACCCGCGGATATGTTGAATCGCTGGTCGCACTTCGCGATGACTTTCAATGATCAGGAAATTCGACTTTATCGAAACGGCAAGCTGCAAGCTTCCAAACCAATTTTTTTCGTGCCGGATACAAAGCACGTACCATTGCGCATTGGGCAGGGGTATTTGCAGGGCATCCCTTTTTTCGACGGCATGATCGCCGAGGTTCGGATATACAGCAGGGCGCTTTCTGAAAATGAAATAAAAACGCACGTTAACGGCAAGGCTGATATCTTCCAGCCGAATTTGCCATATACTTTCTCCTTCATACCACGTCTTCACGTGGCAGAAGACACGCTGATGATCGAGGCAGACCTGAGCGGCCTCCCTGCGCAAAAGGCTACGATTGAAGCAAAATTGCTCTCGGGGTCCACAGAACTCCAGTCAAACAAACAAGCAATTAGCGAGTCAAAGCTGCTTTCTCTACCAATCGGCGAATTGGCGGTGGGGGAGTACGACATCGTATTCACAGTACGCGATGAAAATGGCGAAGAGTTGGTGTCATCCACCTGCCGCTGGCGCATGCCAAAGCTGGCTGGCTCTGGCGTGCGCGCATTGAACAACCTGGTCGCAGAATTGATGAATGCAACCAACCTCCCTGCGGATGCGGAGCAAACCGTAAGTTTCAACAATCCCCGGAACGGATTTGTGTTTGCTTCCTGCGAAGCAACGCTGGGCGACAACGATTCGGTGCGAATTGATATAGGTGGAGCGCCCGAGGGCGCGGCCATAGCCATGACCTCGCAGTCGGCGTCTCCCGGCGAGACGATGTGCTTTCTCCCCGAAGGCGAAGGAACACTTCAAATCCGGTGCGAGGGAAAGCCGGTAATTCAGCGCATCATCGTCCGGTCCATCCCTGAGTTAATGTTTTGCGGATACCCGACAGGCGGCGGGAAAGTCGAAGGGTACGGCGCCTATGATTTCGACTTTCTCCGCGAAGACGTGCTGCCTAATATCAGCGGTATCGTAGCCATTGGCGGCGAGCGGTCCCTGCAATTGCAGCGGTGGACTGATGAAGTAAAAGACAAGTGGAACACGTTTACGCTATGGAAAAATATGGGCCGGCGTTGGTATCAGGAATATGGCATTCCTTCGGCGAGATCGAGCTACGACTGGAAAAACGACCCACTAACGCCGGAGCAGACAATCGAATGGTGCGTCCAAAGCGACGGTTTCACTGAGCCTTCGTTCAATGGAATCCTTGCCGACGAGTTTGCGCTTGGCGCCGATGCGCCCACTGATACCTATCCGTACCGCGATCCGCGTTACCGGACCGCGCCCTACACGGAAGCGATTCACAGAATAGCCGCCATGCCGGAGCATAACGGCAAGAAGATGTACATGTGGTGCGGCGGCCTCGACAGGGCAGAGTCTCGCAGCCGGGAATTCGTCGAAGCGGTCATTGCGTCCGGTGGCATGCTGGCCACCGAGGAATACCTTGCCGAGCGGCCGACCGAAAACGCAGGCTTTGAGGTGCTCCACGGCGAACTGCGCACCAAGTTAGACCGCGCGACCAAAAGTTTTCCGGGACTGATCGAAAATCTGATCCTCGTCCCCAGCATCATGTCCGCTCCTCCAGAGTCAGAGAACGTCGATCCGCACGTTGATTACAAGGTGTGGATGGACATGCAAATGCACTACATGGCCACAGCGCCAGAAATGTTCGGACTCGGCGGCATCATGTGGTACAAAATCAGCTATGCTGACGAGGAGGCGGTCCGTTGGATGGGACGGCTCTTCAGGCACTATGCCATCGACGGCGAAACTGCGCCCCTTTCGCCGGCCTACCACTACAAATACAATCCCGGCATCATCCAAAACGCGGATTTTGACGACGGACTCACTGGCTGGACCATCCGCGAATCAGAACCCGGCGCCATCACCGTCGGCGCCAACAATAGGCTTGCCTACCACCAGGGTCGTCGAATGCTCCATACAGGAAGCAGCTTCCTGTTGCTCCGCCGTTGCGAAGCAGGACCAAACACGGCGTCTCAGGTCATTAAAAATCTGCGCGCGCGCGAACTGTACTCGGTGAAGATGCTCGCAGCCGATCACCAGGCGATGCAACAGGGAATGGACTGGACCCGGGCACCGATCGCGACACACGCACGGGTCACCATTGTTGGGGCCGAATTGCTTCCGGACCGGAGCTTTATTTCCAGTGTCGGAAGTGAGCGAGGCCCTCAAATGTTTGACTACCATCGCCTCGTGTTTCGCGCGAATAACAGAACGGCGACACTTAAGATCTCGGATTGGGCCAGCGACGAAGCGCCGGTGGGCGCCATCGGCCAGGAACTCATGTTTAATTTCATCGAAGTGCAGCCTTATTTTGACTAACGATTGCCTGGGCCGTAAGGAATCGGCGTAGTGGACCAATTCGACTATAATGCGCCGTGAGCAGGAATCGCGTGGGCCGCAATTGGGAGCATCATCGGTGGCGGATAAGGGACTTTTTCTTCAGAACGTGATCGCGGTGATTTGGGATTTTGACAAGACGTTGTCGCCCCATTACATGCAAAAACCGCTTTTCGACGCTTACGATATCGATGAACAACTTTTCTGGGACGAAGTGAAAGCGTTGCCCGATTACTACCGGCGGGCTAACATCAGCATTCAGAGGGACACCTGCTACCTGGGACATCTGCTTGCGTACGTGCGAACGGGGCGGATGCCGGGATTAAACAATGCCAAGCTGCGTGAAATTGGCGCGGCGATCGAGTTTTACCCCGGCATTCCCAGCCTGTTTTCTTCGCTTGAAGAGGCGGCCAAACAGGATAAATATGAGGAGCATGATCTTCGGCTTGAACATTACGTTGTGAGCACGGGGCTGGTCGAAATGATTCGGGGATCGCGTGTCGCTGCCCATCTTGAGGGCATTTATGGTTCGGAATTTATTGAAGAGCCAGCCGTGCCGGGGTTTGATCCATTGGGCACGCCGAATGCCGGATTGATTAGCCAAATCGCCGGGTTTCTCGATAACACCACGAAAACGCGCGCGCTGTTTGAAATTAATAAAGGTGTGAACAAGGAACCCAGCATCAGCGTCAACGACACCATTCCCGAAGACGAACGGCGCGTCCCGTTCAAAAACATGATCTACATCGCCGATGGTCCGAGCGATATTCCATCGTTTTCTGTTGTGCGTAAACATGACGGACAAACGTGCGCTGTATATGCCAATGATACAACCCGCGACTTCAAGCAGGCGTTGGCGCTCCAGGAGAACGGGCGCGTTGCTTTTTGCGGTCCCGCGGACTATCGCGAAGGCACGCACACGTATCGATGGCTACATAACCAGATTGGCCGCATCGCCGACCGGATCATTTCGGAACGCAAAAAGACATTCAACAGCAAGGTTGGCCGCGGTCCGTCGCATTCCGCGGAATGAAATGATCTGCGAACTTCAAACGGCGGCGCGCGCCGCGCGCACCCGCTCCAGCAGTTCCCGCAAGCTGCAGGACGCGAGCGAATCGAGCACGAGGTTTGCGTGTTGCCATTCCAAGGACGCAGTGACCCGGTTGGGCACAGCCACGGAGAAAATACCCGCCCGGTTAGCGGCAAGCACGCCGTTCGGCGAGTCTTCCAGCACGATGGCGCGGTCCGGCTGAACGTCAAGCGTGCGCAAGGCCAGTTCAAAAAGGTCGGGATGCGGTTTTGCGTGAACGACGTCTTCCACGGTATGGATGCAGGAAAACCGGTGAGCGATTCCGAGGCGTTCGAGGTGCCCTTCGACCCAGTCCCGCGTGGCGCTGGATGCAACGGCGAGCTTGATGCCATCACAGTCGGCATGGTCCAAGTAGTCCATGATTCCCGGGCGTACAGACTCAGCAAAGACCAGCGCGTGAAAACGTTCGCGATGCCGCGCTCGCAGAGAGTCGCCGTGAACGGCCCGTCCCAGAAGGGATTCGAGGTGACCGATGGGATTGAAGACGCCCGACCGTTGGCCGATGCACATCGACCAGACATCGAGGGCAAGTTCGACGCCGTGCTCCGTGAAAAATTCCTGCCACGCGTCGTATTCCGCCGTTTCCGTGTCGAGAATGAGGCCGTCGAAATCGAAAATGATCGCGTCAATCATATTGCTTATGCGCCGTCATTTTTTTCCAGAGAGTGAGCCGAGTATGCCGCGCAGCAGCGAGCGGCCAAACTGGTTGCCGAGCGCCCGCGCCGCGCTTTTGGCCATGGCTTCGACAACGCCTTCGCGCCGCCTTCCACTAGAGCCTTGCGGACCTTTAATCAATTCGTCAAGGAAGCTGCCGTCGCCGTTGGCGGTCTTCTTCGATTCGCGAACAGGTTTGGTGGTTTCCGCGGCCAGTTCCGCGCGGACTTTCAAGAGTTCATACGCCGACTCGCGATCAACGTTTTGCTCGTAGACGCCCGCGACCAGCGATTGCTGCATCAGCGCGGCTCGTTTTTCGTCATCAAGGGAGCCGATGTGGCCGCAGGGAGGAACAATGAATGCGCGTTCGACAATGCTGGGCTTGCCGGATTTGTCCAGGAATTGCACGAGGGCTTCGCCAACGCTCAATTCCGTGATCGCGGTTTCCTCGTCGAGCACAGGATTGTCGCGCATGGTTTCCGCGGCCGCGCGCACCGCTTTCTGGTCGCGTGGCGAGTAGGCGCGCAACGCGTGCTGGACGCGGTTGCCGAGTTGGGAAAGTACTTTGTCCGGAATATCCGCGGGGTTCTGCGTAATAAAGAATACGCCAACGCCTTTGGACCGTATCAGGCGCACTACCAGTTCGATTTTGTCGACCAACGCTTCCGGCGCATCTTCAAAGAGCAGGTGCGCTTCGTCGAAGAAGAAAACGAGCTTTGGCTTGTCCAGGTCGCCTACTTCGGGAAGGTTCTCGAAGAGTTCCGACAACAGCCACAGCAGGAACGTGGCATAGACTTTTGGAGACGACATCAGGCGATCAGCCGAGAGGATGTTGATAACGCCGTTGCTGTCATGGGTCTGTATGAGATCGGCGTAGTTGAGCATGGGTTCGCCGAAGAATATATCGGCGCCTTGGGATTCCAGAGAAAGCAGCGTACGTTGAATGGCGCCAACGCTGGCCGTCGATACATTGCCGTATTTCGTGGTAATTGCGCGCGCGTTTTCGCCGGTGAACTGGACGAGTGAGCGGAGGTCTTTCAAATCTAACAATAGTAGGCCTTCATCGTCCGCGAGTTTGAATGCGATGTTCAGAACGCCGGCTTGGGTGTCGTTCAGATTCAGCATGCGCGAAAGGAGCAACGGCCCCATGTCGGAGACAGTAGCTCGTGCCGGGTGCCCGCGTTCGCCGAAGCAGTCCCAGAACGTAACGGGGAAACCTTCGTATGTGTGATCGGCAATACCGAGTAATTGAAGGCGTTCGGTGACTTTCGCGTGATCGCCGCCCGGTTCGGCGATGCCGGCGAGATCGCCTTTGACGTCGGACATGAAACACGGGACACCAATGCGCGAGAACTGCTCCGCGATACGCTGTAAGGTGACTGTTTTACCTGTGCCGGTCGCGCCGGTGATCAATCCGTGCCGGTTCGCCATTGCAGGCAGGAGATTCAATTCGAGACTGGAATTCTTTGCAATGAGCAGTGAATCGGTCATGAAGGAGTCTTTCTATCGGGTTTACGGAATTGATGTGCCGCGCAACATGCCCAACACTGCCCACGCGCTACCCGCGCAGGTTATGGGAGTGAGGTTGATTGCCGGTTTTCCGTTTGTTTCATTCGGGCGCGAGGTCATCGGCCATGAGCCGTCTTCACGCTGGGTTTGGAGAAGAAAAGCAATTGCGCGCGCTGAGGCCGGATGTCTATTGCCACAACGGGCGCTGGCGAGCGCGTATAACGCCTGACCAGTGGCGTAGGCATCGCTTGGCATTTCGGGGGCTTGAGACCAGCCGCCGTCCGGATTCTGATGATCGACAATGGCATCCATCAGAGGTACAAGCGCGGCAGGTTCCGCGCCCTTTCGCGCAGCCAGCAACAGTATTAGCGCGCGGCGTTGCGCGTCGTCCGGCACAGGTTGCGCACTGAGCCATGCGTCAGCTTTGGCTATGGCAGGTTCAAGTTCCGGAAACGCGGCGGACCGGAGCGCTATCTGCGTCAACAACGATCCCGCAACGCTGTCCGCGAGGATAGGTTTAATTCCTTCGGGCAAACAAGTCCAGGAACCATCCTCGCCTTGTTGTGAAACCAGGTGATCGGTCATAGCTTTAAGGGCAGGATTTGCGTTGCCCGCGGTGACGCCCAGGGTGGTGTAGGCCGCGGCAAGCGTTACCTGGTTTCGGCCATCCGCGGGAATGATTTTTCCCTGGTCGTCTTCGGTGAGCACCCAATGCGTCATTTCGGTGAGGGCTACTTCGTTGATGGTGAAGCCAAACGACTTTGCTTCGTTCAGGGTCCAAATTGCCATCGGAACGTGATGACAAGAGGCGCAGTCATATTCTTTTTTCCAGCGAAGCCCTTCGTTTTGAACGAAGAGGATTCCTTTCTCGATTGCGGGGCGGCTGGATTCGACCAGTGGCGCGGACGATAGCGAGGCTTGTACAGCAAACCCGGCAAGTATTGTGAGAAATAACATCGCTGCAATCCTTTTATCAGGCCGTCCGCAAATCCTGCACGGCTATAATGTAGCCTTCAATTTTATTGTCCGTCAGTTCGTTGGAGCCGGTGTCCTTGCCCAGCCGGATACCGATGCGGGATGCCGGCCCGCGCGTTTCCTTGACGATGTTTCGCGCAAGGATATTCGCACCAGTGACGCCTTGGACGTCTATGCCGACTCCATCGTCGCCTCCGCTGTCAGTGATTTGGTTGTCCTCGAATCGATTGTTTTGCGCGGTGTACCCCTCGCCACGTTCAGGGCGAAACAAAATTCCCGCCTTGCCGCTGCGGAATACGGTGTTGTTGCGCACGAGATTTTCGTTGTCGCGATGACCAATCGAGATGCCGTAATCGCGGTTGTCTTCAATATTGTTTTTCTCCGCGAGGCCGTACTTGACACCCCAGCAGAAGAAAATTCCGATGCCATTTTTGTAGACATGGTTGCCGTGAATCAGCGGGCGTTGCGACCCGGAGCCCGGATGCAAACCGAGGTCCTTGTTATCGTGGCAAATGCAGTTCTCGACCTCGACGTCATGGCAAATCTGCCAACTGATGCCGTCGCCGTTGTTGTTGCGCGCGGTTACGCCGCGAATGACGATGCGGCTACAATCCTGAAACCAGATGCATCCGCCGTAGTTTCCATCAAGGTAGGCGTTGTTGTCCTTGTCGCCGTCAATTACTAGATTCTCGATGTGCATATCGGTCATGTGTTCGGCGGTGATGAGGGGAAAAATGCTTGTCGCGGTTGGTTCTTGTTCCGTCCAAAAGTTTTCCCGGAGTGCTTTGTCGAGTTTGAATCGGCTACCGCTTCGCGCAACAAGCGTACGCTTGAGGACATCGGCGCCGCCCGTGTGAGGATTGGATGTGCGCAAGCACACGCCATCGCCCACGCGAAATCCGGAGGCATCCGCCAGGGTGATTTCCTGATCGTACCAGTCCGAGTCAAGAGCGAGTTTTGTTTCTACGGATGGTTCTTTGAGCAGGATGGTTTTCATGCCACTGCCAACGAGGCGCACGTTGGAGTGGAGGAACACGGAATTCCGCAAACGGTACGTGCCGGGAAGGATTGTGACCGTGCCGCCGCCAAGGCGTGCGACGTAATCGATACCGGCCTGGATCACTTTCTCATTGGCGCCCACAAGATCGGCGTCGCGCGCGCCTACGGTGATACTCGCGCGCTCGTCCCATGTCGGCTCGATGCGTGAATCCCCCGATGTCGCCCGCGGTGCGGTTACCGTTGGCCGATCATCGGCGGCAACAATTGCGGCGGTTATGGCGGAGAGACCTGTAGCGCGCAACATTTCGCGGCGCGTCCACGGTTTGGATGGCAAACTTTGCATGGCGGCGAAGCCTCCTGAACCCTTTCCACTCTCGTTTAGCATACCGGAAGGAGGGTTCCCGTGCGATTTTATGATTGCGGTTGTTATACTTCCTGCCGCCATGGGGAACCCGCTTGTACACGTACTCGTCATTAACTGGAACGGCAAGGAACACCTTGAAGCGTGTTTCGATTCGTTGCTCGAGCAGACCTTTGCGTCCGTCCGGTTCGTGTTAGTCGATAATGCAAGCACGGATGGATCGGTTGAGTTCGTGCGCATGCGCTACGGTCATGATCCGCGCGTAACTGTCCTCGAATGTGGCTCGAATCTGGGTTGGTCCCGCGGCAACAACGCGGGTATTGAGCGTGCGCTTGCGGAGGGCGCGGATTACGTTTTCCTGCTTAATAACGACACGGCTGTCGCTCCGGATACCGTGGAACGTTTGGTGGCGTTTGCCGAGGCCCGTCCTAATGCCGGAGCGATTGCCCCGAAAATGCTGCTGTTCGATCAACCGTGGATCCTTAATTCTCTTGGCATTGCGTGTTCGCCGATCGGAAGCGCCTGGGACGTAGGCCTTGGGCGCTTGGACGGACCCGGTTGGCAGTCGCCTCAGCCTGTACTCGGAGTATGTGGCGGAGCAATGTTTCTGCGCGCGGCTGCGTTGCGCATCTCGGGTTATCTCCCTGATGATTTCGAAATCTACCTTGATGATTTGGACCTGTGTCTGCGGATTTGGGACGCGGGTTACTCATGCTGGTCATGTCCTGATGCGGCAGTGCGCCACAAGTTTAGCGCGACCATGGGACAGGGCGCGCGCGCGCGGCATAAATACTATTTGAACACCCGTAACCGGCTCCGTCTAATGTTGCGGAACTTTCCCCGCAAAAGACTTCCAGGTTGCATTGTCCGCTATGCGATTGGCGAAGTCCGATCTATAGGCCGCGCCTTGATCAACGGAGAGCTGTGGAAATCGTTCGCCCATGTGCGGTCATGGGCGGCAACGCTCGATTCGTTGCCCCGAATCTTCAAGTATCGCCGGAAACTAATTTTGGCGCCAGGGGCGTTTTGGCCGCACATCTCCCATGACGCCGATTTTTTTCCGGGTATCGAGTTACCCATTGATGGTTGGTACACTGCGCGGCGCCACAATGGCGATCTTGTGAGGCCAATCTCCCAGCGCGCATGGATTCGCGTTACGGATGGCCGGTTGAGGGTAAGGCATGTGAATTGTTATCCTCACCTTGGCGCGACCTGCGTGGATATATGCAACAACGGCCAAAAACTTGCCACACTCGCCACGGTTGATTTAGAAATAGCAGAGTTCGATGTGGAAGGGGGAGAGGTGTCCTTTGAATCGCGCCATATCTACGAGGCGGAAACGACCGGTGACACCATTGATGCCGGAGGTTGGATTAATTGCGAATCCGCGTCATAACGCTTCCACTCGCGAACACGGATTGCTGTCATGGCCGATGCTGCCCTAATGGAATCTCTCATCGAATTGAAGGCGCTCATTGAGTCGGCGTTGCTGGAACGATTACCGAGCGCCGACTCCGAACCACGGGACATCCATGCCGCGATGCACTATGCGGTGATGAGCGGTGGGAAACGCCTGCGGCCAACTCTCGCACTGGCCGTTGCCGAACTCGGGAACGCCGGCCCGCATCAAGTGTTGGATGCGGCATGCGCGATTGAATTCGTGCATACCGCTTCGCTGATTCTCGACGACCTTCCGGCGATGGACAATGCAGATTTCCGGCGTTCACAACCGTCTGTACACGTAGTGTACGGGGAAGCGACGGCGATTCTCGCCGCATTGGCTTTATTGGCGGAGGCATATGCGCTCACGGCGAGAAACGCCAAGGAACTGATGTCCGCGGAGGGTGTGGCAGACGTTATTGAAACCTTGTCGCGCACAATTGGTACGGCCGGGCTTATCCGCGGGCAGCATGTCGATCTCACATCAACTGCGAGCGAGGTATCGCCCGAAATTTTGGATGAGACCTATCGTCAAAAGGCCGCAGTGCTCTTTCAGGCGGCAATCGCGATTCCGGCCAAACTGATTGGCATGGACGAACAACAGCAGGCGGCGCTTGAAGTGTACGCGACGCAGATCGGGGTGGCGTTTCAAATCACCGACGATATAATCGATGGGGAACACGGCACGGCGGAAGACGCACATAAATGCACGTTCAACACGATTCTGGGAGAGGCTGGCGCGCGCCGCAAAGCGTCCGAGTTGGTATTCAATGCAACGGGCGCCCTGCAGATTTTCGGCGATCGGGGGACGCAATTACGCATGATTGCTGAGTATGTCGCGACGCGGGCGCAGTGAATTCAAAGGCATTGTACCGCTGGTCCTCATCGCCATTGTTGTTGTAATTTGTGCCGGGGCGCTGGGGGGATGGCTTGGATCGCAAAAGACTACCCCCACGGCGAGCGTTGAACCGGAGCGGCCGGTAACTGCCGACACACCTACGTCTCCGGCAAGCGAACCCGTTGCTGAACGCCCGAGGTTTATACCACCGCTCTATTTTTATAGCAGCATTCAACCGGGGTCGGATATCGAAGCTGTAGCCGCCGAAGTGAAAATGGCCGCGGCGGCGGGAGTACACCGGCTCATCCTTCGCATACCGTTTCCCTGGCCCGAACACGGTCCTGATATGAATGCAGTGTTTTATCCATTGGACCGTATCGAACAGGAAAATCCGGATGCGGAAATTTTTTTATCCGTTTCGCTGAATCCGCCTGAGGACTGGTTGACGTCACACGCCGACGACGCGGCAACGGCGGAGCAGGGCACACCAGCGTACCCGAGCATTGGGTCGGATGCCTGGACTGCCGATTGCAAGATGGCGCTCACCGATTTGCTTTATCACATCGAAACGTCCGGGCGCGGCGAACGTATCAAGGGTTTTGTGCTGGGCGCTTTGGAAGACAACCGGTGGAGCCAAGCAGTCGAGTACGACACGTCTCCCGCGAACATCGCGGGATTCAGGGCGTGGTTGCGGACCGTGTACCCTGATGAAAGCGCGTTGCGCTTGGCGTGGGGGAATGCCAAACTCACTTTTGAGTCAGTGGAAGTTCCGCAAAAGCCAGACACTGGCGATCACGAGAACGTGTTTTTTTCAATTCCAGACGAACAGAACCAGATCGATTTTCTTCGCTATATTTCGGAAGCTACCGCGGATGTTATCGCGTCTCTCGCGGCGCACATTCATCAGACCGCCCGCCGGTATTTCACATTGTTCGTGCCGTACGGGCACTCGCTGGAACTTCTGGCCAATAATTCCGGACACAACGCTCTTGGCTTGATTTTGGAAGATGAAATCGACGGGTTTATCAGTCCGGTGTCATACGTAGATCGTGGAATAGGCGGGGCAGGCGGTTTTATGGGACCGGTCCACAGTGCGCGCTACCATTCCCGGCAATGGATCATCGTCGATGACACTCGTACGGGCATCTCCCGCAACGCGGAGACGGACGCCGTGGAACGGCTTGAGGGACTACGTACCGAGGACGTTCTGCGGGTCCAGCGGCGCAACTACGCCGCCGCGATGCTTAATGGCCTCGGGCTTGCCTGGGCCGATATGGAGGGTTCAGGGCTTTTGTTCGAACCGCGCATTTGGGAATCTTTCAACGGCATGCGCGAAGCCTACGAAACAACCTGGAATATGCCGGGGGCTCCCCGCCAAGGGGAATTCGTCGCGTATGCAACACCGGAGAAAAAAGTTACCCTCATGATCGTGGCCGATGAACGCAGCCGGTTTTTTCAACGATGCGATACTCCACTGAATGAATTGCTCTTGCGCTATGCGCCGGACGCCGCGTTGCGGGTGGGTGTGCCGACGCAGTTTTGCCTATTACAGGACGTACTCGACGGTCATGCAGCGCCGGCTTCGGTTTATCTTTTTCTTAACGCATTCCAACTGCACGATGAGGACCGCGAACGATTGCGGGGCATACTTATTGCCAACAGCGCCGCGGCAATATGGATGTACGCGCCCGGATATTTTGACCAGGACGCATCGGCCGGGAATGTCGCGGCAACGACTGGATTGAAGGTTCGTAGCTTTGATGGACCTGCCAGGGCGGGGTCCACATTCCAACTTTCCGGTGGACGTTACCTGAAAAAAGGGCAGGAATTTGGAGAACCCACACGCTGGGCGCCACTTTTTTATTTAGACATACCAGAGTCCAAGGTTTTGGCCAGGTATCGGGAATCCGAGCGCGCAAGCGTAGGCATCGAGTTTTTTGAGGAAGGCTGGGCATCTGTCTTTCTTGCCGAACCCACCGTGACGGATGACCTCCTCCGCGAGATACTGGTAATACTCGAAAAATATGTGCTGTTCCGTCATGGCGCCAATGAGCATTCCAGCACCGCGCATTTTGGTCCGGGTGTCGTTGCCATCCATGCTTCCTCGGACGGTAGATGGCCCATCTACTTTGATGAACCGTTCGACGCAGTGGACATTCTGAATCCGGAAGTGGGCTGGTTAAATAAACTATACATTCCGCTCTCTGGTCGAATGGGCGACACGACGATATTGCGGCTTGCTCCAGCGGTATCTGATGAGCTACCGGAGGAAATTCCTTTGGATCCAACCCTTGAATCTGTAGTTAATAATAGCCAATAGAAAACAATTTGGGAACACATATGGTTCCATTGCTACTAGGAGTTGACATCGGCGCGACCTCAATCAAGGCGGGGGTCTTTGGCCTCGACGGAAAGCTAATCACTGCTATCGCGCGTCGAAATGCGCCCGTTCCGGATCCGCATGGCCAGCCGGGGTGGCTAGTCTGGAATCCCGATATGCTCTGGAACCATGTATGCCTCTGCATCCGGCAATGCATCGATGCTATTGGAGATGCATCGGCAATCAAAGGAGTTGCGTGCACCGGTTTCGGCGCCGATGGCGTGCCGGTAGCCCGCGACGGCGTCGCTCTTTATCCCTTCATCAGTTGGCATTGCGCGCGGACGGTACCGGAGCGGCTGATAATATCTGAGCGCGTCAGTGATGCGGAAATATATGGAATCACGGGATACCACAACTATCCGATCAATACCGCGAACCGTTTGCTATGGTTCCGGCGCCATCGTCCGGACGTGTTGGAAAAGACGTTTCGCTGGTTGTGGATTCAGGATTATGTCGTTTTCAAGCTGTCTGGCGAATTCAGCACGGAATGCACCATCGCCTCAACATCGATGCTGCTAGATCTGGGCAAGCGCGCATGGTCGCCACGAATGTTGGACGCTGCGGAGGTTGACCCCGGAATTATGCCGGTGGCGAGCGAAGCAGGGACGCAAACCGGCGCGGTAACGACACGAGCCGCTGCGGAGACGGGACTGACTGCCGGGACTCCCGTCGTGACGGGAGGTCACGACTGCGAAGTCGCAGTGCTTGGCGCTGGGGTTAACGATGCCGATACCTGGATAGATGTCACGGGGACTTGGGAAATCCTTATTGCGACCATTGATGAGTTTCGTCCGACGCCGGAACACCGTGCGAACGGACTTGATTTTGAATGCCATGCGCTTCCCGGCCAATGGATATGTCAAAGTCTGATGATTGCCGGGGCGGTTATCGAGTGGGTCCGCTCGAACTTTTACAGAGATGTGCCGGAAGCCGATGGTTATCGAAGAATGTTTGTGGAAGCTGAGACGCCATCCAATGGCGTGTACATGCTTCCGGGTTTTATGCGCGGAATGGGCCCGGATGCGAGCCGTCATACAATGGGGACAATCCTCGGGCTTCAAACGATGACGTCTCGCGGGCAGATTGTTCGCGCCGCGTTGGAAGGACTTTGTTTTCAATTGCAAAACCAGATTGGTGCAATCACGAATGTCGTGGGCAAGAAACCTCAACGTCTTCGGGTCGTGGGTGGCGGTCAGAAGAACCCGCTGTGGCTGCAACTCAAGGCGGACATCACGGGGTTGCCGGTAGAAATCACGGGGAATCCCGAGGTTACGCTGCTTGGCGCAGCGATACTCGCGGGCATTGGCGTGGGTTTATACAGGGACCACCACGAGGCAATGTCCCGAATTGAATTACGGACGGAGTGCGTTGCTCCAAATCTGCGACTTCATTCCGACTATCAGGACCATTTCACCAAGGTCTACGCTCCGTTACCTGCGGCGTTGCAGTCGATCTATAAGGAAGCAAGCGATTTGATCGCCATAGACGGCCCACGATAGAGGTTTGGTAGACTCGTGGGAAATATGATGCTGTGTCGCTGCTCGCGAATTTAATAAAGGAGTGCTCGGATGAACTGGCGCTTGTGTATTGCGATGGGGATCATGCTATCGGCATTCGCGGCGGAGCCGTTGCGGGGCATTGAGACCGATACCTTTGAACAGGAAATAGGCCGCAAGTTTGGTGTAGAACACGGATTGCCTGACAAAGACGTGCTCGGCATCGCCCTTACCCGTGAGGATCGCGTGTACGCGGCGACAGCAAAAGGCTTGGCTAGATTTGACCCGGATAAGAATGTGTGGAATCCGGTGGAGGGCCTCGATTCCGTGCCGCTGGTCGCGGTGGCGCATCACGGCCCAAACGTGCTTGCGGCGACGCCGGACACGGTGTACGTCGTGTCTCAATTATCCGCGGACGCTTTGTTCGCATTGCCGGATGAAAATGGAAGTATTACGTGTCTCCTCGCTGGGACGGACGATGGCGACGGCATGGTGGGCACAACAAAGGGCGTATTTTTGTTTGATCAATCTGGTATTCAGCCGATTCCCGACTTGGCGGTTTTATTGGCCGACGCGCCCCATGTTCACGGAATTGCTTTCAACTCGAAATACGAAATTGCTGTAGCCGCCGATGCCGGGTTGTTCTTGATGGATCAGGAGAAGAACTGGTCGGCGCAAACGCCTGACGACGGCCGGCGCCGCTGGGATTTGGTCAATGTGCGCGGCGTTAGTTATCTTGGCGATGAGTCACTTTGGTTTGCATCTCCCCAAGGAATCGGCAGCAAGAGCGGGGAACTCTGGAAACTTTACAGCACCGAAGACGGTTTGCCGTACGACGAATTTTCGTGTACAGCGCCGTTCGCGCATGAAACCGCATGGTTTGGTACAAAGCTGGGCGCGCTTTCATTTGATGGCGAGCATTGGGGATATCGGCAAGGCAAGCGTTGGTTGCCGGGGGATGACGTGCGCGCTATCGCAGTCGATAAGAACGGCGCGGCATGGTTTGCGACGGACAACGGCGTCGGGGTCATTGAGCGTGTGCCAATGACGTTGAAGGAAAAGGCAAAGCGGTTCGAAGACCAGATCGACAAATATCACCGGCGCACGCCATACGAGTTTGTGTTGTCGGTCTCGTTGGACAAACCTGGCGACCTGGAAGGCGGGTTCAAACAGCACGACAGCGACAACGATGGGTTGTGGACGGGCATGTATGGCGCGGGCGAGTGCTTTGCATACGCGGCGACGAAAGACCCCAAAGCGAAGGAACGGGCGAAGAAAGCGTTTGAGGCGTTACGGTTTCTCGGCGAAGTGACGCAGGGGGGCGAGTTGTCGCCGCCGAAGGGATTCGTGGCGCGGAGCATCATGCCGACCGATGGCCCCGATCCAAATGTGGGCCGGGATGATGCAAAGAAACAACGCGAGGAAGACGCGCTGTGGAAGACGCATTCGCCGTGGTGGCCGAAGAGTGCGGACGGAAAGTGGTATTGGAAGTCCGATACGAGTTCCGACGAGTTGGATGGCCATTATTTTTTCTATGCCTGTTACTACGACCTTGTCGCCGAGACAGACGAAGAAAAGGCCCGGGTGCGCGAGCACGTACTGGCGCTAACCGATCATCTCATCGATCACGACTTTGATCTGGTTGACTACGATGGAAAGCCGACACGGTGGGGGCGATATAGTCCGAAGAATTGGGACGACGTGGCGTCGTGGTGGGCTGGTCGCGGGTTAAACTCACTCAGCATTCTGTCTTACCTGAAGGTTGCGGAGCACATGAGCGGCGGTGACTCAAAGTATCGCGACGCCTATGAGTATCTTGTGAAGGAACATCGCTACGATTTGAACACGATGATTCCGAAATGGCAGCTCTGCCCCGGATGCGGAAACCAATCCGACGACGAAATGGGTTTCATGAGCTTCTACAATCTCATGAAATATGAAGATGATCCACAACGGAAGGAGAATTATGCGTTTGCGTTTTATAACTATTGGATGATCGAAGAGCCGGAATTGAACCCGCTTTTCAACTATATGTACGCGTCACAATGCTGGGGTATGGAGCATGTGAACCCGTGGGGACCGATTGATCTGACTCCGCGTGGCACATGGCTCAAGGATTCACTGGACACCCTCGAGCGCTACCCACTTGACCGTATCGAATGGTCCATAACGAACGGCCACCGGAAGGACATCGTTCCCCTGCGGCCGCACACGCGGGAGCGCGGTGGAGAACGGGGGCACGGCCACCTTCCGTCCGGGTACGTGTTGCCAATTGACGAGCGTAGCGTCGAGCATTGGAGCCAGGATGCTTGGGCGCTTGATTACGGTGGGGCGGGGCGCCAATTGAGCGACCCGGCGTCGTTTCTGTTGCCCTACTACATGGGGTTGTATCACGGCTTCATTTTGGAGAACTGATTCTCGCCGGTTTCCGGAAAGTTTCACCTGTTAAGCCGGTTTGTATTCTTCAACTTGAACTTCACCGATGTCGACAGTTTCGCCCGGGCTGACCTCAATGGTTCCGGATTCCCACGCCCAACTTTTTCGGTTCTCGTCATGCCAGAACAAGGTCATACGAAATGATGTGGCAGGCACAGAACTGGGATTGATGCTTGGGTCTTTTTCGAGCGTAAAGTACCCGTTCCAATTGGTTGTTGTCGATAACGGTCCGTAGGATTCACCGTTATCCAGCGTGAGCCCGCAATAAAAACTCGCCCCGCGCAGCACAGAACCCTCCGGGCCCAAAAGACGGCCTACCATACGCCCTTCTTCGTGTAGCTGCACAACAAGTTCTACTTCCGCGCTAAATCGGGCGGACCTTGCGGATATGTACGGTGTTGATTCGCCGGGCCGGGCCTCGAAATAGCAGGACAGGCCGGGCTGGAAACCGTCGTATGAAAAGCGGCCAGAAGCGTCAGCGTACACTGTTTTTCTTGCACTTGCGCCACCGGGCGTCAAATCATGCATGATGGCCTTTACTTGAATGTTGTCCACTACAGAATTGCCATCGCGATCTACGAAGTACACTGACGCGGAGTAACTGGCTGGAAGTATCAAATCGATCTGGCGCGTGCCGCCCGATTGGATATCGACAGATGTGGCGAGTTCGATGGAGTGTTCGGATAGCTGTTTATCGTACGACGGCCGCGTCAACAACGGGGCGACAACGCTTTCACCCGCGCACGCAAAGAGTTCGAGGGAGTACGCGCCGGAATCATCTGTTTGGGTTTCACCGGTGATCTTTCCGTCAAGCGCCCAAACGACGAACGTGCCGGGCGAGGGCTCGTGTGTTGCTTCATTGCGTACCGTTCCATGCACCGTCATCGCATCCTTCAACACATGATCCCAGGATCGTTTCTCTCCTCCGTCTATAAAGCCAAGCTGGATGGTGGCTGAAGCAGGGGTTCCTTGTTTTCCAAGAACTTGAATTTGGTAGTGCCTACTCTCTATTTCATCGATTGCGTAATCGCCATTGTCATCGGTGATGGCTGTGTATGCGGGTAATTCGTTGTCGGTCGGACCATCCTGCTCCCCTTTTCCATCCAGACGAATGGTGTAACCCGAAGCCGGGAGGTTGTCGATTGTGGTGATTTTGCCGTGAAGCGTGGCATGTCCGGCCAATACCAGTTCGATGCGGGCGCCTTCGTATGGTTTCATATCTCCAAAAACCGAGTGCCCATAAGACTCATGGTAGACGAAGAAGGTCAATAACTTATTATCGACGGGTTGACCCATAGAAAACGTGCCATCAAGTTGCGAACGTAGGACAACGCCAGTGTCCGTGCACAGGATGGTAGCGTTACCGACGGGCGTTCCAACGGGAGAAAGCACAATACCTTGCAAGGTATTGCTGAAATCCAGAATAAAATCGAGACCAGTTACTTCCGCGCCCGGTAAAAGAGCAACTTCTCCGACCCTTCCGTCAACAACACGATATCCCTGCGCATTTACCGCCACGAATGCGCGTCCCTGATAGCGAATGCCTTCAATATTAAACGTGCCATCAGGCTTTGACGTGGTAAGTGAGATGTGGTGCGACGCGCCAATCAGGTGTTGCAACGTTGCTGCCTCCTTAATGCCAGGCGCATTCTTTTCGACTCCCCATGCAACGATTGAAACTTGTGCTCCTTGGATCGGTCGCCCCTCGGTGTCGGATACAGTTCCGGATATTGAGACGTAGTCTGCCGAATCGGCGATTTCGCCTGGTTCTCGCTTAACCGCTGGGCTTGCGGCAGGCGCGATGGCATGTGAGAGTTGAATTTGGTTAGGGGCGGGATTTATTGATGGTGTTGCCGGGGCAGCATGGTCAACGCGCACAGGCCGCGGCGCCGCGGGCTTCGGGACTGTGCTTGCGTAGAAAGCAAACGTTGCCACGAGAACCGCGAGCACTACTATCAAGACAGTTTTCTTCATGATAATTCCCCCGAGTGCCATGCTTGAAATTCCACCGCCAATGGACGCTCCACCGTTTGCAACAAGGATTCGCCCGGTACCGGCGAGAGCGAGTTTTTCAAGCGCTGCTGATAAGCAATTGGGCATCGCGGCAGAAGCGTTTTCGGCGAAAAATGATGCAATTGCCACCGCAGAGACCGGCACGCCGCGACGCCGAAGCGTCTCGCGAAGGCGATCAATCCCTTTCTTCAGCCGATGCGAGACAGCCTGTTGTGTCAAGCCGAGGTCTTGCGCGATGTCCTGTTGTGAGCGGCCTTCAAGGAAATGGGCGATGACAATGGCGCGCGCGTCGTCTGGAAGCGCTGCAATCGCGGCGTCGACATGTTCGAGCAAATCGTCCATGTGTACCGTTGGCGGTTCAAGGGATGTGAGTCGCGCATGCCGCGCTTCCCGACGGATATCAACTTTCCGGCGATCAAACGCGCGCGTTGTGGCGACGCGATGCAACCAAGGACCGATGAACGAGTCAATGCGCGCAGTCGACTGCGCCAGTATCACGAAGCAATCCTGGGTGACTTCCTCGGCGTCGTGACTGTTTTTGAGAATGCGCATACAAGTGGCATAGACCATCCGCGCGTGACGCTGAAGCAAAACGTGGAATGCTTCGGCGTCGCGCCGAGAGCGCCAGGATTCGATAAGATGTGCGTCCGTTGGTGACACAGCGGGCCTTTCTGTTCCGAAAGTAATGTACCTGGAGAACGACGCGGAGGCGCCGGTTACAAAGCAAAAATTGACCTGATGAGGGTCTATTTTCTACACTATAGTTTCGTTCGCCAAGTGATATTTTCCGCCGGAGTGGTGAAATTGGCAGACACGCACGGTTCAGGGCCGTGTGGGCGCAAGCCCGTGGGGGTTCAAGTCCCTTCTCCGGCACCATAAAGCTTATAGTTGAAGGCCGCGCCCGACAGGCGTGGCCTTCAGTCGTTTCAGGTGTACTATCAGGAGGTACGGGTAATGCGATGGATAACACAATTGACGATGGTATTGGCACTCGGCGCCGTTTGCGCCATCGCCGAACCGAGACACGAAATATCGATTGATGGGACATTTTCAGATTGGGATGCTGTGCCGTCGCATTCGGACACCGAAGGCGATCCCCACGATACCGATCACGACCAGCAAGGTGACACGCCCGCTCTCGTAAGCCATCCTGACGTGGACTTGCTGGAGTATAAATTTACGCACGACAAAAAGAACCTGTACGCCTATTTTCGCGCGGTGGGTGAGATTGGCCGCACGCAAAACGAAGGCGATGGGCCGGCGGGACGTTATTACGTCATCGTAACCATTGATGTCGATAACAAGCTGAAGACGGGATACTGGCTTCACGAGGGCGGGTATTATCCAACAACCCGCGGCTACGACATGAACATGGAGGTCGAGTATTACAACGGCGCATTCAACACGGGTCACTATCTGAACCACGGCGCGCGCAATCAGACTGAACTGGATCAGGCCATGCTGGATCAGGCGAACGGATTCGTACACGTCCGCAAGGGGACCTACGACTACTATTCCCAGTGGGTTTGGTGGGATCTGCCGCAGGGGAATCCCGGCGAAATTACGCTGCCGAATGGGGACGACACCATCATTTGGGTATCCGATCGAGGCCCGGTGTACCAAGGCATAATCACCATCGCGCTATCTCCGGACAAACATGAGGCGGAGATGAAGGCGCCGTTCCGCGGGTTCATGGTGAACCACAAGGACAAGCCGATCATCAAACTCGGCAAGACCATCCGCGTATCGTTTTCCCTGGAAGCGAGCAGCGAGCTTGCGCCCGGCGGACAATGGGCGTCTGATACCGCGGCTCCCGTAACGTACACGCTCGACCGTAACAAGGCGAAGTAGCAGCGCCAAAAAAAGAGTGCTTGACGGCGAGACGGCTTCATGTATATAGTTTGTATATGAACGGTATATATAGGAGCTAATAGAATTCCCATGATCGGGTATGCATCACAACGGTGGGCAGCAATATTGTGGCTGCTTCTGGCCCTATTTGTTTTGCGCGTTGCGGGGCAGTTGGCGGTTGCCTATTTTGATGTCGCCTGGCTGCCACCGATGGAGGAATGGTATTCCGGTTTGATCCCGTACAGACCCTTACTCGCCGCCCAGATCATCATTATTGGCGTTTATGCGAAAGTGTGTGTCGATTTTCAGCGCGGCGCCGGATTTTTTGTGACGGCCCGCCCGGTATTTGGGCGCGGTGTCTTGATATCTGGTTATGTGTATTTCGTGGGTATGGTCTTTCGCTATATGGTGCGGATGGCAATGCTTCCTGATGAGCGCTGGTTGGGCGGCTGTATCCCAATTGTGTTTCACTGGGTGCTGGCGAGTTTCATCATTGTGTTCGGGCACTATCACCGTTCGCATATTCATATGGAGGGTACGCCATGACGGGACAGTGCGGCAGCGTCTTTTGTATAGCCCTCACGCTTCTTTCGTTGGGCACTGGATGCAGGAGTTTGGCAGAGCGTGCATACCTTCCTCGGGGAGGTGTGCGCACGGCACAATATGCGGTCGAGATCGAGCGCGACGTCCGGACACCCATGTCCGATGGCGTGACGCTGGTATCCAATGTCTATCGGCCCAAGGGACCGGCTTCGGTCCCGGCGGTGCTTGTTCGGGCGCCGTACTCACAAAGCTGGAAGACGCGATTGATGAGCGACATCGCGGGCAAGTTTTGGGCGTCTCGCGGGTATGCCGTCGTGTTGCAATCAAGCCGGGGGCGGCTGCCTTCCGGCGGCGAGTTTTATCCGCTTGCACCGGAGCGCAGCGATGGAATCGACACGCTGCACTGGTTGGCCGCGCAGCCTTGGTGCGACGGACGCATCGGCATGTGGGGCGGCTCATCATTCGGGTACACGCAATGGGCCATTGCTGACCAAAGGGAACCGGGGCCGAAGGCGTATATGATTCAGATCGCGAGTTCCGAAGTGCGTGAGATGCTTTATCCGGGTGGTGCATTCGCTCTTGAGAGCGGGTTGTATTGGGCGTTGCGCAGCTACCGTGACATGGACAAAATTCCGTCTGCACGAATGATTGATCGCGGGGTAAATGGATATCCACTGCGGGAGGCGGATAATCGCGCAGTGGAAGACATTCCGTTTTTTGATGACTGGGCGACCCATACCCAACAGGATAAGTATTGGAAGGAAATCGATGGTGAGGATCGCGCCGCTTCGATTCAAGCCCCGGTGCATCTGATAGGGGGATGGCATGATCCGTTCCTGCCCGCGCAATTGAAGGGTTTTGAGCGCATCCGCGGACGGGCCGCACCGCCGGTTGCGCGTGATACACGGCTGCTTATCGGGCCGTGGAGCCATGCAGCTTCGTTTGAGTTGCCGGAATCTGCGAACAGGGAAAACTACAGGCGCGCGGCCCTGGCGCCCGCGATCGATTGGTTTGATACCCATTTGGCGGGCACGAGCGATGCGGCGCGCAAGACCGCACCCGTCAGGCTATTCGTGTTGGGGATAAACCAATGGCGGGACGAGCAGGAATGGCCTTTGGCGCGGGCCGAAGACATTTCTTTGTATCTGCGAAGTAATGGCCGGGCCAATACCGTGAATGGAGACGGTATGCTTTCTCTTCAGGTCCTGGAGCGCGATGAACCGGCGGATTCGTTCGAGTACGATCCGCGCAATCCTGTGCCTACGGCTGGGGGAGCGGTCTTGGGAAAGCGCGCTGGAATCAAGGATCAGAACCGGGTAGAACGCCGGCGGGATGTACTTGTGTATACCAGCCCGGTGCTCGCTGCACCAGTTGAAGTTACCGGCAACGTCTGCGCAATTCTTCATGTGGCAACGACTGCGCCGAACACCGATTTCACGGCGAAACTGGTTGACGTTCATCCCGATGGACGGGCATTCAATGTATGCGATGGAATTCTGAGGCGTGATTTTAGGACCAATTCTCCGCCTACATCCATTCGTATCGAGCTGTGGCCGACCAGCATGGTTTTCAAGGCAGGACACCAGATTCGCCTCGAAGTATCCAGCAGCAACTTCCCGCGATTTGATCGTAATCCGAATACGGGTGGTTTCATTCCGGCGGAGACGCAACCCGTCTCCGCGCGCCAGTGGGTATTCCATTCGGCTGGTATGGCTTCACAATTGTGCTTGCCGGTAATTCCGTCGGACATTAGTGCGGATGAAGGGAGGATCACTTTCGAGTCTTGACATGATTGATAGCGCGCGCATGACGCGGTACTGTTATGGGCCATGTCTAAAGAGGCAGCTACATTACCGGTGGCAGACCGATCACGCGTGCTGATCGCGATCCTGATTGGGTGTGCCGCATTTTTCCTGTTTTTGCGATCGGGAAATTTTGCCTTTCTCAATTACGACGACAACGACTACGTGACCGGGAACGCGATGATTCAGCGCGGGCTGGGTATTGACACCATCGTTTGGGCGTTCACGACGGGCCATGCCTCGCATTGGCATCCGTTGACTTGGCTTTCTCACGCGCTGGACTGGTCACTGTTTGGGGACGCGCCGCGTGGGCACCATCTGACCAATGTGATACTGCATGCCGTGAACAGTGTGCTCCTTTTCTTCGCGCTACAGCGGTTGACGAGAGAAGTCTGGTTGAGCGCGTGCGTGGCGATGTTGTTCGCGGTCCATCCGATGAATGTGCAGTCGGTCGCGTGGATTGCCGAGCGGAAGAACGTGTTGAGCACATTTTTTGGATGGTTGTGTCTTTATTTTTACGCGGGGTATTTGGAGAAACAAACGCGCGCCCGGATGGCCGGTGTTGCGGCGATACTGGCGCTGGGTCTGATGAGCAAGGCCATGCTGGTAACGTGGCCGATGCTATTGTTGCTTATCGACTGGTGGCCCGCGCGCCGTATGAAGGCGGTGTTGACGAATCCTAAAGACTTGTTTTACGAGTCGAGGCGTCCGGCGCTTGAGAAACTTCCCTTGCTTGCGCTCGTCGTTCTGTCGAGCGTAGTTACGTACATCGCCATGAGAAGTTATGGCGCCATCGGCGTGGAGACATCGTATCCATTGAACGTGCGGCTCCAAAACGTGGCGGTGTCATACGTAGCTTATCTTGAAAAATTATTTGTTCCGTTCGGACTAGCGCCATTTTATCCGCATCCACTGGACGCGCTTCCAGCATGGAAAGTAGTGGCATGCACGCTCTTCCTATTGCTGCTCACGGTGATTGTTATCCGTCGCGGCCAGTCGCAGCCGTATTTGGCCTTTGGCTGGTTTTGGTACGTGGGTACGCTCGTGCCGGTGATTGGGTTTGTGCAAGCGGGAGAGCAGGCGATGGGTGACCGGTACGCGTATGTGCCTTACGTTGGATTGTTCGTCGCGCTCGTCTGGGGAGGCCGGGACGTAGCGAAGATGTTTTCAATCCCGCCACGGGTGACTGGCATCGTTTTTAGCGCGGCGATTCTGCTGTTGTGCGCGCGTAGCTTGAATGAACTGGGCACCTGGCGTAACGACGTGACATTGTGGGAGCACGCCGTTGCCGTTACGGACAACAACTACATCGCGCATCAAAACCTTGGCGTTGCATACCGGGGCCAGCGTAGAAAAGAGGACGCGACGGCGCAGTTTGAAGCCGCCTTGCGCATCCGACCGGCTCACGCGCGTTCATTGGTAAATATGGGGACGCTGCTGCTGGATGCTGGCAAACACGAGGAAGGAATGGACTATCTGATGTCTGCCGTCCAACACGCGCCCAACAATGCGCCTGCGCAATTGAATCTTGGCATGGGGTATGTGCGCGGGGGCGACGTCGAGAAGGGGCTGGAACACCTGCTTGCTGCAATCGAACTAACGCCACATGACTATCGGCTAACCAACCTCGTGGGCAGCGTGTACGCCCGAAATGGGCAACAGTCCGAAGCGCGACATTGGTTTGAGGAATCGTTGCGGATCAATCCCGGCTACGAGAAGGCCATTGTGAACCTAAGGGTGCTATCGGATTCCGGAGGATAATAGATGCATCGAATTGGAATCGGCGTTAAAATTTTTCCTGCATTTTATAGAGATTGATCAGGGCCTGATCCATGATGTCTTCGCCGGCCCCGAGCGGCACCCAAGAAACACTCGCATCCGCGCCGTAGCCGCCCTGGGAGGCGCCTTCGATGGTAGGGAAATACATGTGGTGACCGTTGCAATAGCCCTGAAAGATCACCTTTACACCCTCCGCGCGTTCCTTCAAGTGAAGCGAATGGCTGCAAAAGTATTCGCCTGAAACGCCTACCCAAAAAATTTCGCCATTGAGCAAAATTGAGGTCAGCTGCGGGTGTATCTGCTTATCGCCCATCTCTGTCATGAATGCGTTGACCAATTCGGGGAAAAACGCCCCTTTGAGCAGTTTCTGGCTTGCTGGACTCGATATGTCCGAACGTGTCGGATACGAGAATTCATTGTCTATTCCCTTGATGGACGGAGCGACAGGGACCGCGGTGGTGATGGTCTCGTTTATTTTCAACGCCTCGCCGGCAATGGCCGCGCCGAATGCCTCGAGCGTTTTAGTTTCCTCGGTCGATTGTGTCGTTAAATCGCCGGCGGCGCCCTGAACGAACATGCACGGAGCGCCGAATTTCGATTCGACGTTTTTCATCATTTCTCCGGGCCATTCCGCTGAATAACGCAGGTCGTCGGCAGGGAGACGGGTGGGATGCGCGTGGTAGTTCACAAGCAGGGCGATTGGTGTGCCATTCGCGCCATCAACACGCACGACCGACATTTCCGTGTCTATCGGTTTTGGATCAGTCTTGTCGTGACGGTTCCGGTTCATTGCGACAGCGGCAGAACCCCAACCAATTTTCGCGGGCTGGGTAGCCGAGGCTGCTTCCTTGATGACATCGATCAAAGTGACCTGAAGGTGCATTGTATAGTCGACGGCATCTTGAAATTTCCCCTGGCCCTTTTCCGGTGCATCGAGCAATTCGATCACGGGGCCATGATGGGTATGAGAACCTGAAATCAGGACGTAGGCAACACCGTTTTCCACGACTGCCTCGCGAATTGCCGTGATCATGACTGCGGTCGGCCCACGGCCAATATCCATTGTGACGACGGCGAGTTTTTTGTCTCCGGCGTCGAATACGATGCACTTGGCGTATAGCGGGTCGCGCACACCCACGGATAGCGCGTCATGCCGGGCGCCGTAGCCCCACATCGGCATCGGTTTTTGGGGAGTGATGTCGCGCTTTGCGAATCCTGCCTTGAACTCCTGAGCGGATGCGAAACCGGACAAGACGGCACAGGCCAAAATGAGAATACGCATTGCAGCTACCCCTTTTACGATGAATGGGTATTTATACCGTTTCGCGGGGGGAATTTCCAGAAGAATGACGGTCCGTTAGCGATCCAGGACCGCGAGCGGGATCTGCCAAACGAAAATACGGTCCCGCTTCCAAGTGTAGGATACGGCTATACCAGCGGTAGTTCGCACTACGGCGGGATAGGAAAATTCCTTTTCAGCTTCGTCCTCGAGCTCGGCGAGGTCGAGCCACGTGGCGCCATTGTCCTTTGATAACGCGAGATTCAAAGGAGAGCGCGCGCCCCAGTCTTTGCCCACGGGATTATAAATGAGCACAAGACGTCCGTCGTCCAGTTTTAGCACGTCGAGACCGCTGTTATTGTTCGGGAGGTCTGTCAGATAGACGGCAGACCAGGTGCGGCCGCCATCTGTCGAATCGGTGCGGCCAACGCGCCCCGCGGTTGTGCGAAGAAGGGCATGAACTTTGCCCGGCGCCGACTCCCACAATGTGGGCTGAATCGCGCCGTTGCCGGGAATAATTGCCGGATCGATTGCCCAGGTTTCGCTGCGCACCCAGGTCCTGCCGCTGTCCTGTGACCGGTCGGCGAATGGTTTCCAGCCCTTATAT